>JBAQYT010000130.1:0-14594 GCA_049787175.1 Candidatus Acidiferrales bacterium | reverse complement strand
CGCGTCAATTCACATAAAGGCGCACGTATCGTTGCGCGAGCGAAATTTCCGACGCAATACGGCCAGTTTACAATTCTGGGGATCGAAGGCGCTGAGAAGCTCAGCCTGACAAGAACGGCGGAAAGCGCAGTGGCGTTGCAGCACGGGAAAATCCGCCGAGGCGATGCACCGTTGGTGCGCATTCATTCGCAATGCCTGACGGGAGACGTTTTCCACTCGGAGCGATGCGACTGCCGCGCGCAACTCGAGATGGCGCTGCGAGAAACCGCGAAAGCGCGATGCGGGATTGTGCTGTATTTACCGCAGGAGGGCCGCGGAATCGGTCTGATGAACAAGCTCAAGGCATACGAGCTGCAGGATCGCGGCATGGACACCGTCGAAGCCAACCGCGAACTGGGATTCGAAGCGGACCACCGCAACTATGAATTTTGCGCGGAAGCGCTGAAGCTGCTGGGCGTAAAACGAGTGAAGCTACTCTCGAACAATCCCGACAAAGTGGCGCAGCTTGAACGCAACGGCGTTCGCGTCATCGAGCGCGTGCCCTGCCGGCCGCGCACGAGCCGCCACTCGCGCGGCTACCTCCAAACCAAGAAAGAGAAGCTTGGCCATCTTCTTACGTAACTCGATTCTCGCGAAGGAAGCCCTTGAGGATCTAACCCCCGCCGACGAAGTGGACAATTTCGTAGGAGTCGTTCGATTCGACGACAGTTCCCTGCCATAGCGCGCGCGGGAGGATGTCGCGGTTGCGCTCGATAGCAACGCGATCCGAGGCGATTCCCAAATGTCCGAGCAGACCAACAACATTCAAGCCATTGGGAATTTCACGCGCTTCGCCGTTGACGGTTACAGTCAACGTTTCGCCTCGGGCGCGCCACCCTTGGGTTTTGCACGCAGGACGAAACGGATTTCGTCGACCACCGATGATGCGCCAGCGTCCGCGCGAATTACGAGCTCCGACCCTTCGGAGCCTGCATGCGGCGCCGCGAGGCACAGTTGCGCGAGGCCATCGTCGCCGGTTGCGGCCGTAAAATGCGCTTCCTCGTTCGCGCCGTTTAGATAGGCTTCGACGTTTGCGCCACGCACAGGCTGGTTGCTCGCACGGTGTAGCACCTGCACATCGAGCGTGGCGTGGGCGCCCGCCAGCCACGAATTGGCGTTGCGCAAGCGCACCTGAATGCCCGGCGACGGAGCGGCAGTCGCGTGCGAAGAATCCGAGGGAATGGAAATCAAGCCGTTGCGAAGCTCCTCAATCACCGAACGATGCTGGCTCTGCACGCGCTCGCCGAGGGCATTTTCGGAATACTCGGCCGCGCTAGCTAAGTCCGAGTAGCTTGAATTCCTGCGGTGCAGAATACGGCCGCGGTGATAGACAAGGGTCTCAATGCGGCACTGCGGCCGGCCATGGTCTTCCGTTTGTACATGGCAGACGTCCTCGCCGACTGTCACATCCGAGTTGAATCCCAGGCTCATTGTGCGATAATCCTTCGCTCTTTTGGTTCTTGCGGCGCCACAGCCGGCGCAAAAATTTTTCGCGTGTTCATTGACCAGAGGGTGGTGCCTCGTTATTATACCAGTGCATCGAAAATGAACGGAAGCTACCTCGACGCGTACGCGCCACTATTGCTCATGTTCCTGCTCGCGGCAGGACTAGCCGCGGTTTTGATTATTGCTTCTTCTGTGGTCGGCCGCCATTTGAAATCCCGCGCGAAAGACCAGCCTTACGAGTGCGGCATCCGGCCAACGGGAGACGCGCGCGAACCTTTTTCCGTGCACTTCTATATGGTAGCGATGATTTTCATTCTGTTTGATATTGAGGCCATTTTCCTTTATCCCTGGGCGATCGTATTCAAGAAGCTGAACCTGTTCGGTTTCGTGGAAATGCTTTTGTATATTTTCATCCTGGTGGTGGGCTACATTTATTTGTGGAAGAAGGGCGCGCTGGAGTGGAAGTAGCCTGACCGCCAAAACCAGGAATCATACGAGTGGAATCGGAGCAACAAGATAGCCCGCTGGCCGTACGCAAACTGAAAGAGCGGGACCCGCAAGGGATCACGGAAGTGATCTATTTTCGTGGCGAGGCGACGATTGTCTTGCCGCGCAACCGGCTGATTGCCGCGTGCGAATTCCTGAAATCCGATCCGGAACTGAATTTCGCGTTTCTGTCCGATATCACACCAGTTGACCGCTTCCCCATCGAACCGCGCTTCGAGGTCAATTATCACCTGGTGAGCCTTAGCCGCCGCGAGCGCCTTCGCTTGAAAGTGAAAGTCACCAGCAAGGATCCGACAGTGCCTACGGTCACTCGCGTGTGGCCGACCGCGAATTGGCACGAGCGCGAGGCCTGGGACTTGATGGGCGTAAAATTCGAGGGCCATCCAAACCTGACACGCATTTTGATGCCGGACGATTGGGAAGGCCATCCGCACCGCAAGGATTATCCCGTGGAGGGTTATCGCTGATGGCGAGCAGCGTCCAGACCGTGCCGGAAAGCCGCACGATGGTGCTCAACATGGGGCCGCAGCACCCGTCGACGCACGGAGTTCTGCGCGTGATCCTCGAGCTTGACGGCGAAATTGTCCTCAAGGCTGAACCGGTGATTGGATATCTGCACACAGGCATCGAGAAAAACTTCGAGAAGCTCACCTATTCGCAGTGTATTCCACTGACCGACCGGATGGATTACCTCGCCAACCTGTCGAATAATCTCGGTTACTGCCTTGCGGTGGAAAAACTGGCGGACATCGAAGTGCCGAAGCGCGCGCAGTACATTCGCGTGCTGCTGACGGAGTTGACGCGCATCCAATCGCATCTGGTCTGGCTGGGCACGCACGCGATCGACCTTGGCGCGATGACCGTTTTCCTGTATTGCTTCCGCGAGCGCGAAGAAATCTTGAAAATTCTCGAGGCCATTTCCGGCCAGCGGATGATGACCAGTTATTTCCGCATCGGCGGCTTGGCACTCGAACCGCCGCCAGGCTACCTCGAATGGATCGCGAGGTTCCTCGATTCTTTCCCGGGGCACCTTGCCGAATATGAGGACCTGCTGACGGAAAATCCGATCTGGAAGCTGCGCACGCAGGGAGTTGCCGTTTTGAAGCTCGAAGACGGCATCGCCATGGCCGTTTCCGGACCTTCCTTGCGCGGCAGCGGCAGCGATTACGATGTTCGCAAGTATTTTCCGTATTCCAGTTACGAGGAATTCGATTTTCGCGTAGCGACACAGACCGCCGGCGACGTTTACGCACGTTATCAAGTGCGCCTGGAAGAGATGCGGCAAAGCGCCAAGATTTGCCGCCAGGCGATTGAGAAAATCCCGCCGCAAGGACTGTTCCGCGCCGAGGTTCGCGGCCTTGTTCCACCGTCTCGTGAGGAAATGAAAACATCGATTGAAGGCCTGATCTATCATTTCAAGATTTGGACCGAAGGAATTACGCCGCCTGCGGGCGAGGTCTATCAGGCGATCGAATCGCCGCGCGGCGAAATCGGATTTTACGTCTGCAGCGACGGTTCGAATCGGCCGTATCGCGTGAAGGTGCGCGCGCCATCGTTTGTCAACCTGCAGGCGCTGCCGCATCTGGTGATCGGAAAATTGATTGCGGACGTCGTGGCGAGTATCGGGACGATCGACATTGTGCTGGGAGAAGTGGACCGCTGATGCAAATTTCTCCACAACTGGACGCGAAGTTCAAGCAGCTCGTCTCGCGCTATCCGGTGAAGCGCTCGGCTCTGGTGCCGATGATGCTCTACGCGCAGGATGAATACGGCCATTTGAGCGACCCGGTGCTCGAGGAAATCGCGCAGCGCCTTGGCTTACAGATGACCGAAGTGACGGAGACGCTTTCGTATTACTCGATGCTGCGCCGCAAGGCCGCGGGGAAATTTCACGTGCAGGTGTGCACGAACATCTCCTGCCAGCTTCGCGGCGGATTCGGCATCATGGCGCACGTCGAAAAACGGCTCGGAATTGGCAACCGGCAAACGACGGGGAACGGCATTTTTTCTCTGGAAGAAGTGGAATGCATAGGCGCGTGCTCTGGCGCTCCGGCGATGCAGGTCAATTACGATTTTTACGAGGATCTCACGCCGGAAAAAGTCGACGCTATCCTGGATCAGTTCGCCGCCGGCAAGCATCCTGCTCCGGTTCCCGTCATTTCCGGCGCGCTGCACGAACCCGATCCCGCCGAAGTTCGCGTGATCAGCCAGCGATTCGGCATAAGAGATTCGCAGACGCTGAAGGTTTATCAACAGCACGAAGGATATCAGGGCCTGCAGAAAGCGCTGAAGCAAATGACGCCCGAGCAGATCATCGACGAAATGAAAAAGTCGAATCTGCGCGGCCGCGGCGGCGCAGGCTTCCCGACGGGAATGAAGTGGGCCTTTGTACCCAAGGATTCACCGAAGCCGAAGTATCTCGCCGCCAATGCGGACGAAAGCGAGCCGGGAACAAGCAAAGACCGGCCGCTGATGGAAATGGACCCGCACGCGCTGATCGAAGGCATGGTCATCGCCGGGAAAGCCATCGGATCGCATCAAGGCTACATTTACGTGCGCGGGGAGTATCGCTACATTCTGGACATTCTGGACCGCGCGCTTGCGGAAGCGTATGCCGCGGGCTTCGTGGGAAAAAATATCCTCGGCACGGGATTCGATTTCGACGTGTGCACGCATACGGGCGCGGGGGCATACGAGTGCGGCGAGGAAACGGCGCTGCTCGAATCGCTCGAAGGCAAGCGCGGCTACCCGCGCATCAAGCCACCCTTCCCTGCTGTTGCTGGCCTGTATCAGTGCCCTACCGTCGTCAACAACGTGGAAACGCTAAGTACGGTGCCGCTGATCATGCGCAAGGGCGGCGACTGGTATTCCGGCCTCGGCGTTCCCAAGAACGGCGGAACGCGCCTCTATTCGATTTCCGGCCACGTCAACCGGCCGGGAATCTACGAATTGCCTATGGGATTCAACCTAAATCGCATGATTTACGAAGTCGCGGGCGGAATTCCCAATGGCAGAAAGCTCAAGGCAGTTCTTCCCGGCGGGAGTTCCTGTCCGTTGCTCAGCGCGAACGAATGCGATGTGGCCATGGATTATGATTCCGTGGCGAAGATTGGCTCGATGCTGGGCTCCGGCGGGTTGGTGGTGATGGACGAAGATACGTGCATGGTGGACGTGGCGCGGCGAATCATGCATTTTTACGCGCACGAATCCTGCGGCTGGTGCATCCCGTGCCGCGAAGGCACGGCATGGCTGCGGAAAGTGCTCGACCGTTTCCACGAAGGCGGCGGGCGGCAGGAAGACATTCCGCTTATCGATGAAGTATCTGAAAACATGCTGGGCAAGACGCTCTGCGCGCTCGGCGACGCGGCAGCGCTGCCGACGATGAGCATCGTGCGAAAATGGCGCAATGAATTTGAGGATCATTTGAAGGGCAAGTGCCCGCTCAAGCCGGCCGATATGCTGGCGATGGCACGTTAGAACAAAAAGGGATTATGCCGGAAACGCAAACACAGACCATCACGTTCACGCTGAATGGCCAGAAGCTTACGGTGCCGAAGGGCACGCTGGTGATCGAGGCCGCAAAACAGGCTGGGATCGAGATCCCTTCGTTCTGCTATTATCCCGGCCTCGCGCTGCAGGCGGCTTGCCGCATGTGCCTGGTGGAAGTGGAAAAAGCGCGGAAAATGGCCACGGCGTGCACGCTGGTGGCGGAAGACGGCATGGTGGTTCATGCCGATACGCCCGAGGTGCACAAAGCGCGCAAAGACATGCTGGAATTTGTCCTGACGAATCATCCGCTCGACTGCCCGGTCTGCGACAAAGGCGGCGAATGCGAATTGCAGGACATGACCTTCACGTACGGCATCGACTACAGCCGCTACACCGAAGAGAAATTGCATTATCCCGAGGAAAAATGGTCGCCCGCGGTTTATTACGACGCGCCGCGCTGTATTTTGTGTTTCCGCTGCGTGCGCGTTTGCGACGAAGGCATGGATGTGAAGGCGCTGGGGGTCGCGCAACGCGGCGTCACTTCCGTGATTATTCCCAACGATTCCGGGCAGCTTGCGTGCGAAGAATGCGGCATGTGCATCGACATTTGCCCCGTGGGTGCGCTCACCAGCGGCACGTATCGCTATCAAACGCGCCCGTGGGAAATGAAGTACTTCGGCACGGCTTGCGCGCACTGCTCGAATGGATGTAAGACCACGCTTTCGGTTCGCAACAACGAAATTCTGCGCGCCAACAATCGCGACCATGGCGGCATTAACGGCGAATTCCTCTGCGTGAAGGGACGTTTCGGACACGACTTCACGACGAATGCGGAGCGCATTCGCCAGCCGCTGGTGCGCAAGAATGGCGCGTTCCAACCGGCGAGTTGGGAAGACGCCATTGAAGAAATAGCCCGGCGCCTGAAGCAGGCGCACGACGCGCATGGCCCAGCGGCCATGGGCGTCATTGGCTCGAACCACACGACAAATGAGGAAAACTATCTACTCAACCGCTTCGCGCGCGCGACGCTTGGCACGAATAACATCGATCATCATCGCACCGCGGACTATGCGGGACTTGCTTCGGCGCTGGGATCGAAAGCCAACGACGCGATGGCGACGATGGCCGATGTGTACAACGCGAACGCCATTCTTCTGATCGGCAACGACGCCACACAGCAGAATCCGCTGGTCGCGTGGCAAATTCGCACCGCGGTGCGCCATCACGACGCACACTTCTACATTATCGACAGCCATCCGCTGAAGCTGCAGCGCCAAGCAAAGCAATTTGTGCAGGTGCCGGACGGCGCCGAAGGCCGCGCGGTTGGCTGGCTCGGCGCAGGCAAGAGCGAACTTGACGGGAATATCCCCGGCCAACTTGAGACGCTGAAAGATGCGCTCATGAAAGAAAAGGACGTTGTGATTTTGTTCGGCGCGGGCGTCAACGGCGCTGCGGTGCGCGACCTTGTGAAATTCGGCAAGACGCTGCAAGGCCAGACGCGCTACATGGCCCTGGGCGATTACGCGAACTCGCGCGGCGCGGCCGATATGGGAATTTTGCCTGACCGCCTGCCGGGCTATTCGCCGCTCTCCGACGCAAACGAACGCGCGCGCTTCAGCAAACTCTGGGGCAAGGAAATTCCCGCTGCCGCAGGCATGAGCGCAAAACAAATGATGCAAGCGGCGCTCGACGGAAAGCTGAAAGCTCTCTACGTCGTCGGCGCGAATCCCGTGAAAACATTTGGCGCCAACGCGCCGGAGAAACTTTCCGGCGTCGATCTGCTGGTCGTTCAGGATATGTTCATGACGGAAACGGCGCAGCGCGCGGACGTGATTTTGCCGGCGGCCTCGGCCTACGAAAAAGATGGCAGCGTGACCAACACCGCCGGCGAACTGCAGATGGTGTGGCGCGCCGTCGACGCGCAGGGCCCGCGCAGTGACTTCGACCTGCTGCGCATTTTGATTCACCAGCTTTCGCAACTGGGCCTCGGCGCGGCGATGAAGCATCGCACGCCTGAAGCGGTGCTCGAAGAGATCCGGCAGAATGTTCGCGGCTATGACGTTCCCGCGGCAGGATTGCTGACCGGCGGAGTGGAAAAAGTGGCTGCCGTTCCGGCGAATGCGAACGGCGCTCCCGAAGCGCAAGCCGGCGCGGTATTTTCATCGCAAGACTTTCTGTTTTCCAGCGGAACCCTGGGGCGCTACTGTTCCAAACTCAATTCATGCAAGGAATCCAAGGATAGACCGTGGAGTTCGTCACCCAGCATCCAGTCCTGGTGGTATCGTTAATTAAAATCGCCATCGCGTTGTTTGTCGTGATGACGGCGCTCGCCTACCTCACATGGTTCGAGCGCAAGGTCGTCGCGCGCATGCAATCGCGCTGGGGACCTTATTGGGTTGGCCCTCACGGCCTGCTGCAGCCACTCGCGGACGGCATCAAGTTCCTTTTCAAGGAAGACGTGGTGCCCCCGACGGCCGACAAGGTCTCGTACCTGCTTGCGCCATTTTTGGCGCTGGCACTGGCGCTCACCACGCTCGCGCTGGTTCCCATTGGGCCCGCGACCATCAGCATTCTCGGCCAGCCGACGCAACTGGTGATTTCTCACAGCAACATCGCTCTGATTTTGCTTTTTGCGATCAGCTCGATCGGCATTTATGCGGTAGTTCTCGCTGGGTGGTCCTCGAACAGCAAGTATCCTTTGCTGGGCGCCTTGCGCAGTTCCGCGCAGATGATCAGCTACGAGGTTTCGCTCACCCTTTCCGTTGTCGGGGTGCTGCTGCTCGCAGGCTCTTTCGACTTTTATGACATCGTCGGCCACCAATCGGGACATTGGGTTCACTTCTTCCCGCGGTGGGAGATCATTCCGCAATTCCTCGGATTTATCTGCTATTTGACGGCGGCGATTGCGGAAACGAACCGCGTTCCCTTCGACTTGCCCGAAGCGGAAACGGAATTGGTCGCCGGTTTCCACACCGAATATTCGAGCTTCAAGTTCGCCATGTTCTTCATGGCCGAATACGCGAACATGATCACCGTTTCGTGCCTCGCGACTTTGCTTTTCCTCGGCGGCTGGCTTTCGCCTTTTCCGGAGACAGGCGCGTGGCGCTGGCAGCTTTATCTTCCTGCGGCCGGCTTGATTCTTGGCGGACTCGCGCTCATTATCGGCGGCCTGCGCAGCGTGCAATGGAACGCGAAAGCTGTTTTCCCTGTGTTGGGCATTGTCTGCATCGGCGTCGGCTATCTCTGCACCTTCGCCTCCGTCATGCCCATTATTCAAGGGCCGTTCTGGTTCACGGCGAAAGTTTTCTTTTTGTTATTTTTCTACGTTTGGGCGCGTGGAACGCTGCCTCGGTTTCGGTATGACCAACTGATGTCCTTCGGCTGGAAGTTCCTGCTGCCGCTTTCGCTGATCAATCTGGTGGCGACCAGCATTGTCGTTGTGTTGAGGATGCGCTCATGAGCGTGGCCATGCTTGTGTTCATTGTCTGCGGCATTTTCGCCGTCCTTGGCGCGATCGGCTTGATTCTCGCGCGCGAGCCGGTGCACAGCGCGCTGTCGCTTGTGCTGGTGATGATCGCGCTGGCCGTTTTGTACCTGCTGTTGGGCGCGGCGTTCATCGCGGCGATACAGATACTTGTCTACGCCGGCGCGATCATGGTGCTTTTCGTCTTCGTCATCATGCTGCTCAATGCCGGCGTGGAGGTGCGCACGAACCTGAGTCACTTGGCACGTTGGGTAGGGCTGCCGCTGGCGATCCTGTTCCTCGCCGAAATGACGTATTCGGTCTTCCATGAATATGTGGGGAGGACCGCGCTGGCAGCCGGAGGCGCCTTTGCCGGCCCTGTGCCGGCCTCGACCGAGGAGCTTTCAATGAAGCTCTTTACCGAATTCGTGCTGCCCTTCGAGCTTACGTCGATTCTAATTCTCATCGCCATCCTTGGCGCGCTGGTGCTTGCCAAGAAGGAGAGTTCGTGATGGTGCCAATTTCTTATTATGTGATATTGAGCGCCGTGCTCTTCGGACTGGGCGTGATTGCTTTTGTTTTCAAGCGCAACATCATCACGATTTTCATGTCTATTGAGCTAATGCTGAACGCCGTGAACCTGGCCTTCGTGGCCTTCAGCCGTGAATTCAATCAGCTTGACGGCCTGGTTTTCGTTTTCTTTGTGATTGTGGTGGCCGCGGCGGAAGCGGCTGTGGGCCTGGCGATCGTTATGGTCATCGCGCGCAATCGCAAGTCGCTGAACGTGGAAGATATTGATTTGCTTAAATTCTAGTTCCAGTTAAGGCGAATGTTCATACTCACGCATCTCTGGATCATTATGGCCCTGCCCCTCGCGGGGTCGATGTTGACGCTGCTCGTCGGCCGTCACTGGCCGAAGAAGTTCGTCAATCTGTCGAGCGTCGGCTTCGTGGCGCTCGCATTCCTCTCCTATTGCGAACTGCTGCGCGAATTCTTCGCGCTGTCAGCAAGCCAGCTCCCGTGGATTCAGGATTATTTCACGTGGATGACCGCTGGCACTTTCCGCGTGGACTTCGCGCTGCAAGTCGACCAACTCACCATCGTGATGCTTGGCGTAGTTACGTTCGTGGGGATGCTGATCCACATTTATTCGGTCGGCTACATGGCCCATGAGGACGGCTATTACCGCTTCTTCGCGGAAATGAACCTTTTCATGTTCTTCATGCTGACGCTGGTAATGGCGTCGAACCTCGTGCTGATGTTCGTCGGATGGGAAGGCGTGGGCCTTTGCAGCTACCTGCTGATCAGCTTCTTCTTTCAGAAGAAATCGGCGGCCGATGCGGGTAAGAAAGCGTTTATCACCACGCGCATCGGCGATTTCGGTTTCACGATCGGCATCTTGATGGCCTTTTGGCTCTTCCAGTCCGTCGATTACAAAACGATGTTCGCGACGGTCTCGAACATGCCGGTCGAAGGAATGCATCACTGGGGCGCGCTCACGGCGATTTGTTTGCTGCTGCTTGCCGGCGCGGTGGGCAAATCCGCGCAGCTACCGCTGTACGTCTGGCTACCGGACGCGATGGAGGGCCCCACGCCGGTCAGCGCGTTGATTCACGCCGCGACCATGGTTACTGCCGGCGTGTATATGGTCGCGCGCATGAACCCGCTCTTCAGCCGCGCCCCCGCGGCCATGCTGGCTGTTGCGATCATCGGCGCGGTGACTGCGCTTTACGCCGCCACGATCGGCCTGGTCCAATCGGACATCAAGAAAGTTCTCGCTTACTCGACGATTTCTCAGCTTGGCTACATGTTCCTGGCCTGCGGAGTGGGCGCGTACACGGCTGGCATCTTCCATCTGATGACCCATGCATTCTTCAAGGCGCTCCTCTTCCTTTGCGCGGGCAGCGTGATTCACGCCATTGGCGGCGAACAGGACATGTTCAAAATGGGCGGCCTGCGCAAGAAAATCCCGTGGACCTACGGCACCATGCTCGTCGCCACGCTGGCGATTTCCGGCGCGCCGCTCTTTGCGGGATTTTTCAGCAAGGACGAAATTCTCTTCGACGCCTATGCGGGACCGGGCGCGAATGTTGTGCTCTATGGCCTGGGCATGGCCGGCGCGCTCTTGACCGCGTGCTACATGTTCCGCTTGATTTTCCTTACCTTTCACGGCAAGCCGCGTTTCGACGAACATCACGTCCATGTCCACGAATCGCCAAAAGTCATGCTTGTGCCGCTGGTGATCCTGGCGATTCTGTCGGTCATTGGCGGCTGGTTCGCGCTTCCCCCTTATTGGGGTGGAAGGAACTATTTCAAGGGTTTCCTCGATCCTGTTTTCAACGCATCGAATCAGCTTGCGCTGCAGATGCATCCCGGCTGGACGGAGCCGTCGCATTCGCTTGAATTACAAATGACGGCGATTGCCGTGGCCGTCGCCTTCATCGGATTCTTGATCGCGTGGTACGTTTACATCCTGAAGCCAGGCGCCGCGCGAAAGATCGCCGATGGCCTGCATCCGATCTATCAGCTTCTCTGGCGCAAGTATTATGTGGACGAGCTGTACGGCGCGGTGATCATCGGCCCGCTGGTGTGGCTGTCGCGCAACGTGCTCTGGAAGGTTATCGACATCCGGCTGATCGATGGCACAGTCAACGGACTGGCATTTCTCTCGCGTGGCGTTGGCAGCGGACTGCGCCATATTCAGGGTGGTAACACGCGCAGCTACGCGACCTGGGTCGTTGTCGGAGCAGTGGCAGTCACGGTCTTTTTCGTATGGATGGTGCGTTAGTGGCGGAACACAATTATTTACTGACCGTGCTCACATTCTTCCCGTTGCTGGGAACGTTTGCGCTGCTCTTGCTCCGAGGCGACGACCATCTCTGGATTCGCCGCTTGGCGCTGGTTACCTCCGCCATCGAATTCATCCTTTCCCTGCTTCTCTTGCGCGGCTTCGACCTCGGCAACGGCGGATATCAGCTTGAGGAAGTCTACAGTTGGATTCCCAATCTGCACATTCATTACCACATGGGAATCGATGGCATCAGCCTGTTCCTCGTCTTGCTCACCACATTCCTGACGCCGCTGGCGGTGCTCTGCTCCTGGAACAGCATTCACGAGCACATCAAGGAATTCTTCGCCATGCTGCTGGTGCTGGAAATGGGCATGATCGGCGTTTTCTGCTCGCTGGATCTGTTCCTCTTCTTCCTCTTCTGGGAAGTGATGCTCATCCCTATGTATTTCCTGATCGGCATCTGGGGACACGGCCGCAAAATCTACGCCGCACTGAAGTTCATCCTGTACACGATGCTCGGCTCCATCTTGATGCTGGTCGCGATTTTGTGGCTCTATCACGTTTCGGGCACGTTCGATTTGCCCGCAATTCAATCCATGCTTTCGACAGGCCAGCTTTCCCTTTCTTGGAACACCGAGCTGCTGATGTTCCTCGCGTTCATGCTGGCATTCGCGATCAAAGTACCTCTCTTCCCCCTGCACACATGGTTGCCCGACGCACACACCGAAGCTCCCACGGCCGGCTCCGTCATTCTCGCCGGCGTACTCCTGAAGATGGGCACTTATGGCATGCTGCGATTCTGCCTGCCGCTCTTTCCGGCAGCCGCGCATCGCGCTGCGCCAGTTGTGGCCGTGCTCGCCATCATCGGCATCGTTTATGCGGCGCTCGTCGCCATGGTTCAGCATGATCTGAAGCGCTTGGTCGCGTACACCTCGGTCAGCCATTTGGGGTTTGTCGTGTTGGGCATTTTCGTTTTCAATCCCACGGCCATGGAAGGCGGCATCTACCAGATGCTCAACCATGGCGTCTCCACCGGCATGCTCTTCCTGGTTTGCGGGATGCTCTACGACCGCCGGCATACATACGAAATAAAAGAGTTCGGCGGCCTGGCCAAGCCTATGCCAATTCTGTGCGCGTTTTTCCTGTTTGCGTGCTTGTCTTCGCTGGCCTTGCCCATGCTCAACGGCTTCGTCGGCGAATTCATGATTTTGATTGGCGTGTTCGATGCGCAACATTTCGCATGGGCCTCATGGGCGGCGACGGGCGCAATCCTTTCCGCGGTTTATCTGCTGTGGGCCTATCAGCGCGTGGCCCTCGAGAAAGTCACGGTGGAGAAGAACGAAACTCTGCCGGACGCTTCCGCCCGCGAGCGATTTATTCTGATCGTCGCATCCATCGTGATTCTGTTCATGGGTATTTTCTCGCCGCTGTTCACCCATCGCATGGACGCGACGACGAACGCTCTGCTCCAGCAAATGCGCACCACGGCGAGCTATCAGGCGCGCGCGCGACAATCCCAAGCAGCCTCTCGCGCTTCCACCGCGAAGCCGACCCCGCATGAAGTTGCCATGCGCAGCGTTTCTTTGG
The DNA here is from genome assembly GCA_049787175.1 of Candidatus Acidiferrales bacterium. Classification (GTDB taxonomy): domain Bacteria; phylum Acidobacteriota; class Terriglobia; order Acidiferrales; family UBA7541; genus DAHUXN01. The sequence continues at coordinate 1,272 of JBAQYT010000130.1, read as the reverse complement.
AAAGGCAGGCTCGGCCTTAATGTTTCCTCCGCTCCAGGACCTCTATCGCATCGCTCCGGAGATCGTCCTCTGTTTCTTCGGCATGCTGATCATGCTGATCGACCCGTTCGTTCCGGCAGGGCGCAAACGCTCGATGGGTTGGCTCGCTCTGATCGGCACGCTCGTCGCGTTCGTGTCGCTGCGCTGCATGTTCCTAAATCCTGGCTCCGCCTACTCGGGCCTGCTGCGCACGGACACCTTCAGCCTGTTTGTGCACGGCATTGTGATCGCCGTCGCGGCGCTGGGCATCCTTGGCTCGTTCGATTATCTCGACCGCGAAAACATCCAGCGCGGCGAATACTACGCGCTCCTTTTGTTCGCCACCGCGGGCATGGGGATTTTAGCCGGCGCAAATGAGCTGATTACCGCCTTCGTTGGCTTGGAGATCAGCTCGATTGCCACGTACATTCTTGTGGGTTTCCGCCGCACCGCCCTGAAGTCCAATGAAGCGTCGCTCAAATATTTCCTGCTCGGGTCGTTCGCCACGGCGTTTTTCCTGTACGGCGTCGCGCTCACTTACGGAGCGACGCGCAGCACGCGCTTCGAAGCCATTAACCAGGCGATTGCCGCGCACAGTTCCGGCGCGTTGCTGATTCTTGGCTTGGGCCTGATTTTCGTCGGGTTGGGTTTCAAAGTGGTTGCCGCGCCTTTCCAGATTTACACGCCCGACGTCTATGAGGGCGCGCCCACGCCCGTCACCGCCGTGCTGGCGTGCGGGCCAAAGGCCGCTGCATTCGCCGTGATGCTGCGCATTTTCTACAGCGCCTTCGGCAACGCCTCGCACATCTGGTTCTGGGCCATATGGGTCTCTGCCGTGCTGACCATGTGCATCGGCAATTTCGCGGCGCTGGTTCAGTCCAACGTCAAGCGCATGCTGGCCTATTCCTCGATTGCGCACGCCGGCTACATCCTGGTGGCCTTCGCAGCCTTGAGCGAAGTCGGAGTGGCCGCGGTGCTCTTTTACCTGGCCGCGTATGCCGCCATGACGCTGGGCGCTTTCCTTATCGTCGCGTACGTTGGAGGCGTGGGAGAGCGCCGCCTGGATGTTTCCGATTACGCGGGCCTGGGCACAAGCCAGCCCTGGGTGGCTGCGTGCTTCTCGCTGTTTTTGCTTTCGCTGCTCGGTTTGCCGGCGACCGCTGGCTTCGTCGGCAAGTTCTATGCATTTTCCGCCGCGGTCGATCACCGTCTGGTCTGGCTGGTAGTCATCGCCGCGATCAATAGCGTGATCGG
>JBAQYT010000127.1:0-2050 GCA_049787175.1 Candidatus Acidiferrales bacterium | reverse complement strand
GGATGTTGACGGCCAATGGTAAACTCAAGCGCGACGTTATCGCCGCGCATTTCGCCGCGCAGATCGAACAGCTTTATCGAAAGCGAGAGGCATGAAAAGTTTTCAGGGTAAGAGGCTCTCGTGGAATGTGGAAGCAGGCATTATCGAGATGAGGCTGCATCACGAACCGTGCAACGAAATCGGTTCGGCAACGCTCGCGGAGTTGGAAACATTCGCCGAAGCATTTGAGTCTGGCGGCGAGGGCTGCGGGGCGCTCATTATTTATAGCGGGCTCACCGCTGGCTTCAGCGCGGGCGCGGACCTGCGCGAACTACAGCGCCGTTCCGAAGGGATGCCTGCTGCGGAGAGGGCCGCAGGAGTGCGCGATTTTTTGCTGCGCATCCATCGCGTGCTGAATACCATCGACGCCGCTCCGATGGCGACGATCGCCGCCGTGCACGGCGTGACGTTCGGCGGCGGGTTGGAGCTGGCTCTGGCATGCGATTTGATCATTGCGGACAAGACGGCGCGCTTTTGTTTTCCTGAATTGCGGCTGGGATTGATTCCTGGTTTCGGCGGGATACCCCGGCTGAAGCGCGATTTAGGAAACGCCGTGGTCCGAGACATGTTGCTGACTGGGCGGAGCTTCAACGCTGCGAAAGCACAAGCTGCTGGATTGGTCAGCCAAGTGGCGGCCGAGGGCGAGGCGCTCTCCGTGGCGCGGACGACTGCGGCGCAAATACGCAAATTCGATCGTGGGACCACAATTGCAGCAAAGCGTTTTATCAAGCCGATCCCGCACGAGGAATTGCGGCGGGAGATCGAGATTTTCTGCGAGCTGTTCAATCGCCCTGCCACGGAAGAAGGCCTGAAGAAATTCGTGGAAAGTACGGATACAATGCCCTATCTCCCTTGAATGAAACGCATGAGGAGCAGACGGAATGTTGAAAACGCCGGCAACCGTAAGGAAGAATCGGAAACCCTCCGCATCCGCGACGATTTGCACGTGCGGCGCCGCCCTTTTGACAGCGGCTTTCTGCGTATTTTCTTCGCCGTTGGTGCAGGCGCAGCACAAACAGTTCCAAGTGTCCGACATGGAAAAAATGGTCAGTGTCTCCGATCCGCAAATTTCGCCGGATGACAAATCGATTGCTGTCGTTGTGGGGCATATCAACATGAAAGAAGACGGCACAGACAGCGAGATTGTGCTCATCGACATCTCCACCGGCGCACAGCGTGTGATGACGTCCGGGCACAAGCATCCAAGCTCGCCACGCTGGTCTCCGAATGGGGATCGGCTGGCATTCGTCGCCGCGTCGGACGAAAGCAAAGACGCAACGCCGCAGATTTTCATATTGCCAATGGACGGCGGCGACGCCGAGAAAATCACGAGCGCTCCCGATGGAGTGGAGCAATTCGCGTGGCGGCCCGATGGCGCAAAGATCGCGTACGTGACGCCGGAACCTGTCGACAAGAAAGCGATTGAGGCGCACCACGATGCGTTCCAAGTGGGCGACACGGACTTTCTCGAAACCGCGGCGGCCGAGCCGTCTCACGTGTGGCTGATATCGAGCGATGGAGGCGAGGCGAAGCGCGTGACTTCCGGCACATGGAGCCTGCCAATTGTGTTCCCTCCGTCGCCGCCATCGTCTCCGCTGTCATGGTCGCCCGACGGCAAGTCACTGCTTATTACGCGGCAGGAAACAGCGGAGCCGGGCGACGGCGACGAAACAACGCTGCAGATTCTCGATGTCGATAGCGGAAAGATGCGGAAACTGACATCGCATGAAAAGCTCGAAAGCGCGGGCGTGCTATCGCCCGATGGTTCGCAGGTTGCGTATTGGTATAACAAAGATGGCGATGCGAACAATCAGGTCGAGATTTTTGTCGCGCCATCAAGCGGCGGCGACGGCACGGATGTGACTCGCGCAATCGACCGCGACATTATGCGCGCGATCTGGATGCCGGACGGAAAATCTCTTTTGGTGAGCGGACACGACGGCGTGGGAACTTCGATGTGGCTACAGCCCATCAACGGACAAGCGAAGAAGTTGAATTTAGGCGACGTGGA
>JBAQYT010000112.1:0-14309 GCA_049787175.1 Candidatus Acidiferrales bacterium | reverse complement strand
CGCAAGATCACCGGAATGCGCAACCGCGAAGCGGCGCGGTATGCTCGCTGGTCCGCCGGCGTTGCCGTTGCCATTTGTTTGCTGGTCCTCGGCGTTTACTTGCACCGGCAGGCGCGCGACAGAGCGCGCGGCAAAACTTTCGCGCCAGTTCCTGAAATTGTTGCGCAGCAATCCGCCAGCTTCGGATTTTCCCGCGTGGTCGGCACTCGAACAATTTTCACCGTGCATGCGTCGCAGGCGACGCAATTCAAAGACGAGAATCGCAGCCTCCTTGAAAATGTTCAGATCACAATTTTCGGCCCGCAGGGCGATCGCAACGATTCCGTGCACGCCGGCGAATGCAGCTACGAGCCGAACACCGGAAGCATCCGCTGCCAGGGCGTGGTACAAATCGATTTGCGCGAAGCAAAATCAAGCGCGCAAAAAAGCGAATTGCATTTGGAGACCAGCGACATCTTATTCGATCACGACAGCGGCAAAGTGAGCACCGACAAGTCCGTTGCGTTGAAATTTGCAGGGGGAGAAGGAAAAGGCACCGGCCTCGAGTATGAGCCGCAGACGGAAAACGTAAAGCTGGAAAAAAACGTACAGCTCGAAATTTCTCCGCCGCAAAAATCCGGCTCCGTCCCCCTATTTATCGCCAGCAGCGCGCTGGAATTTCGCCGCAGCGAAAATCGATTGCGGCTCTTCGGGCCAGTTCGCGTGCGGCAAGATACGCACACGCTGACGGCGGGCGCTCTGGATTTGCAACTGGACGCCGCGATGCAACCGAAGAACGCCGTGGCCACAGGAAATCCGCAAATCGCGGGGAGCGGCGCGCGCGGAAAAGTGTCACTTACCGCCAGCCAGATGACGACGGATATTTCGCCCAACGGAACAATCCAGAAAATAACCGCCGATGAAAACGTGCGTGGTGACTCGAGCGGCCGTGACGGCGAGAATCATTTGTCCGCGCAACACGCGGAAATATTCATGAACTCGACCGCCGCGGGGAGCGAGCCGCGCGAAATTCTCGCTCAGGGAAACGTGAAAGTAGAAACGAAAGAGCGCAAGGCGCGCGGAAATCTTGCCACGGAAAGCCTGCGCGTGGAGTTGTCACCGAGCGAGAGTGGCGAAAGAGTTGCGAGCGCGGAGACGTTAGCGCCTGGAAAAATCATGCTGACCGAGCCTAATGAATCGGATCAACTCCAGGGAGGAAGGTTGAGCGCAACCTTCGGCGCGCAAAGCCGGCTGAGCGAACTGCGCGGCAGTTCTGGAGTGCGCATAGACCGCAAGCTGGCCTCCGATCCACTGCAAACAAGCACGGCGCAAAATTTCTCGGCGAAATTTGGGTCCGATGGAAATTGGCAAGCGATCGACGAAAGCGGCAATGTGAAATTCAGTCAAGGCGACAGGAGCGGCGCTGCGAACACGGCGCAGCTTTCGCGCGGCGCGAATGAAATGATCCTTGCAGGCTCCGCGTCCGTCGAGGATTCGATGTCGCATTTGCAGGCCGAAAGGATTCGTATGAATCAGACGACGAGCGAAATGCGCGCGAGCGGCAATGTGGTGGCGAGTTTCGCGGGGCAGAAGGGAAGTCCCGCCGCGAATCCAGCAGCGGGCAGCGCGCAGATTTCCGCCGATGAGATGAACGGAACATCACCGGCAAAATCCTCGAACACGAATTCACTTGGCAATTTACCGGCGAATTTGTCCAAAGGGAGCCACGCGGTTTTCTCCGGGCACGCGCGATTGTGGCAGGGCGCCGATGTGCTGCAGGCGCAGACAATTGAGTTCTGGCAGGACGAGAATCGCACGGAGGCGCGCGGCGAAGCGCTGGGAGAATTTGTCGAAGCACCGCACAAAGACTTGGCAAATGGGAAGCAGACAGGAAAGAAATCTGCGCCGGTTCTTTGGCAGGTGCGTGCGCCCAAAGTGGATTACCGGAGCGATTCCGGGAAGATGGAGTGGAGCGAAGGGGTCGAGGCGCGGTCGTCAGAGGGAATGATTCAGAGCCGAACATTGGAACTGCTGTTTTTGAAAGGCGCGAAGAATCAGCAAACGCTAGAGCGGGCCGTCGCTGAAGGCAAGGTGCGCATCCAACAGAACGGCCGCACCGGCACGGCCGAGCGCGGCGAATACATTGCGCGCGACGGAAAATTCATCCTCTCCGGAGGCCAGCCGACGCTCGCGGACAGTTCTGGAAACACCACAACCGGGCATGAGCTGACTTTTTTTCTGGCGAATGACTCCATCCTCGTCGATTCGCAAAACGACAGAAGCAGTGACAAGTGAGCGGTAACGGTGAAGACGGGAATCAGCGGTCAGTCGGGAGGAAAGGCAGAGACAAAGAGAAATGCCTTCAAGTCAACGATGACGGATCGTGCTTGCCTTGGCAGCGACGAGGATGGGCCTGCTATGCGATGAGGAGTTATTTCTGGCTGAGCGAGATAAAGGTCGGCGTGGTCGCCGGGCCGCGTATAGATAATGGTGGAAAGGTCTCTGGAAAAATCGTAGGCGTTGCCCCCTCCGTAAAACAGGGGAAAAGCAAAGGGGAGCTTCAACGCGACCTGGGGCGATCCGATGGCTTTGCCGTTTTTCCAAGGCTGGCGGTAAATCGTCACCTCGCCGCGGGAAGGAACCGCGTGCCTTGCCATCGCGGGCAAAATATGCGGCCGCCGTTGGTGTACCAGAAACCAACAGGTTGCATCTCCTCTCGGAGACAGAGACTTCATAGATTCCGGTTTTCCTCCACACCACCCATGCGCCATCTTCCCTTACTTGACGCCCTCACGAAATAGAACCGCGTTGCTGGTATTTGGGCCCCGGCTCATCACCAGCCACTTTCCATCCGGCGAATACTGGACGAAGTCACCCATACCCGTTTTATAGTGTGTGATCTGTTTCGCCGGACCGCCTCCCAGAACCGGCAAGGCCCACAAATTGTTGGCTCCGGATCGAGAATCCTGCACCGCCACCGAACGATTGTCGGGCATCCAACTCATTGTCGACAATACCGTCAAAGGCAGAGGATACTCCGACTCCACCTTGCTGCTAGCGGTTGAAATCGTCACGTAGACAAGAGTGCCATTCTTCCCTGTGGACGCAAACATCAAGTGTTCTCCATTGGGCGACACGTAGGGATCGCCGACCTCGGTCTGTTCCGACAGTTGGACGGGTGCGCCTCCGACGGCTGCCACTTTGAATATCGCCCCTTGCCCGCCGGGAGTCTGTCCAACGTAGTAAATCGCATTTCCTGCCGTCGCGCATGACGGATCGGATTCACCGGCTCCGTTGGTGAACTGCACCGCGGAACCGGTCCTCAAATCGAGCTTCCAGAGGTGCGCAACGCCCAGCGAATCGGTGGAATACACAATACTTTGCCCGTTCTCACACGCGGTCGGCGAATTATGATAGCGTCCATCAAACGATAACTGCCGCGTGTTTTGCCCATCGATGTCTGCGATGAAAAGATCCCAATTTTCGGTGTGATTGGCGGTGTAGACGATCCGATTGTCCGGAAGAATGGTGAATCCGTGTCCCCCGTCCTCGAATCCGGTCGTGATCTGTTGGGCGGCGTCAGGCGAGTTGGCGGGAGCAGCCCAGAGGGTGGAAGATGAGTCCCACTGCGTACCGACAATCGACTTTCCGTCAGCCGACACCGACACCGACTGGTACACCAGGAGATCGTTCGAGAGGCGGCGGCGCTCGCCTGCGGGATACGTGACCAGCCAGAGCTGATCCTGGACTCCGGTTTTGTCCTGCCCCGCCAACAGCAAGCCGCTCCCGTCGGGAAGCCACGCAAGGTCGCGAATAGTCCGCCAGCGTTTGCCAGCCATTCGGCTCACTTTGCCGCTGGCAAGGTCGACCTCCGACAGGGACGCCTGCAATTCTCCCGGATCTTCCGTATCTAACCGGACGACGGCCAGCCGCTTGCCATCGGGCGACCAGCGTACTCCCCCAAAGTTTACCCCTAGGTCGGTCCCCTTTTCCGACGATACCAAGCGAACGCCGCTGCCATCGCGGTTGGCCACCATGATTTTCAACGCGTTTTCTTCGAAGATCGGGTATGCCATCTGGCTTCCGTCGGGAGAGAAGCTGAATGGGCCGTCGGCAGGGTCGATCAACATCCTGGGTGTGCCGCCCAGGGTTGGAATCGTGTAGATGCTTCCGTGAAGCTTGTCTCGGCCGACTATGTAATATAAGTAGTTGCCATCTGGGCTGAAGGTTGGATCCGCGAGCACGTCGATGGTGGGAGGAAGAATCTGCACGGCGCTGGCGGTTTCCATCTGGCGCACCCACAGACTGAATTTGCCATGAGATAATGAGACATATGCCAGGTACTTTCCATCCGGCGAGACCTGCGCAAAGAATACATCCCCCGAGAAAGTGAGGCTGGAAATCTTGAGATTATGGAACCCATTCTGCGCGAGACCGCCGCGCCAAAAATGCTTCTGATAAAGCAGGTATAAGCCGAGCAGTACAACCGCCAGAGCTACTCCCATGAGCGCCCACTTGGCTCGCGATGAGTTGCCCGCAGCAGGGAATCGTGAACTTCCGGCTGCCACTCCGCTCGCCGAGCTGGTGTCTCTGCGGAGGCGGTGCAGGTCGGTGCAGATGTCCGAAGCGTGCTGGTAACGCAAATCGCGGTCCTTCTCCAGCGTCTTGTGGATGACTCGCTCTAGCTCCGCCGGCACGCCCGGGTTCAAGCGCACCGGCGCGACCGGATCGTCATGCAGAATCGCATCCGTCACCACTCCCGAAGTGTCTCCGCGAAAAGGCAGAACGCCTGTAGCCATCTCGTAGAGAACCACACCAAACGAAAACAGATCGGTGCGCGCATCCAGTCCTTTTCCGCGCACTTGCTCCGGAGACATATAGGCCACGGTCCCGACTGTCGCGCCTGGGCTCGTCAGCAGTTCTTCGGACGCGCCCGTTGTGGGCATCGACGAAACGCCCATACCTTGCGCGATGCGCGGCGATGGCGCCAGCTTGGCCAAGCCAAAATCCAGAATCTTGGCGTGGCCCCGCTTGGTCACGAAGATATTCGCCGGCTTGATGTCCCGGTGAACCACTCCTTCGGCGTGCGCCGCGTCCAGGCCGTCCGCCACCTGAATGCTCAAATCGAGCAGCGTTTCCGTTTCAACCGGCCGGCCGGCGATAAGATGTTTCAGCGTCATGCCGTCCAAAAATTCCATGACGATGAAAGCCTTCCCGTTGTCCTCGCCAATTTCGTAAACGGTGCAGATGTTCGGATGGTTGAGCGCCGACGCGGCCTGCGCTTCCCGGCGAAATCGTTCCAGCGAGTGCGGGTCGCGTGCCACGTCGTCCGGCAGGAACTTGAGCGCCACGAAGCGGTGCAGGCTGGTGTCTTCGGCCTTGTAAACCACGCCCATGCCACCGCCGCCGAGTCTCTCGACGATGTGGTAATGCGAGATGGTTTGGCCGATCAAGTGGAGGGCTCCATCCTTGGGGAGGAATGGTAGGGGGCGAAGGGCAGCAAGTCAATGCGCGAGGGGCCGGAAGTACGGGGATGCATCCTGTCGGGAGGGAAGCCGACGCTCGCAGATGGTTCTGGAAACAGGACGCCGGGCATGAGCTGACATTTTTCTGGCGAATGATTCGATCCTCGTGGATTCGCAAAGCGATTCGCGAAGCGTGACCAAACGTCGTAGCGGATGCGGTCAGCGGAGTATGGCGAATTCGGCTTTGGCTTGCTTGAGGACGGGAATGCCGGAGTCGGCGTTTTTCCAGAGGGCGAGAAAGTTCTGATAGGCTGCCTTGGCTTTGGCGGTGTCGCCGGACAGCGCATAGGCGCGCGCAAGGCCGAGATGGGCGAGGGAGCCAATCGGCTCGTTCCCCACCACACCAGCGTGATCGAGAATCTTCTGAAATTCGCCTGCTGCGGCGGTGCCGTTCTTAGCGGCCAGATAGGCCTCACCGCGTAAATAAATGGGATACAAGGCGAAAGTGAATGCGGCATTCCCTTCCGCCAATTCGTAAGGTTCAGTAGTGGACAGCGCCTGGACAGCCTTTGCGGCGTCGGCGCTACGAAGCGCGAGGGCGGCATGGATCATAGGAAGAAAATCGAACTGTACGTCGGTATCCTCGGGGAAACGTTTATTGAGATCGTCTGCTAACTGCTCGGCTTGTGTCGAATCGCCGGCGAGCCCGAGCGCGATGCCCGCGAATGATTGAGCGATTTTACTGTTTGCCGTGGCCAGCGCGGCCTGGGCATCTTGCTTCGCCACTGCGACATTGCCGACGAGCGCCTGGCGGATGGCATCGTGCGCCTCGTATTCCGCCGCCGTTTCTTTTTCATCGGTTCGTTGCGCGGAATCGGCGGCGCGTCGCGCCAACTCTTGAGCTTCCATGAATTGGCCGCGGTATGCGGAGGTTTCAGATTGCAGGAAGAGAATTTGGTCGTCGACTCCCGGTTTTCCCGTTGCGGCGGCGACCTGCTGCGCCATTCCGGCGGCGTCGTGTTCAAGGAAGTCCACGTTGTAAAGAAGCAAAGGAATCCACGGCGAGTCAATGTTGTGGGCGCGCGACTCCCGTATCAGGGCCTTGGCGTGATCGAGCTGGTCGATCCACTGATAGCTGTAGGCCAGATTCACAACGTTGTTTCCGCTGCCGGGATTGAGCTTCACAGCCTGCAGCGCCGCGGCATGAGCCTCCGGGTAATCTCCCATGAGGGCATAAGTCGTCCACAGGTTCGTCGGCGGCTCGTCATCATGAGGATACGTCTGCTCGAATAGTTCATAGGATGTGCGAGCGGCCTCAAGATTTCCCGTGACGGCAAGATCATAAAACGAGGAAATGGCCAAATTTTCGCCCTCGCTTGCGCGCCCGCGCAATTCGTAAGCCTTGCGAGTAAACTCGGCGCAACGGTCGAACTGGCTGAGGGGCTGATAACTTTGGGCCAATCGCAAATAGGCCATGGCGAAATTTGGATCGAGGGAAATGGCCTTTTGGAAGAAAGGAATCGCTGCCGTGTAATCATTTGCAATGTCAGCGGTTTGATTACCCATGGCATAGGCTTGCAGGGCTTCGAGCGATGAAGTGGTGACGTTTTCGGGCAGGGCGTCGTATTTCTGCACAGAGGCGAGAGATTCGCCGAGTTTAGCGCGAATCTTGGCGGCGGCATCGCCGAGGGCTTTGAGAACCTGCTCTTTTCCAGTGGCTGTAACCTGTTCGTCGGCGAGCAGGTCGCCCGTGCGACAATTCACGGCTTTCAATCCCAAAACATATTCGCTGCCCAAACTGGAGATGGAGCCTTCGATGGTGGCGGCGCTGCCGGTGCGCTGGCAGACGTCGCGGGCGACGTCCGGCGTGAGGTGCGTGTCTTTTGGTTTGGCCATGAGCGTGAGCGTTTGCGCGATGCGGTCATCAGAGATGAGGCTGATGAATGGCGATTGTTCGAGCTGCGCGGAGAGTCCTTGGCGTAACGTGCCGTCGAAGACAGGATCACCCGTCGTGTTAGAGAAGTCGGCGAGGACGATGGTGTCTTTGTTCGTGAGTTTCGGCGCTCTGTGAAAATAGAAATAAGCGGTGACGGCGAGCGCGGCGATCAAAAGCACGGTTATGCCGGCGCCGAGCCACTTGCGCGATTTGGATAACGCAGCGGAAACCGGCGCAGCCGTTGACGCAGCGGAGCTGCCTGAGTTGCTGCGATATTCGGCAACCGCGACGGGTGAGCTCGAATCGCGTCTGAGGCGCTTGAGGTCGGCGCGTAGCTCGGCGGCATGCTGGCAGCGAATGTCACGGTCTTTTTCGAGAGCCTTGTTGATGATGCGTTCGAGCTCAGCAGGAATCTTAGGATTCAAGCGCAGCGGCGGCACAGGGGATTTTTCGAGAATGGCATTGAAAATCACGGCCGATGTATTCCCGGCGAATGGCATGCGTCCAGTAGCCATTTCATAGAGCACGGCGCCAAAGGAAAATAGGTCGGAGCGGGCATCGAGTTCTTCGCCGCGGGCTTGTTCGGGTGACATGTAAGCGACGGTGCCGAGGGCGACGCCGGGGCTGGTGAGGTGCTCTTCGGCGATGGCAATATCGCGAGTGGCTTCGGCGCGGGAGTGACCATCATCCATTGCGGATTGTTTGGCGAGGCCGAAATCGAGAATCTTGGCGTGGCCGCGGTCCGTGATGAAAATATTGGCGGGTTTGATGTCGCGGTGGATGATTCCTTTGCTGTGCGCGGCGTCGAGCGCGTCGGCGATTTCGATAGAGAGTTCGAGGGTTTGTTCGAGCGGAAGATCGCCGGCCGCGATGCGGTGCTTGAGCGTGTGACCTTCCAGAAACTCCATGGCGATGAAGGAGCGCTCACCGTCGCGCCCGATTTCGTAAATGGTGCAGATGTTGGGGTGATTCAATGCGGAGGCGGCGCGGGCTTCGCGGCGAAAGCGTTCGAGCGCATGGGCGTCGCGCACCAAATCGTCAGAAAGAAACTTCAGTGCGACAAGACGGCCGAGGTCGGCGTCTTCCGCTTTATAGACCACGCCCATTCCGCCGCCACCGATTTTTTCCAGGATGCGGTAGTGGGAGATGGTTTGACCGATCAACTGGAGGGTTCCGTCCTCGGAGAGAGATGGTAGGAGGCGGAGAGCAGCAAGTCAATGCGCGAGGGACTGGAAGTGACGGGAGAATTCATTCTCTCCGGAGGCAGCGACGCTTGTGGACAGTTCTGGAAACAGCACAATGGGCCGTGAATTGACCTTCTTTTTGGCGAGTGATACGATTCTCGTTGATTCGCAGAACGAGTCACGAACCATCACCAAGCGCCGGGCTGAGAAATGAACGGGCATGTCGAAGCTCCAAGCCGCGGAGTTGAAAAAAGCCTATCGAGGCCGCACGGTCGTCGATAACGTCAGTCTGGAGATTCGGCAGGGTGAAGTGGTTGGGCTGCTGGGCCCGAACGGCGCAGGCAAGACCACGACGTTTTATATTCTGGTAGGGCTGGCGCGGCCGGATTTCGGGCGCGTCCTGCTGGATGGCGAAGACATCAGCGACCTCCCGATGTATCTTCGAGCTCGCAGCGGCATCAGCTATCTTCCCCAGGAACCCTCCGTATTTCGTAAGCTGACTGTCGAAGAAAACTTGCTGGCGGTGCTGGAAACGCTGCCGATCACGGCGGAGCAGCGGCGCGACCGCGTGGAGGAATTGCTGGCGCAGTTGGGACTGGAAGGAATACGCAGCAGCAAGGGCTACGTGCTGTCGGGAGGGGAGCGGAGGCGGCTGGAAATTGCACGGTCGCTGGCTTTGCAGCCGTCATTTATTTTACTGGACGAGCCTTTTTCGGGAATCGATCCGCTGACGGTGATGGATTTGCAGAAAATCATCGCGGAGCTGAGCGCGGCGGGAATCGGAGCGCTGGTGACGGATCACAATGTTCGCGAGACGCTGGCCGTGACGGACCGCGCGTACATCATACATGGAGGAAAGATTTTGAGCGCCGGCACACCGGAAGAGTTGAGCAACGACGCGGAAGTGCGGCGATTGTATCTAGGCGAGAGTTTTCGATTGAATTGATGCGATGAACTGGCTGCAACCAAAACTGAATCTCCGGCTGGCGCAGAAGCAGATTTTGACGCCGGGGCTCGTGCAGATGGTGAGCGTGCTGGCGCTCAACCGCCTGGAGCTGTGCGAGATGATCAATCAGGAGATTACGGAAAACCCGATGCTGGAAGTGCTCGGGGACGATGGCGTGGTCAGCGAGGACTACACGGACGACGCGTTCGTGAAGGAAGAAACCGAAAAAGTTCCGGAGACCGAAGGAGCGAACCCCTTCGACGAATTCGACATCAGTTCTTTTTTCACGAAGTACCTGGACACCGGCGCGGCCAGCGGTGCGGGCAGCGAACGCGAAGAAATCGAAAGGCCGGGATTCGACAAGTTTCTTTCTTCCTCGCAAAATCTTTCGGATCACCTGCTGTGGCAATTGAGCGTGAGCATCTGCAGCGAACAGGTGCGCAAAGCGGCGGAGCTGATTATCGGAAACCTGGATGAAAACGGTTATCTGATGACCACGCTGGAAGAAATTTCGCAGAGCAACAACTACATTCTGGACGACGTGGAAGAAGCGCTCGCGGTGGTGCAGGAATTCGATCCGCCGGGAGTGGCGGCGCGGGATCTGAGGGAATGCCTGCTGCTGCAACTGAAGCTGCTGGACCCGCAAAACACGCTGGCGCAGCAAGTCATTTCCGAGCATTTGAAAATGCTCCAAAACAATCAACTGAAGGAAATCGCGCGGGCGCTGAACCGGCCGATCGAGGCCGTGAAGCGGGCGGTGGATGTGGTCAAGCGGCTCGATCCCAAGCCCGGGCTGCGCTACAACAAAACGGAGCCGCGGCTGGTCGAGCCCGACGTGCAATTTCGCAAAGTGGATGGGGAATGGCAGGCATTCTTGAATGACGACGACTTGCCGCAACTGCGGCTTAGTCCGGTGTATCGCCGATTGCTGCAGAGGGACGCGGCCGACCGTGACGTACGGAATTACGTGAAGGAACGCTTCACCGCAGCGGTGCAGCTGATGAAGAATATCGAGCAGCGCAAGCACACGATTGTCCGGGTTTGCCAATCGATCCTGAGACGGCAAAAGGATTTTCTGGATTACGGCGTGGATCACTTGAAGCCGATGATGATCAAGGAAGTGGCCGAGGAAGTGGGCGTGCATCCGTCGACGGTGAGCCGCGCGGTGGCCAACAAATACGCACACACGCCGCAGGGAGTTTTCGAGCTGCGCTACTTTTTCTCGGAGTCGGTGAACGGTCCGCAAGGCGGCGACATGTCGCTGCTGTCGCTGAAGCGGCGGGTGAAAAAGATGATCGAAGAAGAGGACGCTACGCATCCGTTGACCGACGAGCAGATCGCCAAGCGGCTGGATGAAGAGGGTATTCACGTCACGCGCCGAACCGTGGCGAAGTATCGGGAAGACCTGCGCATTCCCAGTACGCATCAGCGCCGGCAGAAGGACTGACGAGCAGCCTCTCGTGGCGCCGCGGCATACGCAACAAAACCGCCAGCTAGTTATCCTCACCGGGCTCTCCGGTTCGGGGAAAGGTTCCGTTCTGCGCACATTCGAAGACCTGGGCTTTTACTGCGTGGACAATCTTCCCGTTTCATTCATTCCTTCTTTCGCCGAGCAGTCGATGGGCGACGCTGGAGAATTCGAACGCGCTGCGCTGTTGGTGGACGCGCGCGAAGGCGAACAGCTCAAGAAATTGCCGGAAGTCTACCGGGGGCTGCGGCGGGAATATCCTGTCACGCTGGTGTTCATCGAAGCCAGCGATGAGGCGCTGGCGCGGCGGTTCAGCGAAACGCGAAGGCCGCATCCGATGGGCGCGGAATTTTCAGTGTCCGAGGGAATACGGCTGGAACGAAACCAGATGGCAACAATTCGTCAGATTTCGGACGTGGTGATCGACACGACGAAGTTCACCGTGCATGAGTTGCGGCAATTCATCATCGAGCGATTTCAGAAAGCGGGGCGAAAGCCGCTGCTGGTTTCGCTGGTCAGTTTCGGCTATCGATTCGGTTTGCCCACCGACGCCGACCTGGTTTTCGATGTGCGCTTTCTGCCGAATCCACACTTTGTGCCGAAACTGCGGCCGTACAGCGGGAAAAATGCGCGCGTGGCGAAATATATCCGGTCGTTCAAACAGACCGGGCAATTTCTGCGGCGCATTGACGGGCTGCTGAAGTATTTGATTCCGCATTACATCAGCGAGGGGAAAAGCTATTTGACGATTGCATTCGGATGCACGGGCGGACGGCACCGTTCGGTGATGATGGCGGAAGCGGTGGCGAAGGCACTGGCGAAGCGGGGCTACACGACAAAACTGGAGCACCGGGACCTGGAACGCCCGGTATCGTGAACGCTGTGCGCGGGCGGCGCGGCGGGAAGAATCCGAAGTTCGCAATTCATTTTGTGGGAAACGAGGCGCGTGAAACTCTCATCTGAGCTGCGCGGATTGTTCGCGTTTGTGCGGCCGTATAGATTGCCGCTGATCTTTGGCGTGGTGTTGCTGGGCGTCGTGGGGATTTGCCAGGGGCTGATCGCCTTGATGATTATCCCCGCGGTGAATGTCATTCTCGATCCGAGCAAGGCGACGAGCAAATTGAAACTGATCACGCTGCCAGTCTGGGTGAGGCATTTGCTGGGACTCTCGCACGGCGACAT
The DNA here is from genome assembly GCA_049787175.1 of Candidatus Acidiferrales bacterium. Taxonomy (GTDB): domain Bacteria; phylum Acidobacteriota; class Terriglobia; order Acidiferrales; family UBA7541; genus DAHUXN01. The sequence goes on along the minus strand of JBAQYT010000112.1, from coordinate 2,149 downwards.
TTACTTGAATTCATTTTTGCCGTCGAATATTCACTACGTGTGGACGATTTTCGCCATCTGCCTGGTGGCGATTTTCTTCGCGAAGGCAATTGCGGAGTTTTTCGGCAGCACGATGATCCAGTACGCGGGGCACGCGGGCGTGACGGATTTGCGGAATCATGTGTACGAAAAACTAGTGCGGCAGCCGATCGGATTTTTTCAGCACAATCCCACGGGCCGGGTGATGTCGGCGGCCATCAGCGATGTGGATCAGGTGCGCACGGCGCTCTCGGAAAATCTGGCGGATTTTTTCCAGCAGATTTTTGCGCTCGCGGCGTTTGTATGCGTGCTGCTGTGGCTGAACTGGCGGCTGGCGGTTGGGTCGGCGATTGTGATTCCGCTGATTGTGTACCCGGTGGGCAGGCTGGGACAACGTATTCGAAAATCCGTGCAGAACACGCGGTCGCGCGTGGCCGACCTGAGCCAGATTTTGCAGGAAACGGTGAGTGGCAATCGCGTGGTGAAGGCATTTGGGATGGAAAATTTCGAGATCCAGAAATTTCGCGAAACGGCGCGGCGATTGTTGAGAGAGAACATGCGCTGGGTGAAGGCGTACGTGGTGACGTCGCCAATGATGGATTTGCTGGGCGCGGTGGTGTTTGCGCTACTGCTTTATTACGCACGCGGCGAAATCGCGCGTCGCGTGATGGATTTGGGGATGGTGTTTGCGTTCATTTATTCGCTCTTCAACGCGTACACGCCGATCAAACGGCTGGGTAGTTTGTACCACCAATTCCAACTAGCGGCGGGGGCATCGGTGCAAGTGGTTGGCTTCCTTTCGCTACAGGAAGAAGTTGCGGAGCAACCAGGGGCGGCGATCCTGCCGCGGTTTTCGAAAGAAGCGGCCTTCGAGAATGTGGGATTTGCGTACGAGAGCGGGCCGGTGATTCTGCGGAACATCAATTTGCGAGTGACGGCGGGAAGCGTGCTGGCGATTGTGGGGTCAAGCGGTGCGGGAAAAACGACGTTAGTAAACCTGCTGCCGCGATTTCACAGCCCGACGATGGGAACGCTGCGTGTCGATGGGGAGGATGTTTGCGAAGTGAACCTGCGCTCGCTGCGCGAACAGATGGCCATCGTGACGCAAGAAACGATTCTCTTCAATGATACGGTCTGGAATAATTTGTGCTATGGCAGGCCGGACTTGCCGGAGGCGCGCGTAGTGGCGGCGGCGAAAGCGGCGCTGGCGCACGAATTCATCACGCAACTGCCGCAGGGATATCAAACGAGAATTGGAGACCGCGGGCAGCGGCTTTCGGGAGGGCAGCGGCAGCGGCTGGCAATCGCGCGGGCGCTGCTGAAGGATGCGCCGATACTGATTCTGGACGAGGCGACTTCGGAGCTGGATTCGGAGTCGGAGCTGCTGGTACAGAGGGCGCTGAATAACTTGATGGAGAACCGGACGGTATTCGTGATTGCGCATCGGCTGTCGACGGTACGGCGGGCGGATACGATTGTCGTGTTGGAAGAAGGGACGATCAAGGAACGCGGGACGCATGAAGAGTTGCTGGCGCGAAACGGAGCCTACGCGCGGTTGTATAATCTGCAATTTCAGGAAATCGAGCCGCCGATGCCGGCCGGGCCCGTGTAAGATGTCACATCCCACACTGCGCTCGATGACCGGATACGCGCAGACGCGCGTCGAAAAAGACGGGTGGGCCGTGCAGTTGAGCATGCGCAGCGTGAATCACCGATTTCTGGACGTGCGCGTGCGAATGCCGGAGGGATGGGACGCGCTGGAAATGGAAATACGTAAAGTGGTGCAGGGGCGTTTCCGGCGCGGGCACGTGGAAGTGGCGCTGCAAGTGCAGGCGGCAAAAAACAATGCCGTGGCGATCAATCGCGAGGCTGCCGCGGCGTATTGGGCTGCGGCGCGATCTCTCGGCGAAGAGTTTGGAGTGAAGGCAGAGCTCGACGTGGCGGCGATATTGCGATTGCCCGGCGTGACGTCGTCCGCACCTCCGCCGCAGGAGATCGAGAAGCTTGCGGCGACGGTGCTCTCGGGGCTGACGGCAGCCATCGATCAGTTGGACGAGATGCGGGGCACAGAAGGGCGCGCGCTGGGAGAAGAGCTGGCGCGAAGGCTGACGTCGGTGGAAGAGGCGACGCA
>JBAQYT010000108.1:0-48393 GCA_049787175.1 Candidatus Acidiferrales bacterium | reverse complement strand
ACGCAGAGCGCATGGCGCGGTTTCGGCGCGAAGCGCAAGTGCTGGCATCGCTCAACCATCCGAACATTGCGGCGATTTATGGCTTCGAAGATTCCGGCAGCATGCACGCGCTGGTGATGGAATTGGTCGAAGGGCCGACGCTGGCGGAAAGAATTAAGGCTGGCGCGATTCCAATGGAGGAGGCGCTGCCGATAGCAAAGCAGATTTGTGAAGCGCTGGAGTACGCGCACGAGCGTGGAATAGTGCATCGCGATCTGAAGCCAGCGAACATCAAGATTGGCGCGAACGATGCGGTGAAGATTCTGGATTTTGGTTTGGCGAAAGCGCTGGAAGGCGATCCGGCGACGATGGACATTTCTTCTTCTCCGACAATCACGCGGATGGCCACGCAAGCGGGAATTATTTTGGGCACGGCGGCGTACATGTCGCCGGAGCAGGCCAAAGGAAAATCGGTGGACCGGCGGACGGATATTTGGGCATTCGGCTGCGTGCTGTACGAAATGCTGACGGGGAAGATGGCGTTCAGCGGAGAAACAGTGACGGATACGCTGGCCTCAGTGATCAAGAGCGAACCGGACTGGAGCGCAATTCCGGCGAGCACGCCGGCGCGGATTCGCGAGTTACTGCAGCGCTGCTTGAAAAAGGATGCGCGGCAACGCTTGCAATCCATCGGCGACGCGCGCATCACAATGGAAGAAATTCTGAGCGGCGTAACAGCGCAATCGGATTCATCAAAATACGAATCAGCGCCAACGGGCGGTATAAAGTCTCCCCTACAAAAGCCCTCGCGCAAAGCGCTGCCGTGGATCGCAGCGACGGTGTTCGCTATCGTTGCCGCAATTTTCGCCACGGCATATTTCTTGCGCGCGCCGCAGCCGGCCAATTCAGCTCCAATGGAACTGAGCCTGGGCATTCCGGCGAGCCAGCCCCTCGTTACGGATAACGGTCCTGCAGCAGTGTTGTCGCCCGACGGCACACGGATCGCATACGTGGTTCACACCGATCACAACCACATCTATATGCGTAATCTGGACAGCTCTGAGGGCACGCCATTACAAGGAGCGCGAGGAGCCGCGCCATTTTTTTCTCCCGACGGGCAATGGATCGCGTTCTACTCGGTCGATGGGAAGCTCGAAAAAGTTTCCGTGTTCGGCGGCGCGCCCGTAGCGCTGTGCGGAGCCGGCGCTGCGCGAGGTGGTTCTTGGGGCGAAGATGGGACGATTGTTTTTACGCAATCGTACACAACGCCGTTATACCGCATCTCCGCCGATGGAGGAACACCCGTAGCCGTAACACATCTCGACAAGAGCAGGAATGAGGTCACGCATCGCTGGCCGGAGATTCTGCCCGGCGGCAAAGAGGTGCTATTCACGGCGTCTTCAAACAACAACGATTTCGAGCACGCTGACGTGGAGGCCGCTTCTCTCGCGACGGGCGAGGCAAAAGTGCTTGTGGAGAACGCGTATTTCGGACGCTATCTTTCTTCCGGTTATTTGACGTACGTTTCCGGAGGCACGCTGTTTGCTGCGCCATTCGATGCGGGGAAACTGAAGCTAATGGGAACGGCGATGCCGGTGTTGACAAACCTTCAGGCTGACCTTACGAGCGGGAGCGCGCAAATCAGTTTTGCACGGACCGGCACAGCCGTTTACATCGCGGGCGCAACTCTTAGCAGCGAGGTCACTGTCGGCCTCTTCGACAACAAAGGCAACGCGACGCCGCTGGTTAAGGAACCGGGCAGCTACCTCAGCCCCCAATTCTCTCCGGATGGCAAGCGGCTGGCATTGCAGGTTGGGGGCAACAGCATTTCCATTTATGACATCGCGCGGGGAACGATGACACCCATTACTTTCACTTCTGCGCCGTCCGGGTGTATGGCGCCCATTTGGAGCGCGGACGGAAAAATGATTACGTGCACGCGTACAGCAGATGGCCTCGGCATCAGTTGGCTATCCTCCGACGGGACGGGAAACATGAGAACGCTGACTACTGGAAACGGAGGCGTGTTTCAGTATCCGTCTTCGTGGTCGCCGGACGGCAGGACGCTCGCGTTTTACGAATTTTCTTCGAAGACGGGAGGCTGCTGCGAAATCGCAACGCTGGCGGTAAGTTCCACAGGCCAGCCAAGTGAGCCAAAGATCCTTTTGGGCCAAGGAGGGATTAACGCAGACAGTTACCCGGAGATTTCGCCCGATGGACGGTGGATGGCCTACGATTCCAATGAATCAGGCACCTCGGAGGTCTATGTGGTCCCGCTCTCAGATTCGGGAGGCAAATGGCAGGTCTCGGTTAGTATTGGCGGGTTTCCTCGCTGGTCCAAGACAGGACACGAATTATTTTTCGTGGGAGAGAACAACGTCAACGCGTCAGCGGCGGCGATGATCGAGGTGCCTTACACCGTTGACGGCAATTCGTTTCAGCCGGGGAAGCCGGAAGTGCTGTTCCGTGGCGGATTTGAAATGACATATCCTAATTCGGATTACGACGTAGCGCCGGACGGGAAGCATTTCGCGATGCTCGTGCCCGCGACGGGAAGTTCGTCCTCGTCCGACGCGACGCCCACGGTCGTTATCAACTGGTTCCAGCGCGTCGCGCGCCTTGTTGCAGCCGGACAAAAATAGAGGAGGACAGAGAGAGCTGCTTTGTTGAGCGTGGGAACAAAACTTGGGGCGTATGAGATCAGCGCGCCGCTTGGCGCGGGCGGGATGCGAGAAGTATATCGCGCGCGGGACACGCGGCTTGGCCGAGACGTGGCTCTAAAAGTATTGCTGGAGGCGTTCGCGTGCGACGCAGAGCGCATGGCGGATACCGGATTCTTCGTCGACGATGAGAATGGATGCGGGCATCAGGTTCAATTTTCCTTGGCGGTTGGCGTTCGGTCGCCAGTGCAGCCGATATTCCTAAAAGCGCGAAACATTTCTCGTGTTGCCCAAATGACAAAACCAAGAAAAGCCAGCGCGGATAGGCAGCCCGCTAGAGAATTTGGATTCCCGGAGCGGCGGGTGTAAAGCGCGAAGACAATCGCTGCAGTCAACACGCCCGATACGAAAATCCCAGCAACAAATGATAGAAGGAAGAAATACTTCTGGACTCCGGATGGTATGGCATCGAACCATTCCTCGATCTTCTTGTCGAGCGGGGACGTGGACGTTTTCATGTTTGCATGCCAGGTTGCGGGGTGGCGATTTCGACCGCAGGCAAGCTGGCTGCGGCGGGCAGGCGAATCAAGAAGCGGGCGCCGGAGGGGGCATTGTCTTCGACACGAAGCGTGCCGTGATGTTCGGCGATGATGCGGTTGGCGATGGCGAGGCCGAGACCGGTGCCGCGATCCTTGGTGGAGAAATGGGGGAGGAACAGTTTGTCTTTGTCTTCGGGGGAGATGCCGTGGCCGGTGTCGGCGACTTCGATTTCGATGGCTTCGCCGTTGTTGGCGAGGCGCGTCGCGACGGATATGCTGCGCAGAGTGGCGCCTTCGAGGGCTTCGGCGGCGTTGTCAACAAGGTTGATGATGACGCGCCGGATGAGCTCGGCGTCGGCCTTGACGATGGGGAGCGAGGGAGCGAAATCGTGGTGGAGTGTGATGCCATCGAGGCGGCCGTGGAAAACGTCAATGGCCTGCGAAGCGATGGCGTTGACGTCGGAAGGAGCGAGGCGCGCGGAAGGGAAGCGCGCGAATTGCGAAAATTCGTTGACGAGAGATGCCAGAGTTTGCACTTCGCGCTGGATGAGATTTGCACATTCGGAGACGAGTGCGGGCAAGTCGGAGCGATCCTCGCGGCGGCGGGAGGGCGCGGAGCGTTCGAGATGGCGCAAGAGGCGCTGCGCGGAAAGCTGAATGGGCGTGAGCGGATTTTTGATTTCGTGAGCGATGCGCTGGGCGACTTCCTGCCAGGCGGCGGCTTTTTGGGCGCGGAGAAGCTCGGTGACATCGTCGATGACGACGACGAATCCGGAATTGGCGCGGCCAGAGCCGAGCGAGCTTACAGTGACGGCGGCGTGATGCAAACGGCCCGCAGTGGAAATCTCAAGCTCCTGCGAGGCGACTCCCATGCGGGCTGAGCGGCGCATGAGATGAAGAACGCGGCGGGCGGCTTCGTCGCCAAGAAGATCGGCGAGCGAAGTGGCCGTTGTGGCGTGAGGGCCGAACATGGCGACCGCCGCGGTGTTGACGCGATTGACGGCGCCGGTGGCGTCGAGCGAAAGGACGCCGGTGGGAATGTTTTCGAGGATGGTTTCCATTAACTTGCGGCGGCGCTCAATTTCCTCGACGGCTTGCTGGAGACTGTTGGTGAAGTCGTCGATTTGTTTTCGCGAACGGCCGAGCTGGCCGGCCATTTGATTGAAGGAATCGACCAGCACGCCGAGTTCGTCGTGTGCTTTTGTGGTGATGCGGTAATCGAGATTGCCACGGGAGATTTGCTGCGTGGCTTTGGCGAGGGCTTGAATGGGCACGGTGACGCGTTTCGAGAGAAACAGCGCGACCCAGGTGGTGGCGAAAAGAAGAAGCAAGGTGATGAGCAGCAGGCCAAGGAGGATTTCGTTCTTAAAGAAACGGAGATTCTGGTATTGCGTTTTGTATGTGACATTTTCACTTTGGATGCGATTTAGACGGTCTAGAAAATCATCGGGAATCCCTCGGCCAATCATCAACGAGCCGGATTCATAAGGGGCACGGCCAGAAATATAGAGTTTGTGGCCAATCCGCCAGACTTCGGAGCCGCTCGGAAGAGTGAGCACGCGATGGAATTCGGCGGAGGGAGAATAGGCAGGGATGCTGGCTGTTTCGGCGCCGTCGCGGCCGGTGAGCCAGACCACGTCGAATTCGGAATCAGAACGAATGGCGTAGTGGCGCAGGTCGTGTCGTTTGCGTGGAACGGAGAGCCAGTCGGAGACGCTCTGCGCGAGAGCGTCGAGGCGACTGCGCTCTTTCAGGCTCATTTCATTGACGAGGGCGCGGCTTTGTTCGTTGGCGATTTCCAGTGGCTTCGGGAACCAGATGTCCATGGTGCGATTGACGAGTGCATAGCTGAAAAGGAAGAGAAAGACGACAGGAAGTAGGGAGATGCCCATGGCGCCGAGGACCATTTTTGTCTTGACGCGGGAGCCAAGAAGGCCGGCGCGATGTTCGGTGATGAGGCGGACAACGCTGCGAACGAGAATCAGTCCAAAAACGATGAACGCGATAACGATGAAGGTGGTCAGTGCAAAAAGAATAAGGAAGTCGTTGCTGCTTTGCGGACGAATGGGCGGATTGAGGGAACCAAGCGTGAAAATGGCGGCGGCGAGCATGGCGAGGCAAAGTCCGCCAAAAGCGAGCCAGAGACGACGAGTCCAGTTTTTGTTAGTCGCCATTAGGTTTTGCTAAGTCCGAACTTCAGAATCCTCGCTCGGAATGATAATCCCTGCCTCTCCATTGCGATGAAGCTCTGAGAATTCCGTGCCATAGAGCCTCAATAAAACTGCAAAGCGCACAGGCTGAAGCCTGTGCCACCAAAACCGCTACGAAACCTTTGCGTCGCCGAGGAAAGGTCGGAGTGGACACTCGGCGCAGCGCGGGTCGCGCGGACGGCACCAATTCTTGCCGACCTGGACGAGAAGCGCATGAAACTCATTGTAACGCGATACGTCGCGGGGAAGCGCGGCTTCAATCTTGGAGCGGAGTTCCTCGTAGGGCACGCCCTCTGGGACGAAGCCGTGACGGGAGAAGATGCGCTTGGTGTAGGCGTCGACGACGAAGACTTCTTTGTGGCCGGCATATAAGAGGATGGAGTCGGCGGTCTCTGGGCCGATGCCGTGAACGGCAAGGAGCTTTTCGCGGAGCTCGGGAGTGGGAGTTTGGAACATTCGGGCGAGTGAGCCGGAATATTCGACGCGAAGGAAGCGGACGAAGGCTTTCAGTTTTTTCGCTTTTTGGCGGAAGTAGCCGGAAGAACGAATCAGCCGTGCGAGGCGGGCGAATGAAACGCGTTCCAGGGCGAGCGGAGTGAGAAGGCGTTCGCGGCGGAGATTGGCGATGGCGCGCTCGACGTTGGTCCACGAAGTGTTTTGCGTGAGTATCGCGCCGACAATGACTTCGAAAGGTGTGCGAGCGGGCCACCAGTTTTGCGGGCCAAGATGGTCGAAGAGCGTCTGGTAATACAATGACAAGGCGTTGCTACGTGCTGGCGCAGGTAGAGGCGCAATTGCAGATCGCCTTGGGACCTCCTCTCGGGAAAAAACTTCGATACGAATAACCTCTCGGGACATTCTTAGTCAAGATAACGAGCAAGAAGCGTCCAGTCAAGAAACGGCGAGTTGGGTAGTGGGTCAGTTTGAATTTTGACTCTTTGTGTCACGATCAAGAAAATTCAAACTGACCACCGCCCGGGAGTTGCGGCGCGATGGTGATCGATAAATAGCACATCGCCCGTGATGGGGGAAGCGCCTGTCCGAGCGTACAGGTTCCTGTTACAGAACGACTCGGAACGGGAAGCACAATTCCTAGTTGAGCGCGTGCTAGTGTTGGGACTTCTGTGTAGGGAAATTCAGCGGAGCTTGCGCGCCAGGAGCATGGTGAATGTCGTCCCGCTTAGGTGAAATACTGGTTCGAGACAGCCTGATCTCATCGGATCAGTTGAAGCAGGCGCTCGACTATCAGAAACGGGAAGGCGGACGGCTAGGCACGTGCCTGGTGAAGTTGGGGCTGGTCAGTGACGAAGACATTACGGCGGTGCTTTCGCGGCAGTACGGCGTTCCTTCCATCAATTTGAAGTTCTACGAAGTAGATCCGACGGTCATCAAGCTGATTCCGCAGGAGACGGCGGTGCGGTACCAGATTGTGCCGCTCTCACGCGTGGGATCGACGCTAACGATCGCGATGACGGATCCGACGAACGTCTTTGCGATGGACGATATCAAGTTCATGACCGGCTTCAACGTGGAGCCGGTGGTAGCTTCGGAAACAGCGATCGTGGAGGCGATCGGAAAGTTCTACGGCGCGGTGGAAAGCGTGGAAGAGCTGGACAAGGTGATGAAAGACCTTGCCGGCGAAGATGCGGCGCTAGAGCTGACGCAAGAAGAAGCGGACATGGATTTGGCGTCGCTGGAAAAGGCGGCGGAAGAAGCCCCGATCATCAAACTGGTGAACCTGATTTTGACGGATGCGGTGAAGCGGGGAGCGAGCGACATTCACGTGGAACCTTATGAAAAAGAGTACCGGGTGAGGTTCCGCATTGACGGAGTCATGCAGTCGGTGATGTCGCCGCCGATGAAGTTGAAAGATGCGATCACCAGCCGCATCAAGATCATGTCGAAGCTGGACATCAGCGAGAAACGGCTGCCGCAAGACGGCCGCATCATGATCAAGTACATCAAGGACGGGAAAAAGAAGGAGCTGGACTTCCGCGTTTCGACGGTGCCGACGCTCTTCGGCGAAAAAATCGTGCTGCGGTTACTGGACAAAGAAAACCTGCGGCTGGACATGACGAAATTGGGATTCGAGCAACAATCGCTGGACAAATTCCTGAAAGCGATTTTGCGGCCGTACGGAATGGTGCTGGTGACAGGACCGACGGGATCGGGCAAGACGAACACACTGTATTCGTCGGTGGCGCGGCTGAATACGCCGGACACGAACATCATGACGGCGGAAGATCCGGTGGAGTTCCAGTTGCCGGGAATTAACCAAGTGCAGATGAAGGAGCAGATTGGGCTGAACTTCGCGTCGGCATTGCGCGCGTTTTTGCGGCAGGACCCGAACATCATTCTGGTCGGCGAAATTCGAGACTTCGAAACGGCGGAAATTGCGGTGAAAGCGGCGCTGACGGGGCACCTGGTGCTATCGACACTGCACACGAACGATGCGCCGTCGACGATCAGCCGGTTGATGAACATGGGAATTGAACCGTTCCTGGTGGCGACTTCCGTGAACTTGATTGCGGCGCAGCGGTTAGTGCGCAGGGTTTGCTCGCAGTGCAAGGAGGCGCTGCAGATTACTCCGCAGGCGCTGGTGGATGCGGGGTACACGCCGGAGGAAGCGAAGACCACGACGATTTACCACGGACGCGGCTGCGGCACGTGCAACAACACGGGCTACAAGGGGCGTGTCGCTTTGTACGAAGTGATGGATGTGACTGACGAACTGAAGGAACTGATTTTGGTAGGCGCTTCGGGGATGGAGCTGAAGAAGAAGGCGCTGGAGACGGGAATGATCACGCTGCGGAAAAGCGGGCTGACCAAGGTCGCGGCGGGCATGACCACGCTGGAAGAAGTGGTACGCGAAACGGTGCTGTAAGCAAGGAGCAGAAGATGCCGAGCATTCCGCTGAGCGAGTTGCTGAAGAAGATGATCGAGATGGGCGGGAGCGACTTGCATTTGTCGACGAACAGCGCGCCGCGGGTGCGCGTGAACGGGCATTTGCGCCCGCTGGATATGCCGCCACTGACGGCGGCGGACACAAAAGCGCTGGCGTACAGCGTGTTGACGGACGCGCAGAAGCATCGGCTGGAGGAAAACCTGGAGCTGGACTTTTCGTTCGGATTGAAGAGCCTGGCGCGTTTTCGCGGAAACATTTTCCATCAGCGCGGCGCGGTGGCGGCGGTATTCCGAACGATTCCGTGGGAGATCAAGAGCTTCGAAGGGCTGGGATTGGCGCAGGTGGTGCGGAGTTTGTGCGACAAGCCGCGCGGACTGGTGCTGGTGACGGGCCCGACGGGCTCGGGGAAGTCGACGACGCTGGCGGCGATGCTAGACAAGATCAACAACGAGCGCGAAGAGCACATGATCACGATCGAGGACCCGATCGAGTTTCTGCACAATCACAAAAAGTGCCTGGTGAACCAGCGAGAAGTGCACTCGGACACGCATTCGTTTGCGAATTCGCTGCGGGCGGCGTTGCGCGAGGACCCCGACGTGGTGCTGATCGGCGAAATGCGCGATTTGGAGACGATTGAGTCCGCGCTGCGAATCGCGGAGACGGGCCATTTGACGTTTGCGACGCTGCACACGAATTCGGCGGTGTCCACGATCAACCGTATCATCGACGTTTTTCCGGCACACCAGCAGCCACAGGTGCGCGCGCAGCTCTCGATGGTGCTGGAAGGAATTCTTTGCCAGTCGCTTTTGCCGCGCATTGACGGAAAAGGGCGGGCCATGGTGATGGAAATCCTGATTCCGAACGCGGCGATTCGCAATCTGATTCGCGAAGACAAAATTCATCAGATTTATTCGGCCATGCAAACGGGGACGGGAACGACAGGAATGCAGACGTTCAATCAATCCTTGGCGAACGCGTATTACCAGAAGGCCATCAGCATGGAAACGGCGCTTTTGCGGTCATCGAATGCGGACGAGTTGCAGGACATAATCAATCGCGGAGTCACTTCTCCAACGATGACCGTGAAAACGCCGGGTCGGCGCTAAGGCAGATCGAGAAAAAGGAAATAGGAGGCAACGGAGATGCCGGTCTACACATACACCGGAGTGAATCGAGCGGGAACCAAGGTCACCGGAGAGCGCTCGGCGACGACGAAGAGCGAGTTGCAGAACGTGCTGCGACGGGAGCAGATCAACGTCAACAAAGTGTCGGAAAAGGGGAAGGAATTCTCGATTCCGTCCTTTGGCAGCGGTGTGAAGAACAAGGAACTGGCGATTTTCACGCGACAGTTCTCGGTGATGATCGACGCCGGCTTGCCGTTGGTGCAGTGTCTGGAAATTCTTGCGCAGCAGCAGGAGAACAAGACTTTCCAGAAGATACTGACCGGCGTGCGCGGATCGGTGGAGGGCGGCGCGACGCTGTCGTCTTCGATGAAGCAGTACGAAAAGGTGTTCGACCCGCTGTATTACAACATGGTGGAGGCGGGCGAGACGGGCGGTATTCTCGACACTATTCTGCAGCGCCTATCGACGTACATCGAGAAGAGCGTGAAACTGAAGCGCGCGGTGAAGTCGGCGATGATTTACCCGGTGGCGGTGCTGGGAATCGCGGGCGGCGTGATCGCGCTGCTGTTGTGGAAAGTGGTGCCCATCTTCGTAACACTGTTTGCGGGATTAGGAGCGAATTTGCCACTGCCGACGCGAATCGTGATCGGGCTGAGCAATTTCGTGGGCAGCATTTATGGGCTGCTGATTGTGGTGTTCGCCGCCGTTGGGGCCGTCGCATTGAAAGTGTGGTATGGAACCCCGCAGGGGCGGCTGGTGATTGATACCACGCTGCTGAAGCTTCCGATACTCGGGATGTTGTTGCGGAAGATAGCCGTAGCGCGGTTCACGCGGACACTAGGGACTTTGATTTCGAGCGGCGTGCCGATTCTGGAGGGGCTGGACATTACGGCGAAGACCTCGGGCAACGCGGTGGTGGAGCGCGCGATCCAAAAAACTCGGAAGGCGGTGGAGGCTGGACGGTCACTGGTGGATCCGTTGAAGGAAACAGAAGTGTTTCCGGGGATGGTGACGCAAATGATCGCGGTGGGCGAACAGACCGGCGCGATGGATGCGATGCTGCAGAAGATCGCAGACTTCTATGAAGAAGAAGTGGACGCGGCGGTGAAGGATTTGCTGACGCTGATGGAGCCGGTCATGATTATGTTTCTAGGAATCGTGGTCGGCGGCATCGTCATATCGATGTACTTGCCATTGTTCTCGCTGATTGGAAAACTGGCGACGGGCGGCGGCTAGAGGGAACTCTCCGGGAGTGGGGGTTAGCAGGGCTTCGGGATGGCGCGGCCTCCGGTTGGCGATTGAATCGAAGGCCGCGGAGTTTCCGGTTCCTCAGTAAGGACACAACTGGGATCCCGACTCCAGCGCGGCGGAGCGTCACGGATAATCGGGAATGGAGCTCACACAGAACACAACGCAATGGCTGGAATGGCTGGGGCGAGTACGGTTCCTGGTCATCTCCTTTTTGCTGGCGGTGGTGCTGGCGGTGCACCAACTGACGCCGCTGCCACTGACGGCGAAATTCTTCGTTCCGGTTATTCTCCTTTGGTATTTCCTAGCCACCTGCTTCGTGATTTTGCTGCGGTGGATTCCGCAGGCGCGCTGGCATGCTTCCTTGCAGATTGCCGCGGACTTACTTTTGATTACCGGGCTGGTGTACTCGACGGGAGGAATCGACAGTTATTTCATTTGGCTTTACTTGCTGGCGATCTGGATGGCCAGCGTGCTGTTCGAGCGGCGCGGGGTTTTTCTGGTGGCCGGCGGAGCATTTGTGCTGCTCGGAATGGTCGTCGAGTTCACGCAATATGGATGGTTTCCGCGGACCTCCCTGACCACTCCAACGGCCCGCGCCCTGGAACTTCGCGTCCTGATCAATCTGCTGGCCTTCCTTGCGGTCGCGTATTTGGTGAGCTTGCTGGCGCAAATGCTGCGCAGCAAGGGGGTTGAGCTTGAAGAAAAACGCGAGGAGCTACGTGATCTGCAGGCGTTTAACGAGAACATCATCGACTCGATGCGCGGTGGGTTGATTACGACGGATCTGGAAGGGAAGATTTTGCTGGTGAATCGCGCGGGAGGAGAAATTGCGGGAATCTCCGGTGCGGCATTCTTGGGAAAGCAAATCCGGGAAGTCTTGCCGGGATTCTGGCTGACGGATGTGGACACGGAATCAGGGTTCATGGCGTCAAGGAAGGAAATCGAGATTCCTACGCCATCGAGCGAAAAGCGTTTCCTTGGTGTGTCGGTTTCTCCGTTGCAAACGGGGCAGCATGGCGTGAACGGATACGTCTTCAGTTTCCAGGATTTGACGGAGCTGAAGCGATTGGAGCGCGAGGTAGAAACCAAGAACCGGATGGCAGCGGTCGGCCGGCTCTCGGCGGCCATCGCGCATGAAATCAGGCAGCCGCTGACGGCGATGACTGGAGCGTTGAAAGAATTGGCGCGGCTGGCGCCGCTCGACGAAGATGATAAAAAGCTGGTGCAAATCGTGAGCCGGGAATCGGAACGGCTGAATCAGATCATCACGGATTTCTTGGACTACTCACGCGACAAAGCGTATTCGTTTTCGGAAGGCGACATGAACGTGCTGATTGACGAGGCCTTGACGCTGATCGAGCGAGAGCAGAGTGCGGAAGGGAAATACCGGATTGAGCGTCAATTTAGGGTCGAGCACGCCCTGGCGCGCGTGGACCGGGACCGCATCAAGCAGGTGATCTGGAATCTTTGCAATAACGCACTGCGGGCCATGCCCGCGGGCGGGACGCTCACGGTGAAGCTGGATGCCGATGGGGAATGGGTGCGCATTGGCATCCGCGACACCGGCATAGGCCTGGATGCCAGGCAGGCGGCGAAACTCTTCGAGCCGTTCCAGTCCGGGTTTCCAAAAGGGACCGGTCTGGGGCTGGCGATTGTGTATCAAGTGGTGCAGGCACATGGTGGGCGGATCCGCGTGGAATCGGAACAGGGACAGGGATCGGAATTTGTAATCGAGCTGCCGCGTCAAGGCAGCATGGAATTCAAGACGGCGCATCTCAACACGGGACACATCGAGAAAACGCAGCCGGCCTTGATGGAATGGGAATGAGGGGAAAATGGCACACATGCTGGTCGTAGATGACGAAAAATCCATCTGCGAACTGATGGAAATCACGTTTCGGAAGGAAGGGCATCGCGTTGAGGTCGCGAATAACGGCGAGGCGGCGAAGCGCCGGCTGGAATCACAAATCTACGACATCGTGATCTCGGATATCCGGATGCCGGACATGAGCGGCGTGGAACTGCTGCGGTATTCGAAGGAAGTATCCGCGGCGACTGTGTTCATTCTGGTTACCGGCGTGCCGACACTGGGAACGGCTATCGAGGCGGTGAACTTCGGAGCAGATCGCTACGTGATCAAAGGAGACAAGCTGCTCGATGAATTGCTGCCGGCAGTGCAGCATGTGGCGGAGGGCCTAAAGTTAAAGAAAGAGGCGGGGATTCTGCGGCGCGAGCTGCGGCGGCTGACCGGGCTTGACAATATCGTCGGATCGAGTCCGAAGATGCGCGCGATCTTCGAGCTGATCCAAACGATCGCGCCGCAATCGAGCCGCGTGCTGATTACCGGAGAGAGTGGAACCGGCAAGGAACTGGTTGCACGGGCCATTCATGAGAATAGCCTGCGCGCGAAAACGCCGTTCATCACCATCAATTGCGGCGCGTTCCCTGAAACTCTGCTGGAGTCGGAGCTGTTTGGGTATATGAAAGGCGCGTTCACGGGCGCGAATGAGAATCGCGCCGGACTGTTCCAGGCGGCCGACGGCGGAACGCTGTTCCTGGACGAAATCGGGAACATGAGCCCGACCATGCAAGTGAAATTGTACCGGGTTCTGCAAGAAGGCAAGGTGCGGCCGATCGGGAGCACGGAAGAAACGGACGTGGATGTCCGGGTGATCACGGCAACGAACAAGGACCTGGAAAAGGAGATCGCGGCGGGCCGATTCCGCGAGGATTTGTATTACCGGCTGAGCGTGATTCCGGTGCACCTGCCGGCGCTGCGAGAGCGGCGGGAAGACATTCCGCTGCTTGCGCGGCACTTTCTGGAGCGTTTCCGCAATGCCACGGGGAAGAGTATTGAAGGCATCGAACCGAAGGCCATGGAGCGGCTCGAGGCATATGACTGGCCGGGAAACGTGCGCGAACTGGAGAATACGATTGAGCGGGCAGTGGCGCTGGAAACAGAGAAGAGAATCTCGTTGGAAGGCTTGCCGGAAAGAATCATCATGTATTACCAGAACCATTTCGGGGAGCGGCAAATCCCAGACCAGCCTACGCGATTGATCCCGGATGGCGGGATGGACCTGGAGAAGCATATCGCCGATCTGGAGCGGGCATATTTGCTGGGAGCCTTGGAGTGTTCGGGAGGCGTGCGGGTCAGAGCCGCGGAGCTGCTACATATGACGTACCGATCGTTTCGGCATTATGCGAAGAAGTACGAAGTATAAGGCGAAGAGGAGACGGGTTGTGGCGTGCGATAGTGACATTTCGCGTCACTTTTTGTGCGGAATAGGTGGCTGAGCGGGTGGCGTTAGCCAGTGGATATGGCCATCATTGCAGCATATCTATTTATATCAGCAAGATACAGTAGGGAAGAACCGGAGCGGAGATGGCAGTGGAAGTTGGCACGCAGGGTGCAATTTGTAGCCATGCCGCCAAGCGAATTTAGGTACACGGCTTAGAAAGACTCTTAAGGAGAGAACATGAGAAAGAATCAGAAGGGCTTTTCGTTGATTGAGTTACTGATCGTCGTGGCGATCATCTTGATTATCGCTGCGATCGCAATTCCGAACCTGCTGCGCTCGAAGATGGCCGCGAACGAGGCCTCGGCAGTCGGCTCGATCCGAACGATTGTAACGGCATCAATTACTTTCAACTCGACGTATTCGGACGGGTTTGCTCCGACGCTGGCGTCTCTTGGGCCAACGGTAGGTGGTGGAGCAGCGACGTGCGGAAGCGCTGGCTTGCTCGATCCCCTGCTTTCGGGCGTCCTTCCAGCATCAGGCAACCCTGTTAAGAGCGGGTATACATTCACGTACACTTCGGTCCCGGGAGTCCCGCCAATCACTGCACCGGCTGGCTGCGCGGCTGCTGGTGGCGGAGGCTTTGTGATTGCTGCGGTTCCGCAAACCGTTGGGACGACCGGACAGCGTTCATTCTGTTCAGACGAATCCGGCTCGATCTACTACGATCCAACCGGCGTTGCCAAGCCTGCGACCGAAGCGTTGTGCGAAGCACTGTCCCCGCTCCAGTAACTGCTTAGGACAGTCAGAACGATACGAAGAGGGAGGGTTTATACCCTCCCTTTTCTATCCAAACGAGAGGCAAAGAAAGAAGGGTTGGGCGCGGCCATGAGCAAGGCAAGAAACGGACAATCCGATAAGTCAGCAAGGATAAAAAGGAGCAGCGGTTTTTCTCTGATCGAACTGCTTATCGTCGTGGCCATCATTCTGATTATCGCTGGGATTGCGATTCCGAGCCTGTTGCGGTCAAAGATGGCAGCGAATGAAGCGTCCGCGGCAGAAAGCATGCACGCGATCCTGACGGCTTCGAGTCTCTACTACGAAGATTATTCGAATGGCTATCCACCGACCATGTCGTCCATGGGCGGGGCGCCGGGTGTTCTACCGACGTGCGATCAAGCAGGCGAACTTGATCCTTTGCTATCCAGTGCGCCAAATCAGAAGAGTGGATATACTTTTAATTATATGGGCGAAAACGGAACGGTGAATGTCACGCCCGGTTGTTCAGCGCAGGGCTTCCTGGGCTTTCTTGCAACAGCGATCCCCCTTACCGTTGGCGTGACCGGAGCGAGAAGCTTCTGTGTCACGGAAGACGGCGTGATTCACTTCGATTCTTCCGGAGCGGCAATCGCAAGTGAGGCTGCGTGCGATGTCCTGCCTGCCCTGCAATAGAATAGGGTACAACATCTCCGTCTCCGCGCTTCCTGCTGACCCCCGATTCATCGAGTTTCCATCCAACCGTTTACGGCGAAGCGACGCCACAGCGCATTTCCGGTTACACTGGTAAACATGAGTTTTCTGCTGGCGGTTCTGATGGCGTTATCCGCGGTAGCCGCTCCGGTGACCGCGAAAGATGTGGCGCAGGCGTTTGAAGCGCACTATCGCCGGACAAGGACCATCGCAGGTGTTTTCCTGGAGAAGTACACGTCGGGAGGCTCGAGTATGGTGGCCGAAAGCGGCACGGTATATTTCGAGAATCCGGGGCGAATGCGATGGGACTACGATTCGCCGGAGACAAAGATGTTTCTGGTGGATGGAAAGAACGTCTGGTATTACGTGCCGGCAGATCACACCGCGAGCCGGACGTCGATCAAAGAGAGTTCGGACTGGCGAACGCCGCTGGCGCTGCTGGCAGGGAAAATGAATTTGGAGCGGTTGTGCGGGAGACTGACGCTCGGAGGCTCCGCTGTGCAAAGCAACGCCGACGAAAAGGCTAGCGAGGCGGGGAGCTCGGTGCTGGTTTGCAAGCCACGCAAGTCGGATGAAGATATGTTTCGCGAAGTGCTGCTGGAAGTGAATTCCAAGGATCAGCTTGTGCGGCTGGACATCAAGCAGCCCGGCGATATTGAGACTGAGTTTCGCTTTGGAGATTGGCATGAGAATGTGCCGATCGAAGAGTCAAAATTTCATTTCGAGCCGCCCGTGGGAGTGGCCATCGTGGACGATGCGGCGCTGGCGAACAAGGTACAGTAAAGGCAGCCAACCCTCAGGGCATTCGCGGATTCCTACATAGTGCCCAGTGCGGATTCTGGTCCTCCCGTGGAACGCTAAAATGCGCTGTTTCCGGCTACGCACAACGGAATGCGCAGACGGTCTGAGCCAAATCCGATATGCTAAAATTTGTGGAAGACTCTAAAACGGGCGCGGGACGCTAGGTATCACCATGGCTGAATTTGTCTGCAAAGTGGGGGATGCGACAGGGAACGTCTTCCAGCAACTGGAGACGGCCCAGAGCGAGGCGGAGGCGCGCCAAAAACTTGCAGACCGCGGGTTTTACGTTTACGGAGTGCGGCCGAACCTGAGCGTGGGCCGTTTGATGAGAGGATCAGGCGGAAACCGCAAATTGCCCGCAGGGGATTTCCTGATTTTCAATCAGCAGTTCAATACGCTGATCAAAGCGGGGCTGCCAATCTTGAAAGCACTAGACTTGCTGGCGGACCGCGCGGCGTTGCCGAAAATGCGGCCGATTTTGAACGACGTGCGAGGAAGAGTTCGCGAGGGGGCGATGCTGTCGGACGCGGCGGAAGCGTCAGGGATGTTTCCTCCGGTGTATGTGACGTCGCTGCGCGCGGGAGAAAAGAGCGGAGATTTGGCCGGGGTCCTTGACGACTACATTGCGTATCAACGCACGACGACAGGGCTGAGAAAAAAACTCATCGGCGTGCTGATCTATCCGACGATTTTGATTGTCGTGGCATCCTGCATCGTTTCGTACCTGGTGACGTACGTGATACCGCAATTCGCAAGGTTATATGCGGATCTGGGAACAACGCTGCCGGCCCCGACACAGTTTCTGATTACAGTGGTTGTGGGATATCGAGCGTTGTTACTGACGGTGGCAGGCATCGTAGTATTCGGCGCGATTTTCCTGTTCGT
Organism: Candidatus Acidiferrales bacterium; assembly: GCA_049787175.1. GTDB lineage: Bacteria > Acidobacteriota > Terriglobia > Acidiferrales > UBA7541 > DAHUXN01. The sequence goes on along the minus strand of JBAQYT010000108.1, from coordinate 31,330 downwards.
GTGGTCAAAAACGAGGAGCGGGGGCATCGCAGTAGACCGCTTGACGCTGAAAATACCTGTTTTTGGCGACATATGGATCAAGTTTCAGATGGCGCAATTTACAAGGACACTCGGCACTCTGCTGCGCGGCGGAACACCGCTGGTGACGGCGCTGGCGACGGCCGCGAATGCGATGAGAAGCCGGCTGGTGGCCGGGTCAGTGGAGCGAGCATCGGAGCGGGTGCGCGAAGGGGCGTCGCTGCACGCGTCGCTGGCGGAGACGAAAATGATTCCCGACCTTGCGCTCGATATGATTGAAGTGGGGGAAGCGTCCGGCGCGCTGGCACCGATGCTTACGAGCGTGGCTGTGTTTTACGAGGAGGAATCGAATCTGAAGGCTAGCGCGCTGATCGCGGTGATCGAGCCGGCGGTATTGATTATCATGGCGTCGCTGATCTTTTTCATCCTGGTAGCGCTGTACCTGCCGCTGTTTTCCATCCAGGCAGGAGGGTAGGAAATTATGACCGCGACGAACAAGGAATTGCATCTGGAACCGGTGCACGACGAAGGCGCGGAGCGCGAGCGCACGCAAAAGCTGGCGGAGCGGTATCGCGTACCGTTCATCGATCTGGCCGAGCAGCGGATCGACCCGGAACTCTTCCGGTCGATTCCGGCGGAACTGATGTTCCGCTACAACTTCGTGCCGCTGGAATCGCGCGATCATTCGCTGGTGGTGGTGGTGGCGGATCCGAGCCAGCTGCTATTGAACGATGAGCTGGCTTTGCTGCTGGGGAAGAAGCTGACGATCCAAGTGGCGACGTCGACGCAAATCAGCGATCTGCTGAAGCGCACCGAACAATCGCAGCGCGTGCTGGATCAGGCGACAGAGGGCTTCACGCTGCAGGTGGTGAGCGACGAGGACAGCGAAGAAAATATTTCGATGGACAAGCTCACGCGTGATAACGGCGTGAGTCCGGTGGTGCGGCTGGTGGATACGGTGATCTTCACGGCGCTGGAGCGGAGAGCGAGCGACATCCACATTGAAACGCGCAACGCGGAAGTGGCGGTGAAGTACCGGATCGACGGCGTGCTGCAATACGCGATGCAGCCGCTGGCGAAGGAATGGCATTCGACGATCCTGTCGCGCATCAAGGTGATGAGCGAGCTGGATATCGCCGAGCGGCGCGTGCCGCAGGATGGGCGGTTCCGCGTGCGGTACAAGGGTCGGTTCATTGATTTCCGCGTATCGGTAATGCCTTCGGTGCACGGCGAAGACGCCGTCTTGCGCGTGCTGGACAAGGAAACGCTGAGCGAGAAGTTCCGGAATTTGACGCTGGACGTGGTGGGATTCGCGGAAGATGATTTGAAGAAATTCCGGCGGTACATCCACGAACCGTATGGGATGGTGCTGGTGACGGGGCCGACCGGGTCGGGGAAAACGACGACGCTCTATGCGGCCATCAATGAAATCAAGACAGACGAAGACAAGATCATCACAATTGAAGACCCGGTGGAGTATCAAGTGAGCGGAATCACGCAGATTCCCGTGAACGAGAAAAAAGGACTGACGTTCGCGCGCGGATTGCGGTCAATTCTGCGGCACGATCCGGACAAAATCATGGTGGGCGAAATTCGCGACCATGAGACAGCGCAGATTGCGATTCAGTCGGCGCTGACAGGGCATCTGGTGTTCACGACGGTGCATGCGAACAACGTGACAGACGTGATTGGCCGTTTTGTGAACATGGACGTGGAGCCATATAACTTTGTGTCGGCATTGAATTGCATATTGGCGCAGCGGTTGGTTCGCGTGATTTGTCCGAGCTGCAAGAAAGAAGTGAAGTTGCCGCCGGAAACGTTGCGCGAATCGGGTATCAATCCCGAAGAGTGGGGAAACACGCCATTCTACGAAGGGGTGGGATGCCTGGAATGTTCAGGAAGCGGATTCCGCGGTCGGACGGCGATCTGCGAGTTGCTGGATCTGTCGGATCGGATTCGCGAGATGATTATCGACCGGCGGCCGACGTCGGAAATCAAGCGGGCCGCGAAGGAAGAGGGAATGCAGTTCTTAAGGGAGTCGGGCATGGGTCGAGTGCGCGCGGGAATCACCACACTGCGCGAAATCAACAAGGTGACGTTCATTGACTAGCCTTACGACAACGTCGAGGCCGGAGCAAACGGCGACGCGCGGGCCTGGGTGGCTGGATGCGATGCCGCATCCGAGCATGGTGCTGGAAATGGCGTCGACTCACGTGGCGGCGGCGCGGTGGGGCAGAGACCTGGCGCATCTCACGGCGTTTGCGGTCGAGCAATTGCCTAGTGGAGCGGTGACGCCTTCGGCGACGCAGACGAACATAGCGGATCGCGAGGCGGTGCGGGCAGCGATTCACAGTGTTCTATCGCGAGTGCCCAAGCAAGGGCCGGACGTTGCGCTGCTTTTGCCGGATCCGAGTATCCGCGTTTTCATTTTGCCCTTCGACACTTTTCCGCGCCGCGCCGATGACGCATTGCCGCTGCTGCGGTGGCGGCTGAAAAAGAGCCTGCCATTTGACGCAGAAGAGGCGGTGCTGTCGTGGATGCGTCAGCCGAGCCGGGATGGAAAAGTGGAAATTGTGGCGGCAGTGGCGCGGCAGAAAATTGTGAGGGAATACGAGTCGGTGCTAGAAGAGGAAGGGCTTTTGGCGGGGGTGGTTCAGAGTTCCACGCTGGCGACGCTGCCGATTCTGAACCCGAGCAGCGCCACACTGCTGGCGAGACTGAGCGCGCGGAATCTGACCACGGTGATTGTGCGCGGCGAAACGATGTGCGTTTACCGGTCCACCGAATTAGGGCTGGACGCGCAAGGGCTGAAGCCGCAGGCGATTTTCGACGAGGTTTTTCCGGCGGTGGCGTTTTATCAAGATACGTGGGGCGGCAAGGTGGAACAATTGTGCGTGGCGGGATTTGGTGTGGGCGAAGAAGAATTGCGCGAGGCGCTGTCGCGGGAACTCGGCTGTCCCGCAGAGCCGCTGGCGACAGGCCGGGAATTCACGACGGAGGCAAGGTCGCTTGTGGCGCAAGGGCTGGAGCCGCTGGTGGGATGGCAAATGAATCGCAAGGCGTGACGACTAAGGCGCCGGATCATCATGAAAACACATTTCAACCTGGCGACCGTACCGCTCGAAAATAACCGGCGATTCATCACCGGCTCGAGCGCTCTGGGAATTATTGCGATCGTGGCAATGGTGTTTCTTTCCATCCATGCGATTCATGCGAGGCAGGCAAACCGCGAAATGCGCGTGAACATCGACCAGTTGCGGGAGCAAATCCGCATATCGCTGGGAGAGCAAGAGAGTTTGCGCAATGCGTTCAAGTCTCCGCAGGCGGTCGAAGCCCTCAAGCGATCGCAGTTTCTGAATGGGCTCATCGAAGCGCGAACGTTTCCGTGGACGAAGATGTTCGCCGACCTGGAGCAAATCCTGCCGCCCGGTGTGCGGGTGATCAGCATCTCGCCGCAGATGGACGGCGAAGGAAACGTAAGAGTTGTGTTCTCGGTGGGCGCGATGAACGATGAGCAGGAACATAAGTTCTTGGAATCGCTTGATTCATCGCCGGTATTTTCGGACGTACACATCACGCAAGAGAGTCATCCAGCAAAAGCGCAAGAGGGAGGGACGGATAAGGTGCTCGTGAATCTTGAGGCGCATTATTCCATCTCGTGAGCGGACGAACTGATTCACGAAAGTGGAAGCTGGCGGCAAAAATCGCGCTGGCGTGCATGCTGGCGATCGATGGCGCGCTGATCGTGGTGAATTGGCGCGCGGCCAGCGAGGCGCCACAGTCACAGGCACAAGAAAGAGCGCGGCTCACACAAAGAATGAAACTGCTGGCCGCAGATGTTCAGAAGGGCCGCGAGATCGAAAAGCGCTTGCCAAACATGGCGCAGGAATGCGACCAGTTTTATGCAAAGGACTTGCTGCCGGCGTCGTCGGGGGATACCTCGGTGATTGCGGACATCGGGCAGATCGCGAAGAATGCGGGCGTTCAAACGAGCGGATTGGAGCTTCGCGAGAAGGACGTGAAAGAGCGCGGATTGGAGGAAGTGGAAATTTCAGGGTCGGTGCAGGGGAACTATCAGAGTTTGATCCAGTTAATTGGTGGCATCGAGCGCTCGCCGCATTTTTATCTTTTGGAAGGGCTAACGCTGAGTTCGGAGAATTCGGGCGTAGTCAAGTTGCAGGTTGCCTTGCGGACGTATTTTCGAACGTGACGATGACGAAGAAAACGCGATACGAAACCTTTCTGCTCAGCGGCCTGCTGGTGGTGTTGGCGCTGGCGCTGTTCTACGTGGAACGTTCGCATGATGAGGTATTCACGAGCGTTCAAGTGGATGACGGTAAATTCGAGCCGTTGAATGTGCCGGATCCTTCGCTAAGGCTGGACCTGCTGGAGCAGATTCAGAAGGAGGAATACAACGGCCAGCACCGTAATATTTTCAGCGAGGAGCCGCTGCCCCCGCCCCCTGAAGTTTTGGCGGCCCAGAGAGCGGCGCAACAACGTCCCGTGGATCCTCCGCCACCGCCGCCGGTGACCGTGCCGGCGACTTTCTACGGCATCGTAACGGATCCTGCGACGGGAAATAGACGCGCGTGCTTTTCCGCGAGCAACGACGATATTTATATTCTGGCGGAGGGCGGCACGCTGCTGAATCAATTCCGCGTGGTGAAAATAGGGAACAATACCGTGGAAATGCAGGAGATTTCATCGGGGCGAAGCACGACGTTGACCCTCCCCGAAGGCGGGGCGCAGCCCAATGTGCCGCCGCAAGAGGCGCGGCAATGAGGGGCGTCTTCACCGAGAAACGCGCCGGGAACGAAGGCTTTGCCATGCTGTTTGTGCTGTTTCTGATGGCGCTGGTGGTCATCGGCAGCTCGGTGGCAGTGCTGGACGCTTTGACGGAAGGGCGGCGCGCAAGGGAAGCAGAGATGATCTGGCGCGGAAAGCAATATCAGCGCGCGATTGGAATGTATTACCGTAAGTTCGGGCGATTTCCCACAAGCGTGGACGATCTGGTGAAAGTGCAGAATGGCGAGATGCGCTTCCTGCGAGAAGCTTACACGAATCCGATGAACAAGGAAGACGGCACGTGGAGATTCATCTACGTCACACCGGCGGGGCAATTGATCGGAAGCGTGCAGTATGTGTCGCTGCAGCAAATGGCGTTCTTGGATCAGCAGCGGAAAATGGGTTTAGTGGCTGCGCAGGCGACGGCAGCTCTGGGAACATCTCCGGACGCGGAGAACTCGGGTAACGGGTCGGGAAATGATGCGGGAGCGCAAGCCGGTAGCAATTCAGCGCTGACGAATATTCCGCCTGGCGGCATCAGCCCAGGCAGCAGTTTGAGCCTAAATAACTTGAGTTCTTCGCAGTTGCAAGCGCTGCAATCGCAGTTGCAGGGACTAAGTCCGCAGCAGTTGCAGGCACTCGCGGCGCAGTTTCAAGGGCAGATTCCGTCGCAACTGCAATCGCAGTTGCAGCAGATGCAAGGGCAGAATCCGCAACAGCCGGGGAACCCATCATTTTTCGCGCAGCCGCCCCAGGCACAACCTGGTACGAGCAACGGAATCGGAGTGCAGGAATCATCCGGATCAAGCGATTCCACGGATTCGACGGGACAAGTGATCGGTGGGTTCATTATCGGAGTGGCTGGGAAGCAAGACAAGCCCTCGATCAAGATTTACAAAGGGGGGATGACATATAAGCGATGGGAATTCATTTTTAATCCGCTGGAGCAGGTGCAAACGATAGGAACGATTTCCAGCGGTCCGACGAGCCCCACAGGCACTCCGAACGGTCCAACTTCCTCACCGATGCAAATCCCGCAGATACCGCAACAGCCACAGATTCCACAGCAGCCACAGTAAGTCGAAGTCAAAGCTCCAGGAACTATTGCTGGAGAGACGCCATTGACGGAGAAGGGGGCGCGGCCAGTTTTTTCTTAACGCGACGAATGTAATTGTGCGTTGCGGGGAATGGCGGCACGCCGCCGTATTGAGCGACGACTCCGGGGCCGGCATTGTACGCGGCTAGCGCTAGAGTAAGATTCCCGTGGTACTGATCGAGCAGCTGCTTCAGGTAACGGGCGCCCGCGTCGATGTTCTGGGCGGGATCGAAAGGATTGCGAACGGCGAGATTCGCGGCGGTGCGCGGCATGAGCTGCATCAGGCCCATGGCATGCTTGGGGGACACGGCGCGAGAGTTGAAATTGGACTCGGCAGAAATGACGCTGGAGACGAGTTTTTCATCCAGGCCATTTTGAGCGGCGGCGGTGCGAATCTGCGCGGCAAAAGGTACGTTCGGCGCAACACTGACTGGTATCAGTGTAAACGTATCTTCCGGCTCGAAACGAACCACATCATCAGAAGGGACAATGACGCTGCCGCCCGCGACGTAAAGCAAAATCGTCGAGCCCTGGCGCAAGTAACCGCTGACGTGCAGGCGCTGGCCGGAGCGAAGAACAGCATAGTCAGCGCGCGAGCCGGGCGCACAGAGTGCGGCAAGTGCGGAAACCATAACGGCCAAACCGGCTTTGCGAAAGGGCTTCATTTAAAACTGGTTTCTTGGATGTCGAGGACGTATTTGCGGATGGCCACGGCCACTCCGCCATCATCATTTGACAGCGTAACCGGCCAGCCAAGCGATTGCAACGCAGCAACACTATTGCCCATCACGATGGGTAAACCTGCGAATTCGAGCATGTCGCGGTCGTTCCAATTGTCGCCGAGAGCCATCACTTCGCCGCGCGCAATGCCGCGGCGGCGAGCCCATTCGGCCAAAGCCGCGCCTTTGGAAGAACCGCTGGCGATCACATCGAGAATGCTGAGGTCGCGATGCTCGTATTCGGTGTGCGCGAGGCCCAATTGCGGCGAGCAATCCATGGCGCGCACGACGCCAAGAGCGGCGCGCATGCGAGCAACGGAACCGACGAACATCACCTGAATGGGGTCCTCGGTGAGGCAATTTTCGAGCGGCACGCATTCGGTGATGAATTCGCGGTTACGCTGGTAATAGCCGCTGCTGACGGTGTCGTTCCAGTCGATATGCTCGAAGATGACTTGGTCTTTTTGGGCACGGTCGAAGACCACGGCTGCGCCAGAGCGGAATTCGAGAGTCGCGCGGAGGACTTCGCGGGCGATGGTTCGCGGCAAAAGACGGCGAAGATGAGTCTCGCCGGATTTGGATTTGATTAGGGCTCCGTTGTTAATAATGAGAGCCATATCGCAGGGAATGCGTTCCGCGATGGGGCGCGCGAAATCGAAACGCCGGCCAGTGACAAGAACGATTTCGATGCCGCGCGAGTGCGCTTCGAGGATCGCGTCGCGATTGGCGTCGGGGAGCTCGTGGCGATTATCGAGCAGCGTGCCGTCGATATCCATAGCGATGAGGCGAATAGGCATCGCAGCATTGTAACTGAGTCTGGTTCGGAGAAGCTGCGCTGAGGCCTTGTAAACTGAATCTGCGGGCCGTTACTTTATGCCAATGACCATGGAGTCCGGGCCGGCGAGATGCTCGGTGCGAGTTTCCTTGAAGCCGGCTTCTTTCATCCAGCCCATACAATCAGCGCCCGTGTAATCGAATCCGCCGGGCGTTTCAATCAGCATGTTGAGGCTCATCAGCAAGCCGAAGACGTTCTTAGAGCGGTCGTCATCAATGAGGCTTTCGTAGACAATGAGAGCGCCGCCCGAGGGAAGGGCTTCGAATGCTTTGCGAATGAGAAGCTTTTTCTCTTCCAAATTCCAATCGTGAAGAATGTGGCCCATCATCAGCACATCAGCATGCGGGAGGGGTTGCTCAAAAAAACTGCCTGTTTGAAACGACACGCGAGACGAAAGGCCATTGGCGGCAATATACGCCTCGCAAACCGGGCGAACTTCGGCAAGATCGAAGGCGATGCCCGTCAGGTGGGGATTGGCCAGCGCGACTTGAACGATTAAATCGCCTTGCGCTGTACCGATGTCCGCAGCGGTTTTGTAGTTCTTCCAAGGGAACCGAGCGGCGATAGCGCGATTTGCCCCGTTGCTGATGGCGGTCATGGCCCTGAGAAACTGGGTGAGCACTTCGGGAATCGCGTAAATTACAGCAAACGGACTTGGGCCCCCTCCCTTCGCCTCGTTCTGAAGCTCGCCGGTGAGAAGAGCCGTGGTCAGGTTGCCCCAAAAAGGGTAAAGGCGGAAATTGGCCATCTCGAGGACTCCGCCTAGGTAAGAGGTTTTGTTCTTGTCGAGGAAGAAATCGGTGGACGGCGTATTGGAGTACAGGCCGTTTGAGCGATTGAGGAGGCCCAAGGCAACCAGAGCATCCAGAAAGTCGTGCGCCGAGCGCGGATGCAAGCCAAGGCGGTTTGAAAGCCCCTGAAGAGTGTCCGGCTTTTTCGATAGTTCCGTGAACAATCCTAACTCGACCGCGCTAAGCAGCGTTTTCGAAGCCCAGAAACCGAGCCCCACTTGCAGAATTTGGCTTGGATCGAGTTGACCGACGGCGGATGTTTGATTGTTCATGTCGCTCCTCGGTGGAACGGTTTTGAGTGATTGCCCAAGTCGCGGGGCATGTGTTGCGCTAGGAATGAGCCTGGATTGCAGGCGGCTGAGTATACGCTCAGATGTTCCTTCCCGCTATGCGATCCCGAGCAGAAATGATCTATGGCGCGTCTGACGCGTACGCTTCGAATAGATGTGCTAGAATTTTTCGCTTATGAAAAATACATTGCAAACATCGATCACTCATCTGGAATGTTCTAAGTGCAAGAAAACCTATCCACACAACCAACTGCGCAACCTATGCGATTGCGGCGGGCCATTGCTGGCTCGTTATGATTTGAAAGCGGCGGCAAAGACGCTCACGCGCGAAGCGCTGCATTCACGCCCGGCGACCATGTGGCGTTATGAGGAAGTGTTGCCGTCGCGCGAATGTGTGACGCTCGGCGAAGGCATGACGCCGGTGCTGCACGCGAGACGCATCGGAGAAGCCATAGGCTTGCGCAATTTGTACATTAAAGACGAAGGACTGAACCCGACAGGGTCCTTCAAAGCGCGCGGGCTTTCGGCGGCGGTGAGCCGGGCGAAAGAATTGGGCGCGAAAGTGCTTGCGACGCCCACAGCGGGAAACGCGGGAGGTGCGCTCGCGGCTTATGCGGCGCAGGCCGGAATTCCGGCGGTGATCGTGATGCCGATGGACACGCCATTGGCAAACGAAATGGAGTGCCGGGCATTTGGCGCGGACGTGCGCAAGCTCAATGGATTGATTTCCGATTGCGGAAAATACGTCGCGGAAAACAAAGACAAAAACGGATGGTATGAAGTGACCACGCTGAAGGAGCCGTATCGCATCGAAGGCAAAAAAACGATGGGATACGAGCTGTGGGAACAATTTGAGGGTAAATTGCCGGACGTGATTATTTATCCGACCGGCGGCGGCGTAGGAATGATTGGGATGTGGAAGGCGTTTGAGGAAATGGAAACGATGGGATGGATTGAGCGGGAGCGTCCGCGAATGGTGACGGTGCAGGCGGCAGGCTGCGCGCCGATTGTGGATGCGTTTGAGAAAGGCGAGAAAAGCGCACCAATGTGGCCGAATGCGGCGACGATTGCGTCAGGATTGCGCGTGCCGAAGGCGCTAGGCGATTTCCTGATTTTACAGGCGATTCGCGAGAGCAAGGGAAGTGCCGTCGCGGCGACCGACGATGAAATTCTGTCGACGAGCAAAGAGTTGGCAGCGAAAGAGGGCATCTACGCGGCGCCCGAAGGAGGAGCGACGGTTGTGGCGGCACGAAAACTGGCGTCAAGAAAATGGATCAAGCCAGATGAGACGGTGGTGCTGTTCAATACCGGCTGCGGTTACAAATACAACGAGGCGTGGCAAAAGGCGTTGAAGAACGGCAGCTAAGGGGCTGGATGGATCCCGCGAGTAAGCAGGGAAAAATGATGACGGAGCGGCTGTATTACGACGACGCTTGCTTGCGTGAATTTGATGCAAGCGTAATGGCGTGCGAGCCAGTTGGCGATCGCTGGCATGTGCGGCTGGACCGCACGGCATTTTATCCCACGTCGGGCGGGCAGCCGTTCGACACGGGCAGATTGAACACCGTGGCCGTGGTGGACGTGTCAGATGAGCACGGCGACGAGATTGTGCATGTCACGGAGCAGCCGATTTCGGCCGGTGCCGTGCATGGCGTCATCGATTGGCCGCGGCGCTTCGATCACATGCAGCAGCATACGGCGCAGCACATGCTTTCCGCCGCGTTCATCGAGTTGTTTGCATTTCAAACGGTGTCGTTCCACTTGGGGCGCGATATCTCAACGATCGATTTGGCGGCTCCGTCGGTGGCGGCGCGGCACTTGGAGGAGTCCGAGCGGCGCGTCAACGAAATTATTTTCGAGGATCGCGCAATCACGGTGCGATATGGAACGGCGGAGCAATTGGCGCAGGAAGGCATTCGCAAGAAAGTAGAGCGCGAGGGAACACTGCGCGTGATCGATATCGAGCGGTTCGACCGCCAGCCGTGCGGCGGAACGCATCTGGCGCGCACGGGACAAGCGGGAATGCTGTTGATTCGCAAATGCGAGCGGCAAAAGCAGAATTGGCGCGTGGAATTTGTCGCGGGTTTCCGGACACTCGCTGCGGCGCGGGGTGATTTGGCTGCATTGCGCGCCGCTGCCGAGCAAATTGGATGCGGGATGGCGGAACTGCCGCAAATGGTCGCGAAAGGGCAGGAAGAACGGCGGGTAAGACAGCGCGAAGCGAAAAAGCTCACAGAACGGCTCGCGGAACTGGAAGCGACTGAACTGTTCGCAAGCAAGGCAGAGCGTTCGGCGGGCGGCACGAGCAATGTTGTCAGCGCTGTTTTCGAAGATGCGAATGCGAGTTACTTGGCGATGCTGGCGGCCAAGCTGGTAGTGAATCCTGGAGTGCGAGCCGTGCTGGCGAGCCGCAGTGCGAAAGCGATTGTGCTCGCGCAATCAGCGGGGCTCGATGACGACATGGGCGCATTGCTGCGCGAGTTGCTTACAAAGGCTGGCGGCAAGGGCGGCGGAAGCAAGGTTTTCGCGCAGGGAAGCATTGGCGACGCAGGCACAATGGAGGGAATCGTCGGCGAGGCGCGGGCGCGTTTGCTGTCGTGACGTGTGCTTTGCACGTTGCGCGCCTGTGATTGGCCGAGTGTGGCGCGTCTGCTAAGATACACGGCGGGCGGGTGGCTCGGGTGGGAGCTGCGCGTTCGCATCCGTATTTCTAGGCTCAAAACAAAGATATAGAGAGCAGGTCCTTTCGGTTTTCCGCGCACCCAGGGCAATGGCCGGCGCGGTCGACTCAAAATGAAGCGGCGGATTGGGCAAAGCTTGCTCCTTTTGCTGGCGTCGCTGGCAATTCTCTACGCCGGCGACTGGGGAGTGTTGCGTGTGCGGATGGCGCACCAGACGGCGTTTTCAACCGTGCAGGTGGCTCAATTCCTGGCGACCCCGCTGAAGAACCATACGGACGAATACGATTATATGGGGACGGTGACGCAGACTTGCGTGAGATCGATTTTTCCGCATGTTTCGGATCCTCCGTGCTGGTGGCTGAAGCGGCATACCACGCAGTGGGAGTAATGGGACGCTTCTAGCGATACAGCACGCCGACCGTCGGTGGCGTCCGGGCACCCCCAGGGAAAGAAAAACCAGCACAAAACTGGCGCGCGCCCTGGAGAAGTTTAGCGGGCGGACGGGGAATAAAAGAAGAAATGGAAACATACGAGATTTTGGCGCGAGCGGCCGGGCCAGAGGCAACGAAGCTTTATTTTGAGTACAGCAAACTTCGCAACCAATTGGATGAAGCGATGCGGCATTTCATTCGTACTGCCGTGGAAAACGCACCGGAGTCGGCCGCTGCAGAGTTGGCCTACAAACAGAGCCGCAGGGTACTCGATGCAATGAGCCTGAAGCGAATCCAAATGGACAAATTGTTGTTTCCCACAGAATCGATTTCTCAATGGCTGCAGCGCACCTTTTCGGACTTGACTGACAAGACTCTGGTGATTACGAACCCGATGTATGTGGCACTGGAATCCCTTTGCCAAGGTAACGGTGAGGATGCCGTTAAGTCGCATTTTGCCCGCGTGATTATGGAGTTTCCGCTCGAATTCCTGCAAAACCTGCAATTTGGCATACTCCAAATCGACAACAATATGGGTGAGATTCGCTGGTGTTGTTCCCAATAATGCAGAAGCCCCTGGGAGATGGTGTTTGCGTGTTGCGGTTGTTGTGATTGGCCGAGTGTGGTGCGTCTGCTAAAATAAGCTGCCTCGGTGGGCGGCTAGCTCAGCTGGGAGAGCATCGCGTTCGCAACGCGGGGGTCGGGGGTTCGAATCCCCCGCCGTCCACCAATACAATCACTTGAGGCCCGCCAAGGTCCTCAGCTAGAAATCTGTCCGAAGCCGTAGGGAAAAGCTGCGTGCAGGTCCGATCGCGTTGCCGGAGAAAAGGCCACCAAAATCGATCACTTCAACCACATTCGTGAGATTCTCCCCATCCGCTTGAAAATGCACGTTGACGCGCTCCGATTTGTACACGTCAATACCGGCGGAGGCGCTTACTTGAAACGATGGGAGGATGCGGTCGCGATCGAAGTTCAGACGGTTCACAACATCCGAGCCGTAGATCTGAGCTTGGCTCGCAATGCACTGCTGAAGGGTTTGTTCAGGCGTTTGATTGCCGGCAGCGCTTGGGCATTGGAAATCGAATGGCAGGCCGGTATCGTATTGGACTCCGCCGGCGATCCATAGGCGTGGTGTCAATTGATAGCTAATTCGGCCGCGTACAGTGTTGCGCTGGTCCTGTGAGTCCGGGAGGTGACCAGATGTCGGAAGGACTGCGTCATCACCTAGGAACAACCCTCCCGTTACCGGAAACCAGGCATTACCAACTTCATAGGAATAACTCGCGAATCCGGAGAATCGCTTCCAGTCAACCAAGGTGAGCTTTGCTTCTCCGCCGTAAATAATCGCTTTCTCAAAAGCTATGGGATAGCTGATCGTCGTGTTTTCGATCTGGTCATCGTCCGCGTAGTTGTTTACGGCGCGGCGAAAATAATTCGTTTCGATCCTGAATTTATTCGAGAAACCCTTTGCTAATCCGGCTTCGTAATAGTTGCCCTCCGAAGGCTGAACTGGTAACTGAACTGAGATCGTATCCAAGCCCGCAGCAGCGGTGGAGCTTGAGAGCAAGATGTTCTCAAACGAAGGCGTCTGAAAAACACGATCATAAGAGAAATGAACCACAATTCCTGCATCGGGGAAGTAGCGCGAAATTGCAAGCCGGGGCTGCACTGCTTGGCGGTTCAAAATGAGTTGATAATGGTCCCAGCGAATACCGGCGTTGATCGTCCAATCGCCAATGCGGACCAGGTCCTGTACAAACGCCGCTTGCTCAAGGTCCGGACGATTTGCCATAAAGCTGAACGTAAGCGGGGTGCTCGGATCAAAATAGGCCAACTGGGTATCGACGTTTGGGATGGCATAGTGGAACTTTTCGTTCAGGAAAATGTTGTCCGATTCGACTCCAGCCTTTATCTCGTGCCTTCCATGATCGATTGTGGCAGTGCCCTTGAAATATCCTTCACGAAACCAATTGTGCTGGGTAATTAGAATTGGCGTTGAGTCCGGATTGGAATAAAAATCATTCGCGTTGTCTCTTACCATTCCGCTGAAATCCGCAACAACCTGAGGAGAAAACGTGTGCTGGTAGGAAATGATGCCCATCGTTTCAAAATTATCCGCGGTCTGTAGCTGGCCCGCGGATTCTTGGACATCTTCATTGGGAAGTTCGTATCGTGAAAACTCATGACGGACGCTCATCGTAAAACGGTCATTCGGTGTGAAATCGCGTTCATAATTGGCGGAGAAATCGCCTACGGTGCCTCGATTCGTGTAGTTCTGCGTAACCACTGGATTCAGGTAATGTGCTGTTCCGTTGCCGCTCGCGCTCACGCCAAAGGCATTTTTGCCCCAAACATATTGACCCTTGAAAAAGGCGCCGGCCGTGTCGTAACTGCCGCCCGAAAGGATGGCCTCTCCGTGAAAGCCAGGAGTGGTGTCTTGCAGTGTGTTGAGCTCAACGACTCCCCCCATCTTTCGGCCGTACTCAGCCGGGATACCTGCGGTGTAGATCGATATCGAGTCTACATCGTCAGCTTCCAGTTCAGGCCCAAAGCTCGGCGAACGATTGTCGGTGAGAGGAATTCCGTCAACGACGAATTGCGTCTGATATTCCGATCCCCGTGGATGGAGAACGGCATTGCCCTCATACAGCCAACCAGGTTGGGAGTTCACCAAGTCCTGTATGGAACGGCCTGGAAGCGAGGACAAACGGTTTTCGATCGTTGAGGAGCCAATTTGATTTACCGAACCGGCTTGATCGGGATCAATGAGCGTGTTGTTGACGGTGACGCTAACCCGCGTATTGATTGAAGCGACTCGGAGGGAAATATTGAAGTCGGTGGGAAGTTGCGAACGCACCTCTATGGATTGCGAATAGGGAGCAAAACCCGGCTGTTGAATTTGCACCTGGTAGGCACCGAAGGGAAGCCGTTTGGCGTCTAGTTGGCCGGAATCATCAGTTTCTAGGGTGTTATCGTACTGGCTGGCCTCATTCTGTAGCCTGACTAGAGCTTTGACGCCGAGTCCCGAGGTGTCTGTAACCTTCAGCCGCAGCTCGCCGGTGTTGGCCTGTGCGTGGACGGCCGGCGCATGGGAAGCAAAAAGCGCGACCAGAATGGCAACGGCAGATCGAAATGCGTTGGCGCGAATGACCCGGCCGGTATTCTTCAAAGACCCAGACGGACCCTTGCTTCCCATTATTCCCCCAGATTGCCGAGCTCGTCTAATAAAGAGATATTCCCAGATTGCCCATCGTGTTCACGTTTTCTTGAGACAAGGACGCCTACGCCTGGGTTCAGAAAGCATGGACAAGAACAGTTCGGCGAGAATATAAAGAACGGGATATGTCGGCTTCTCGAACAAACTGGTTAGACGGCGTCGTTTTCCCCCGGGCAGCTAGCCGCGATTCCGCTCACAAGCAGTCTGAGGTCGAACGCGAGGTCATCCAACTCTTTGACGAATTGCGGGATCCGGCTCTTCGTTATGTGTTGTCATTCGGCTTATCCATTCAGGATGGGGAGGACGTGATCCAAGAAGTATTTCTGGCGCTGCTGCGTCATCTTCAGTTGGGGAAACCGCGCGATAACCTGCGAGGTTGGGTCTTCCGCGTTGCCCATAATCTTGCGCTGAAGAGGCGGCAAGCGAATCAGAGATCCGTTGAGACGAGCGAACGCAACCGACCGAGTGCCGAGAACCGCCTTGATCCGGCGTGGAACCCAGAGGAACGCTTGTCCACTAGCCAAACACAAGAACGCCTGCTGTCTATTTTTCGCGCGCTTCCCGAAAAGGATCAGTGCTGCCTGCGATTGCGGGCAGAAGGTCTGCGCTATCGACAAATCGCCGCGATACTTGACATGTCGTTAGGCGCGGTTTCGAACTCGTTGACCCGGTCAATCGCACGGATGATTGATCCGGACGGAACTTAACCCATGAACGATCACAAATTTCACGCATCCGATGAAGATTTGCTGTTAGCCGCGGATGGTGAGCTTTCCGAACGCCGCTCGGTTGAAGTTCGCGCCCATCTCGCGGCTTGTTGGACTTGTCATGCGAGGATGGCGGAGATCGAGGAAGCGATTGGCAACGTTGCGCGTCTGACTCGCGAAAATCTAGCCCCGGACCTGCCGCCCATTAATAGCGCCCGTGCCCGCCTTAGGTTGCAGCTCTCGGATATGGTGCAGAATTCGCATCCGAGTCCCTTTTGGCGGACCCGCGCCGCTCTGAAATATAGAGGCTTCGGATACGCTTTCGCTTTCATGCTTCTACTTGCTCTTGGAACAGTTTTTCTATGGCAACGGAACACGAACCACGCAGGCCTTGCACAAAGCACTGTGTATGCAGCAGCGCTGCCCAATCCGATTCTTACGCCAGGGTCAACTCACGTGGTTTCATTAGCAAACATGTGCTCTTCAGAACACGACGAGGTGATAAGCAAAGTATCGGACGCTGTGCGACAACAAGTCTTCCGCGAATACGGAATCGCAGGAGCTCCCCCGGGAGGCTACGAAATAGACTATCTGGTGACGCCAGGCTTAGGAGGCTCTGACAACATTCGAAATCTCTGGCCCGAACCTCACAAACAAACGATCTGGAATTCCTACGTCAAGGACCAACTGGAGGATCATCTCCATTCTTTGGTGTGTAGTGGACAGGTCGGCTTGGCAACCGCACAGCGCGACATCGCAACGGACTGGATTGCCGCATACCGAAAGTATTTCCACGCGGAATACCCGCGTTTGCCTCACACATAGTCAGGTGTACCAAGATCTCTAACGAGGTATCGGACATCCGTCGGAGACTTCCTGTAAGCGGCAAAGTCCTGGTAAACCGATTACACGTCCAATTGGAACGCAGTTTGGCGGAGTGAAAATCGACTCTAACTCCAATGTTTCTCGTCTGTTCCGTTCTCTTATATGTTTTTCTGTTCATTATCAAAACCAGTTTTCGCAATGCGGGGGCTGGAGGTTCGAATTCCCCGCCGTCCACCAATATTCGCCTTTGACAAATCTCTAACAGCCGTAGTTCAGCCTGTATAATGCCGCGATGGAAAATCGCTGGTTAAGCACGGTGCAGTGGTTGCTGGGGCCGGAGTCCGGCGAGGCCGGGCATTTGGGCCCACGGTGGATTTTCCTTCGCGCGCTGGGCGTGATTTTCTTCTCCGCGTTTTATTCCCTCACATACCAAGCCAAAGGGCTCATCGGGACGGATGGAATTCTTCCGGCGAATGTCTATCTGGATACGGTTGGTAAGTATATGCATGGGCTGTCCAAGTTTTGGTTCGCGCCTTCAGCATTCTGGATCAGTTCGACGGATCGCGCGCTGATGATCGTCTGCTGGATTGGAATGGTCGCGGCAGTGCTGCTGTTCTTGAATTTGTGCCCGCGGGCGATGACGGCGATCTGTTTTATCTGTTATTTGTCATTTGTTAGCACGTTGCAGGATTTTTCGAGCTACCAGTCGGACGGCATGCTGCTGGAGGCTGGTTTTCTGTGTCTGTTCTATGCGCCGTGGGGTTGGCGGCCGGGTTGGGGAGCGTTCAATCCTCCGCAACGAGCGTGCACGTTCTTGCTGCTGTGGGAGTGGTTCCGGATCTATTTTGAATCGGGCATGGCGAAAATGCTGGGTGGCGATCCCGAGTGGCGGCATTTGACCGCGATGTATGAGTATTACCAAAATGGACCGCTCCCGACATGGATTGGATATTACGTGCAGCACGCACCGTACTGGTTCCACTGGCTGACGGCGCTGGCGACGCTGGTGATGGAACTGGGAATCGTGCTGATGCTGTTCCTGCCGCGGCGATTTCGGCTGGTCTGCTTTTTCATTGTGACGCCGTGGGAGATTGGCGTCATTGCGACGGCGAACTACGCGTTCCTGAATTACCTGGTTTTGGCGCTTGGATTTTTGCTTCTGGACGACCAGTTCCTGGTGAAGATTGCTCCGCGGAAATGGTTTCCGAGGTATCACATCATGGTCGCAATGCGTGTGGAGGATACCCGCGAAGCTGAGTCGGCACAACGATTGCGGTCAGCATCCGTTTCACGATCGAACGCCTTGCCCACTCTGCGGGGCGCTACTTCTTCGGGAGCACCGCCTGTCGAACCGAAAAAGGGTGGCAGCAGGCTTTCGCGTGTCCTTTCTGCCGTGCGCATGACCATTGCGGGCATCTGTTTTGCGTGGATTTTCTACGCAACGTCAGCGCTGCTTCTGGGGATGTTGAATTTTGCGCTACCGCAATGGCCGGTGGAGAAGATCGAACCGTTCCGCATCGCAGATCGCTACGGATTATTCGGGGTGATGACGCGCGGCCGCTACGAAATCGAGTTTCAGGGATCGAATGACGGAGGCAAAACGTGGACGGCTTATCCTTTTCGCTATAAGCCGCAAGCAGTCAATGAAGCGCCGAAAATTTACGCGCCGTATCAACCGCGGTTCGACTGGAATTTGTGGTTCGCATCGCTCGGAGATTGGCGGCAATACCAATTCGTGCTGGGGACGGAGGAAGCGCTACTCGATGGAAGCCACGACGTGCTCTCGCTTTTTGGACGCAACCCTTTTGCGAGTGGGCCGCCGCAGGAAATCCGCTGCGTCATCTGGCAGTATTGGTTTACGAGTTTAGCCATGAAGCGCGAAACCGGAGATTGGTGGACGCGCAAGTATCTTGGCCTGTATGCGCCGACGCTGGTGCGGGAAGGGAATGGGCGTTTCGGAGTTCTGCAAGTTCCTGGCCAGAACGAGCGCTCAGATGAGCCTTAGTTTTGGTCGGATGCATGAACCGTTGGCACCCCTTTCGACATCAAAGAGGGAATTCCAGGGAATCTAAACGAGGAAAACAGCGATGGACTACTTACTGAAGACGGAGCCTTCCGAATATTCGTTCAGCGATCTGCAGCGCGATAAGAGCACGATTTGGGACGGCGTCTCGAATCCTGTCGCGCTCAAGCATCTTCGCGAAATGAAGCCGGGTGATCGCCTGGTGATATATGAAACGGCCGAGCGCAAGAGTTCCGTGGGAACGGCCACGGTGGTCTCGGTTGATGTGGCCAATCCGAAAAACCCTCAGGTGAAAATCAAGGCGGGCGAGCCACTGAAACCAATCACGCTGGCGGAAATCAAAGCCAACAAGCTTTTCGCGGATTCGCCATTGGTCCGCCAGGGCCGGCTGAGCGTCGTACCGCTGACCGCAGCCCAATACAAATTCCTGGTGAATTCCTAATCAACCCCCTAAATAACAATTGATCAGCGCGCTGAAGAGATACAGATATTTGTCCACTCTTCTTGCGTGTGGGCAAACAGTTTCTTTTCTTTGCCTGCCCGCGGGCGTATTATTCACGCGCAAATTCTTAATCAGAGGTGACAAATGCAATCTTGCGGATACTTCGGGAAGCTGCAAGCACGGCTGGTTTGGCTTGCGGCACTGTTGTTCGTGGTGACGAGCGCAGTCTACGCCGCGCCGGGCGGGTTTACGCTCGAACAAGTCTTGAGCTTCCCGTTCCCCGATGGGCTCGTCGCGGCGCGCGGTGCTGACCGCGTGGCGTGGACGTTCGACATCCGAGGCGTGCGGAATGTATGGATTGCCGATGGCCCGGACTTTGTGGCGCGCCAGGTGACGCCTTATTCAGAGGACGACGGGCAAGCTATCGCGAGCGTTCGCCTGACACCGGATGGCAAGACCGTCATCTACGCGCGCGGGAGCGAGACGAATTCCATAGGCGAAGTGGCCGATCCAACGAGCGACGTACAAAAACCGGAGCAGCAGGTGTGGGCCGTGGACGTAGCCAGCGGACAGCCGCGCTTGTTGGGGACGATGGATTGCGGGGAAGAAGGCTGCGAGGACATCGAGATTTCGCCGGATGGACAGTTCGCGGTGTGGGCTGCCCGCGATGCATTGTGGATTGCACCAGTTTCCGGCGCGGCAATGGCGCACCAGCTCTGTTATGTGCGCGGTGACAATTCCGATCCGCAATGGTCTCCCGACGGAAAAGAGATCGCATTCACAAGCAATCGCGGAGATCACAGCTTTATCGCGATCTATGATTTTGGAAGGAGCGACATCCGTTATTTGCGCCCCAGCGTCGACCGCGACGACATGCCGCGATGGTCTACCGACGGGAAGAGCATTGCGTACGTGAAGACGAATGGCGCTGAGCGGGAATTGCCAATCATCCCGTTGCGCCCGCAGCCGTGGTCAATTTGGATAGGCGATGCGGCCACGGGAGAAGCGCATCAAGTTTGGCGCAGCGGCGATACGTTAGACGATTCCATGCCGCGGCTGACAGAAGGGGATTCGTTTTATTACGGAGCGGGCGATCGAATCGTGTTTGCGTCAGAGAAAGACGGCCGAAACCATCTCTATTCAGTTTCCACCAACGGCGGAGACGCGGCGCTGTTGACGCCGGGCGATTTCGATGTGAAGGACATC
Source organism: Candidatus Acidiferrales bacterium (assembly GCA_049787175.1). Classification (GTDB taxonomy): domain Bacteria; phylum Acidobacteriota; class Terriglobia; order Acidiferrales; family UBA7541; genus DAHUXN01. The sequence continues at coordinate 11,261 of JBAQYT010000108.1, read as the reverse complement.
ACGCTGAGTTCCGATGGCAGAACGCTTTTTTATTCTTCCAATCAGAATAACGTAGACAGGCGGCACATCTGGCGCGTGAGCGTTGAAGGTGGCACACCCGAAGCGTTGACAAAAGGCGATACGATCGAGTGGACGCCGGTGGAAACAGGCGATGGAAAGTACGTGCTGTGCCTGGGATCGAGCGCTACTTCGCCGGCAATGCCTTATCGAATCACTGGCGGCGGCCGCGAAGTGATTGCGCGAGAAGAATTGCCAAGCGATTTTCCTTCCAGCCAATTGGTGACGCCGAAGCAAGTGATATTCAAAAGTGAAGATGGACTGGAGATTCACGGACAGCTTTTTGTTCCGAACCGCAGAAACGGCCAAGGCCCGGCGCTGGTTTATATGCACGGCGGGTCGATGCGGCAGATGATGCTCGGCTTTCACCCCATGGACTACTACCACTACGCCTATGCGGAGAATCAGTATCTGGTGAGCCTCGGATTTACGGTGCTCTCCGTGAATTATCGGACTGGCATCATGTATGGACGAGCGTTCCGAGAGCCGGCGGACGGCGGCTGGCGAGGCGCTTCGGAGTACAAAGACATTGTGGCGGCAGGAAAATATCTTCAGGGACTATCGACCGTCGATCCGAACAGGATCGGCCTGTGGGGCGGTTCGTACGGAGGATTCCTGACGGCGATGGGCTTGGCGCGGAATTCTGATATTTTCAAGGCAGGCGTGGACATGCACGGAGTCCATGATTGGTCTGTGTTTCTTTCACGCTGGACCCATTGGGAGGGTGGCGAGTCGCAAGGCGCGCCCGATTTGGCTCAAGCAATCAAACTGGCGTTCAGTTCATCGCCGGACTCATCGATCGACACGTGGAAATCGCCGGTGTTGTTGATTCAGGGAGACGACGACCGCAACGTGCCTTTTGATCAGATGGTGGACCTGGCGCAGCGGCTCCGCGCGGACCACGTACCCTTTGAGCAGATTGTATTTCCGGACGAAATTCACGGCTTCCTGATGTGGAAGACGTGGATCAAAGCGTATACGGCAACGGCGGATTTCTTTGAGCGTGTGCTGGTGAAAGGCGAAACCATTCCGCCGAGCCAGTAGGACGCGACGAGGTTCCGCGAATTTAACTTACTGTTGCGGCGTCTGCTCGGCGGCTTGGCGCTCCGCGACGATTTTCTTCGCGTTGTCGTAGAGGGCCCGCGCTTGAGGGATGAGATCCTCAGCTTTTATCACTTGCGGGTCATCATCGACGGACACCTTGTATCCCGCAGGAAGCCCTAGCGCATAAGTGAGCGCCTCGCGCTGGATGTGTTCCTTGATCCAATCCGAATTGTCGTGGATTTCCGCCGGCGTGTACTTGATATCGTCACGGCCGAGGAAGGCAAGGAATTGAGACATCACGGCGTCATCGACCGTGAAGTCCTTCGTGATTGTGGGATGCGTGCCCATGAAATAGCGCGTGAAATCTCCGACGCCAAGGGAAACTGGATATAAGACGTTGCGTTCGAGAAGGAGCGTCTGGAACGGATTGTATTTCGACGCCGGGTCGTCCACGTCAGGGGTGATGCCGCCGCCCCCATAGACTTTCCGGCCGCTATCGGTCAACTTAACCTCGGGCTCTTTGTTCGGCTGGCGATTGTACTCGTAATCGTAAATGGACACGTTCTTGTAATCACGCTGAATGAGGCGGCCGCTCGGTGTGTAGTAGCGAGCCGTGGTGAGAAGCAGTTCCGTGCCATCGTCCGTGGGACACTGAGTCTGCACCAACCCCTTGCCGAAGCTGCGCTCTCCCGCAATGAGCGCGCGGTCATGGTCCTGAAGCGCGCCCGCGACAATCTCAGATGCCGAAGCACTGCCACCGTTGATGAGGACGACGATCGGTATATTATTCCCGCCGTTGCCTTTCAGTGCGTAGTAGCGGCGCTCGGGTGATTCACGGCCTTTATGGGAAACAACAAGCTGGTCCTTCGCTAGGAACATGTCCGCCATGCCGACGGCTTGCATCAGCAAACCGCCAGGATTTCCGCGAAGGTCGAGGATCAGACCGTCAAGATGCGAGTAGTCCATCTTCTTCAGCGCCGCAGCCAGGTCGCTATCCGTATTCTCAGAGGTAAATCCGGTCACGTGTACGTAACCGATTCCTGGCCGGACGACGCCGGAGTACTGAACTGCGGACTGCGGAATCTCGTCGCGCATGACGTTCACGGTGATGGGCTTGGGCGTGCCCTCGCGGCTTAGTGTGATCGATACAACGGTACCTCTGGGGCCTTTCAACAAATCGGCGATTTGCGGGGAGGAAAGGGTAGAAGTGTCCTTGCTGTCAACTTTGACGATAACATCGCCCGGCTTGATCCCTGCCTTGTCTGCCGGAGAACCTGGGAACGGGGAAACAACTTCAACCTTATCTTCGACCGGAACAATGCTCATTCCAACGCCGTAGTAATTGCCCCGTTGCTCCTCCATCTGTAGGGCCCATTCTTTAGGGTCGAAGAAATTCGAATGCGGGTCAAGAACGTGCAACATACCAGGAATCGCGCCGTCGTAGACCATCTTGTCTGTATCGATCGGCTCCGCGTAGTTCTGCTGTACGATGGAAAGGACGCGGGCGAAGGATTTTACCGAGTCCTGTAGGTCTGTGGCGCCTGCGGCAGTGGCCTTCAGAGAAGGCCCATAGAGCCCGCCCATGATCGCGGCGATGACAAGAATAACGGCGAGAAGAAACGCTCCGCGCTTGGAAGATTCCATGGGTTCCTCGTTGCGTTGGTTCGTGTGAGTCATTATCAATCGTCGCCGGCCGCGATTCTCTCGTTATGGCAATCAGTATAGCATAGATTTTCGAGCGGTTTGACACGCCCGGCTGCCTCTTCTATGATGCAAAAGCAGACGATTGCGCGCGAAAAAATGTTGAGCGTGCCCCATCTCGTAATTATTTTTCTGGTCGCTTTAATCGTGTTTGGCCCGGAGAAGCTTCCGGAGTTGGCACGAAGCTTTGGCAAAGTGATGGCGGAGTTCAAGCGCGCGACCGGCGATTTGCGGGCTGGATTTGACGAACATATGCGCGAGCTGGAGCGTGAGACGCGCGTGAACGAGATGAGAACGCGGCAGAGCCCGCTGACCCAGCAGCCCAACACGATCCTGCCGCCTTCGCCGGCCGCTGCCCCGCCGCCGTCTGAGCCAGTGAGCGCGGCAAAACCATCCACGATAGAGCCAGGGTTTTCCGAAACAGCGTCCGAGAAGCCAAGAGATGGCATCTAGCCAGCCAGGACTGCCGCCAATCAGAGAAGAAGACGAAGACAGCGGCAAGATGTCGCTGTTTGAGCATCTTGCCGACCTGCGCAAAAGGCTGATTTATTCCGCCCTCGCCATTGCTATCGGCTTTGTCATCGGCTTCTCCGTCTCAAAGAAGGTCATCGACTTCATTGTTCAACCCATGGTCCAGGCGCTGCGGCAGGCGCACTATTCCGACAAACTGATTTACACTAGCCCGGCGGGCTTCGTGAACCTGCTCATCACGCTGGGATTCTACCTGGGCATCGTGATTGCCTTGCCCGTAGTGCTGTATCAAATCTGGCTCTTCATCGCGCCGGGACTTTACAAACACGAACGCAAAGCAGTGATGTCGTTCATCTTGTCTTCTGTCTTCTTGTTTCTCTGTGGAATCGCATTTGGGTATTTCATCCTGCTGCCTTACGTGCTGAAGTTCTTGATCAGCTTCCAAGGGCCTTTCCAGCCGTTGATAAGCATCAATGAATATTTTGATTTGATTCTGGTGGTGATGTTGGGGCTGGGGCTTATTTTCCAGCTTCCGATTCTCATTTTCTGCTTATCATGGTTTGGAATTGTGACGCCCCAGTGGCTGTGGAAGAATCTGCGTTATGCGATGCTCATCATAACTATTGTCGCGGCAATCGTGACGCCGACTCCGGATGCGACCACCATGCTCATTTTCATGACGCCGATGGTCGGCTTATATTTTCTTGGAATCGGCGTTTCTTATATGGTGTTCCGGAAGAAGCGGAAGCGGGAAATGGCACGGGAGGGGGCGCATTGAAGTATATGAAGAGGTGCCTGAAAATGACGAGCGGCTTGCCTGTGTGGATTGCGATTGGCGCGCTGTCCTGCGCCATGGGCTGTGGCGGCAACGGAAACCAGGGAGGGACAGTGTCGGCGAGCGCGCCAGCAGCGGTTTTGGATGCACAGGACAAAGCTCCCTCGCCGCAGCAGACTGGCGGGTTTGACGGCCAGCGCGCGTATGACGACACAGCGAAACTCGTGAGCTTCGGTCCGCATCCATCGGGTTCTGATGCTATCAAACAAGTGCAAAATTATATTTATTCGGAATTGCACGCCGACGGCTGCAAAGTGGATGAGGATGATTTTCACGCCGATACGCCCGGCGGAACAATAGCGATGAAAAATATCGTCGCGAAGGTTCCGGGAACCGGGAAGGACATTATTCTGCTGATGACGCACTACGACACGAAACGCCTGCCCGATTTCGTTGGCGCGGAAGATGGAGGCTCTTCCACCGGACTGATGCTCGAAATGGCGCGCCATCTTTGCGGGCAAAAGCCGCAGGTGGCGATCTGGATGGCCTTTCTCGATGGCGAAGAGGCCGTCGTCGATTGGGACAAAGACAACGACCATACCTATGGCAGCCGGGAACTTGTCGCCAAGATGGAACTCGACGGCGATTTGGAAAATGTAAAAGCCGTCGTTTTGGCGGACATGATCGGCCAAAAAGGCCTGACCATGAAGAAAGAAAGTAGTTCGACGCCGTGGCTGGTGGACTTGATATGGTCGACGGCGGCAAAGTTGGGATATGAAAATGTGTTTGTTTCGCAATCCACTGCAGCTTCCGATGACCACGATCCCTTTTTGGCCAAGAAGGTTCCCGCCGTGGATTTGATCGATTTGGACGATTACATCGCCGAGGGATACTGGCACACGCCGCAGGATACGATGGATAAGATCAGCGCGAAAAGCCTTGCGGTTGTGGGGCACGTGATGCTTGCCAGCGTCGGCGTGCTCGAAAAGAAATTCTCGCGGTGAAGGCCATACAGATAAAAATGGAATCAGCGAGCTACGCCGTGGTGTGCGAACGCGGCTTGTTGAGGCGCATCCGCCAGATTGTAGAAAAGCTGCGCGACGGCGGAGAAGTGTTCCTACTGTCATCCCCGCGCGTGTGGAAATTCTGGGGCAAAGGCGTCGCGCGCGCGCTGCGCTTGCCGCAAGAGCGCGTGGTCCTGTTCGATGACCGCGAAATTGCAAAGCGCGTGCATACGGTCGAGGGGATTTGCCGCAAACTGGCGCGTGCGCGCGCAGACAGGAACACATTGCTTGTCGCGACCGGTGGCGGAATCGTCGGCGACGTTGCGGGCTTTGCTGCGGCGAGTTATTTGCGCGGCGTGCGCCTCGTGCATGTGCCGACGACGCTCGTTTCGCAAGTCGACAGCGCCATCGGTGGCAAGACCGGCGTGGATTTGCCCGAAGGCAAAAACCTCGTCGGCGCATTTCATCAACCGGAAGTCGTGATTGCCGACCCAATAACCTTGCGGACTTTGCCCGCGCGGCAATTCCGCTCAGGGCTGTATGAGGTAATCAAGTACGGAGTGATTGGCGACACGGAGTTGTTCAATTTCCTTGAACGTGAAATCGCCAAATTGCTGCGCATGGATATGCGCTCGCTCGAATGGGTGATCGAACGCGGCGCGCGGCAAAAGGCGCGCATCGTGAGCAAAGATGAGCGTGAGAGCGGGTTGCGACAGGTTTTGAACTTTGGCCATACGATTGGCCACGCGCTCGAAACGCTGACAGGATACAAACGTTTTCTTCATGGCGAAGCGGTCGGATGGGGAATGCTGGGCGCAACGCGGATTGCAGTTGCCTGCGGGCGGCTAACGGAGCCAGACGCGAATCGAGTTGCGTCGCTTGTGCTGCGATGCGGCCGGCTGCCTGATCTGCCGCGAGTATCTGCTGAGGCGCTTTTGCGGGCGATCGCCGGAGACAAGAAATCGCGCGGCGGCCGAGTTGGCTGGGTGCTTCCGCGCGGAATTGGCGCGGCGGAGATTGGCGTAAGTGTGCCGGATAGGGTTGTGGCGAAAGTCTGGCGCGAGTTGCCGGCTCTCTATGCGCGCGCGCGGGAGGAAAACTGAATGGCTCGCGCTGCGGATGGCGGCAATATTGTGCAGCGCGATGCGTTGCCGGGGACGCGGCCTGCGGGATCGCGCGACGACCGCGAAGCCGGGCTGCAAGTGCGCGAAATGTTTGGCCGCATCGCGCCGCGCTACGATTTTCTGAACCATTTGCTTTCCGCTTCGTTCGACAAGCTGTGGCGCCGGCGCGCTGCCAAGCGGTTTTCAGCAATTTTGCAAGATCCGTCCGCTCGCGTGCTGGATTTGTGCTGCGGAACCGGCGATCTGGTGTTTGCCTTCGCGCGCGAGGCGCGCAAATCGCGCGGCGCATCAGCCGTGGGCCTGTTCGGCGCGGACTTTGCGCTTCCCATGTTGGATTTGGCGGAGAAAAAGAACGGGGAGAGGCGAGAGAGAATTGCGTTCTTAGGCGCGGACGCATTGGCTTTGCCGTTTGCCGATTCAAGTTTCGATTTGATTTCAGCGGCTTTCGGTTTTCGAAACCTAGCGAATTACAAAGGGGGATTGCGCGAGATGCGTCGCGTGTTGCGCCCGGGCGGCACGCTGGCGATTTTGGAGTTTTGCGAACCCGAAAGCGGGCCACTCGCCGCGCTCTATCGGTTTTATTTCACGCGGATTCTGCCGAAGATCGGCGGCGCAATTTCCGGAAGCGGTGAAGCGTATTCCTACTTGCCAGGGTCCGTGGAGAAGTTTCCGCGTCCGGAGATTCTGAAGGCGTGGATAGAAGAGGCCGGCTTTGACGGCGTGAAATATCAGCGATGGACATGCGGTGCCGTGGCATTGCACACGGGCGTGCGATAACCCTTAGTTTTCCAAGCCCAGCGCGCGAATCTTGTGGAGTAGGGTTTTATACGACACGCCAAGCTTTTCCGCGGCGCGCGACTTATTCCACTTCGCTTCGCGCAGAGCGGTGTCGATCTTGAACCGTTCCACGTGATTGACGGCCCGCTGCGCTACATCGTCAAGCGAGCCATCCCACAAAAATCCGTCACTCAGCATTCCCGCCGGCATGTCCTTCGAAGCGGGGCGTGGCGAAGGTAGTTGCAGGGCTTCCGCGTCGATTTCGTCGCCGTCGGCGAGGATGGCGGCGCGTTCAATGGCGTTTTGCAGCTCGCGCACGTTTCCAGGCCAGTGGTAACTGCGAAGGAGCGCAACCGATGCTTCGTTGAATTGCAACGCCGGCTTGCGAAATTCACGGCGAAAGCGCTCGAGGAAATGTTCGGCAAGGAGAATAACGTCATCACAGCGGTCGCGTAATGGCGGAATGGTTATCGGAATCGAGGAGATGCGAAAGTAAAGATCTTCGCGGAAAGTTTTCTGCTCTACCGCGGACTGAAGGTTCTTGTTGGTCGCGACAAGGATGCGAACATCGACGTCGATGGATTGCGTGCCGCCTACGCGCTCGAAGCGGCGCTCCTCGAGGACACGCAGCAGCTTGGACTGAATCGCCAGCGGAAGCTCGCCAATTTCATCCAGAAAAATCGTGCCACGATGGGCCAATTCCAATTTGCCGATTTTGCGTGCGCCCGCGCCCGTGTACGCGCCGCGCTCGTGGCCGAAGAGCTCATTCTCGACCAGGCCCTCCGGGATCGCGGCGCAATTGAGAGCCACGAACGAATTAGTCTGGCGCTTGCTGAGGTGATGCAGCGCGCGGGCAAAAAGCTCTTTACCGGTGCCGCTCTCTCCGAGAAGGAGGACTGTAGAATCCGTCGGGGCAACGCGTTGGACCATCTGGCTGGCTGCCTGCATCGACGAGTCCTCGCCGACGATGCGCGGAAAGCCGTAGCGTTCGGCATATTCCTCGCGGAGAAGCAGGTTTTCGCGCAGAAGCTCTTGCTGGTGCGCGGCCCGTGCGACCAGCAATTTCAAATGTTCGAGCTCGACGGGCTTTTGGATGAAGTCGAAGGCGCCATCTTTCATCGCCGTGACTGCTTCCTCTACCGAGCCGTAGGCGGTGATGAGAATCACAGGAATCATCGCGTCCGCGCGGCGCGCTTCGCGCAAAACGTCCAGCCCCGACGCGCCAGGAAGTTTCAGGTCCGTGAGAACAACGAGGTAGCGGCGGCTGCGAACTTTTTCAATGGCTGAGGTGCCGTCGGGAGCTTCGTCGACCGTGTAGCCGGCCTTTTCGAGAGCCTTGCGCAGCATGGCGCGCAATTCAGCTTTGTCTTCGACAAGCAGGACTGCTTCCATCGCTTGACGCTACTCTCTGGCCCAGCCAGGATCGCCGCCTGCTTTGCGGAGTTCATCTTCCAGGTTTGACAGGGCCTGCTTATCCGCGTCTAATTCCTTTTGCTTCGCGTCGATGGCGTTCTGCTTCTTGATGAGGTCCGCGCGCGTGACGGACTGCATCAGTGCTTTGGTGGGATCTGGGTAATACTGCACGTTGAGCTCGCCCATTTCCCGCTGCATGACTGAAAGCTCGGAGGTATCCTGATCAATCTTCAGGCGCGCGTCCGCGAATCGCTTGCGCCAAGTTTCCTCGTCATTCTTGCTTGCAGCCGCCCCTGCCTGCGTATCAGAACTCGCGGACTGGTCCGAAGAAGATGCGGCGCTTTCTCCGACAACGGAGACGCCACTCGGTGATGTCGGAATGTTGTCGTTCGTGAACACCATGGGGGCCTTTGGAGCGTTTTTTTGAGCTTCACGGGCCTTCCGCGCAGCATCGGCGAGGGAATCGCTCTTCGTCGCGGTCGTCTGTGAAGCGGCTTGCGGTTGCGTCTTCGTCTTCGATTGCGCAGTTGTCTGCTTGTCGGAGGACGATTGCGACGTGGGCGCTGACGGAGATGCCTGCTGCGCGGCAGAAAGTCGCGGCATGACGAGAGCTGCAAGAATGGCGGCCAACCAGATTCCTTTTCGCATGGTTTTCACCTCGCTGGTCCTAATTTCGGAATTCATTGAACAATCCGTTCATCAATCTTTACTTTATTGCTTTCATTGCGCCAAGGCAGGATCACCACCCGCTTTACGCAGCGCATCTTCCAGATCATCAAGCGCTTTTTGGTCCACGTTGATCTGATTTTCTTCGTCGATGACCGCCTGTTGTTTCGTAACCGCGTCGTTTTCGTTGAAGTAGCGCACCATGCCAAGGGCGTTTAAATCGCTCTTCAGCATGGCCAGTTTTTCTTTGTCCTGGCGAAGTTTGGCGCGGGCGTCGGCGAACTTCTGGCGCCACATCCTTTCGTCATCTTTTGCTTCCGCTGCGGCCTCCGCTTGAGCCTGTGCTCCCGCGTCGCTGCGGGGTGCGTTGCCTACGATGGAAATAGAGCTCGATTTCGGGAGGTTTTCATTGGTGAAGACAACGGGAGCCGGCGCGCTCTTCTGGTTTTGGCGAGTCTTGCGTGCGGCTTCGACTACCGGATTCGCCGGAGTGGCGGGGGATAGCGTCTTGTTTTGGTTCGGTGTTTGGGTTTGGTTTGGAGCTTGGTTTGGGGTTTGGGTTTGAGTTTGCGCAGGTTGCGATGCCTGCTGCGCTCCTTGCGCTCGCCAGGCGAACGCAGGCGTAAAGAGCAGGATCGTCAACGCGAGCCGGAGCGTTTTTCGCATGTGTTCACCTCGGAAACACTGTGCCAATCCCTATTCCCTTCAGTTTAGATGCTCCACGAGGATGAGGCAATTGGACAGGGGCCTAGTACTATCGCAAAGGTAACCATAGGTCGAATTCCGCTCCCCCTTTCGGCTGGTTCCGGGCTTCCACGCGGCCGCCGTGCTGCAAGGCGATCTTCTGGACGACGGGGAGGCCAAGCCCGGTGCCGGTGGATTTAGTTGTAAAAAAAGGAACGAATATCTTATCCAGGTTGCCTGCGGCAATCCCCGGCCCGTTGTCGCGCACAGTGACGCGTTGCCAGCGCTTGCCGCCGTGAGCTTCCTCATAGCCCGAGATAATGACCTCGCCGGGATGGCCGTTCGAGGAAGCGGCCTCGCCCGCATTGCGGATGAGGTTAAGTAGCGCCTGCCGAAGCAGTCCAGAGTCGCCCGAAACTTCCGCAAAGACCCCTTCGGCGCGAATGGAAACGCCGGTCAGTGCGCCGCTTATTTCGTCCGCAACCTGCTCGACCAAACTCGCGAGGGCGAAGTTTTCCTGCGAAAGCTCAAGAGGGCGCGCAAAGCGCAGGAATTCAGTCACCACGTGTGTGAGCGAGCGCGTTTGCTCGATGATTTTCCCAGCGCATTCTCCGGCCTCCGCCGTGGGCGCCTCATTGTGAATCATCTGCGCATATCCGGAAATCGTCGCCAGAGCGTTCTTGAATTCATGCGCGATTCCCGCGGACATCTCTCCCAGAGTGGCTAGATTCTCCTTCCAGCGCATTTGCTTTTGCAGCATCGCCAGCTCAGTCAAATCGCTCATGAGGCAAAGGGCGCCTGTCAATTTTGGTTCGGCCGGGGCCGTTGGGCCGGTAATGATCGTGTTGCGGATCGGACGGTAAATCGGCGATATGGTGACACCCAATTTCCGCAACTCCCCGGCCGCGGTGACGTGGGGGACTTCGTCGCGCTGGAAAGTTTGCCCATCGCGAAGGCATGCGGCGAACATCTGCGCCAGCGGGGATTCCGCGCCCAGGATCTCCGTGTAACGCCGGTACTGAAGGCCGCGAATGCCGAGCGCCTTTTCTGCCGCGGGGTTCGCGGAGCTGATTGTGCCGGTTGCGTTGACCAGCAGCAAGCCAGCGGGCATGTTGCGAGTGACCGCTTCGCTCAGCCGCTCGGTTTCCTGCGCGCGCTCTTTTTCAAGCTGATGCAACCGTGCGAGTTCCTGCTCCTGTTCGCGGAGGCGCTCGATGACGCCTTGCATCGAGGCGGTCATGAACGCCGACGGATTTTCCGCATTTACGCGGAACGATTCGGACGGCCCTTTGGCGATGGGGCGTTGGTTCACAACAGAGTGGCGTAGGGCGATGAATGCTCCGACGACTACAACAAAAATTAAAGCAAGCAAGACCAGCGCGACACCCATTTCGAGGTTTAAGTGCTGATTTGCTGGCGCGAATACGAAGGCAGATGCCATTTGAGTTTCTACCGAATCAGAAAAAGCGACTGATACCATGTAACGACGGGCGTGCCGAAAAACACGACCAGCAAAGCTGCCGCGCCCAGAAATGTTCCGAAGGG
>JBAQYT010000107.1:0-2014 GCA_049787175.1 Candidatus Acidiferrales bacterium | reverse complement strand
ACCGGCGAGCAGCGCTACCGCGACATCGCCGATAATTTCTGGAACTTCATCACCACCCAGCATATTTATTGCACCGGCGGCACCAGCGACGGCGAATACTGGCACCAACCGGGCCAAATCTCGAAGGAACTGGGCCCATCCGCCGAGGAATGCTGCTGCAGTTACAACATGATGAAGCTCACGCGCCATCTCTATGGTTGGACCGGCGACCCCTCAAAACTCGATTACTACGAGCGCGTTCTCTTTAACCTCCGTCTTGGCGCGATCGATCCCAACGGCATGACCATGTATTTCGTTTCTATGGATCCAGGTCTGTACAGGACGTTTGGCACTCCCTGGGATTCCTTCCTCTGTTGCGACGGCACTGGCCTCGAGGATTTCTCGAAGCTCGCAGACACGATCTACTTCCACGATGCCAAGGATCTTTACGTCAACCTCTTTATCGCTTCCGAGCTTGATTGGAAGGAGAAGGGTCTGCGCGTCACGCAGGAAACGAATTTCCCGCAGCAGGACTCGACCACGCTCACTATCGCGGCCGATGATCCGGTCAAGATGAACGTCAATATTCGCATCCCGTACTGGGTCCAGAGCGGCTTTACCGTCAAAGTCAATGGCAAGCACGAGAAGGTTCACGCCGAGCCCAGCACCTATGCGAAGCTCCACCGCACGTGGAGGAATGGCGACAAAATCGAAATTTCGGCTCCCATGTCGCTTCACACTCAACCGACGCCAGACGATCCCACGGTGCTCGCCATGATGTACGGCCCTATGGTTCTCGCTGGCGTTATGGGTGACACAAGCAACCTGCCCGACGATGCCGTTTATGGCCCACAGGGGCCGCGTCCTCCTCGCCCGGCGAATATGCCTCCTCTGGTTCCGGGCCAGCGTCGTGCTCGTGTTCCGGATAGTCCGCCGCCCGTAATCAAGGCCAGCATCAGCGCGCCTACGGCCTGGGCCGAGATGGTTCCCGGCGATTCGCTCGCATTCAAGACGGTCGGCCAGCCGGATTCGGTGAAACTCGTGCCGTTCTACAAGATTTTCCGCGAGCGCTACACGACATACTGGAAGGTGAGCACCACGTAGAAGCCATCTTATGAATGGCGGTCGGGAGGCGGAGCTTTGGCCCTGACATCAAAAGCCCGAAAAACTGGGCTTTAGTCCCTGCTTAAATTGACCGGGTAAAGGGTTCGGCTAGGCAAAAGTACCCCACTTCATGAGCCCTTGCCCCAACATGCCTACCGAACTTGCATTTTGGCAAGGCACGACTAGGCGGAGCGAAATTGGTACACTCCCTCGGCAAAAGAACCAAGAAGGCCGGTAAACAAGCGTATCGACGCGCAGCGCAAAATTGCGCTTCAGGCGTTTGGGAAATAAATCCAACAACTTTACCTTCGCCGACACTAAATCCACCTGCCCGTCGGGCACTGGACGATTAACGGGCCAATCGTCACAGGCGGTTGGATACTCCCAGATTACGGCCTTCGAGCAACAATCCGGTCGATGCAGGCTGCGCCGGGGCCGGCAATGACCAGGGTCAGCAAAGCTCCCAGATAAAGCACGATCAATTCCCCGTGATCGCTCCCAGGACCCTTGCTCAAAAGTGCGAAGTGATGCACGGCGGCCCACGCGACGAAGATATTTGCGAAACAGAAAGCAGCGGCCCAGCGAGTCCCGAGGCCGACGATCAGAAGAATCCCGCAAACAAAATCCGAGAGAAAGGCGATAAGGAACGAAGCATGCGGCCCTATCCCGATGGGATTGGGAAAGTGAGCCATGAAGTGCGCCCAGTGTGCCGGTTGCTTTTCCCACCCGTGGCGCAAAAATAGAGTTGCTCCCGTCCAGATGCGCAATACAGCGAGTCCGATCTGCGCCCGCTCAGGAAGAAAGCGCATCAACAAAATGCTTCTTAGATTGGCCAATGTTGATCCTAGGTTGAGTGTCATATTGCCTTCCTTCAGTCGCCGAGCACTCAGACAACAAACGCAATCCACAATTTACACAGCCACTTTGTGAC
>JBAQYT010000097.1:0-33354 GCA_049787175.1 Candidatus Acidiferrales bacterium | reverse complement strand
CCCATCGCGTGGCTCTTTCGTATGTGCGTCACTCGCTGCACTAAAAAAACAGCGAGGCACAAAAAACACGCTCCTCCGCCCACTCCTTCTATGGCTCCCGGAGGCGCGGTTGGATTTACAGCAGCGTCCGGAATATTTTCGGCCTCTCCCTCCTCGCCTTCCGCATCTTTTACAGGATCATCGCGCAAATCTGCGGCTGTGCTGCTCAGGCCAATCGTGTAGATGCTGATGTTGGCCTTTTGCGCCTGCTCCAGCACATCTCCCAGCTTGTGCTTGCTCCCGCTATCCTGCGCTTCGCTAATCACCAGAAGAACGCGATGGCTCGTGTCAGGCTGCTTTTCGAGCAGCAAAGCGCCTTCCCACATCGCGTCGTATAGGCGCATGCCATCATCGTTAAATTGGACCCCCTGGATGGCCTTTTCCACCGCGTCGTGATCGCTGGTGAACGCCTGCCGCACCTCCGCCGTATCGCCCGCGCCAATCACTGCGGCCACGCCGTCCTCCGCCATCAGTGTTTCCGTGACCACAATACCGTTGCTGCGAATCTCCCGCGCCATCATGTCCACGTGCGAGCTGTTCTCGACCACCAGCGCGAGCGCCAGCGGATGATCGTCCAGGCCCCAGCGATTGATGCGTTGTTCCGCGCCGTTATCGAACACGTGAAAATCTTTTTCCTGAAGATCCAGGATGAAATTGCCCTGTTTGTCGACCACCGTCACCGGCGTGGTGATTTCATTTACCTGGGTGCGAATGCTGTTCGTGGGTGCGGCGGTCTTGGCGCTCTGCTGCGCTTGGTTCTGCTGCGCTTGGCTCTGTTTGGGGGAAACATTTTGCGGCGTGCTCTTCTGTGCAGCGTCTTGCTTCGGAGGGGCACTTTGCGCGGGAGCCTGCTTGCCGCGGGCGCTCGCGCCACCCACTAACAGGACGGAGCTAAGGGTCAAAACGCCTACGGACAAGCGCATCTCTGTGCTCTTCACAAGCGATGAAGCAACACACCCAAAATCGCCGCCAATAAAACCATGTTTGACAAGAAAGAATAGAGCAAATTTCTATTCAGCCCCTCTTCCGCCACTTCTAAACTAATACCCAACGGCGACTGGGGCTCGACCCCATGGATTAGCCCCGCATTGAAGAGATCTCGAAGCCGACCGTGACTCCGTAACGCACCAATCCATGAGCTAAACATCCACGCCGGGGCGAACAGGACAAAGAACATCGGCCCATCCACTAGATTCCAAAACTTCAGCAGAAAATATAGACTTAGCCCAAGGCACAAAGCGAGCACTGTCGTATTAAGGACAAAGCCGAATGAAAAGAATGGAGACTTCGCAAAGAAGTTTCGTTGGCCAGAATTCGAAGCAATCTCCTGTGCACTTGCCATTGGTCAGCCTCCAAATTGGGGTTCCGTTCGCATACTTGCATTCTACTCGCCCCGCTCACCGGCGACTAGTCCGGCCCAAAACCCGCTTCTGCGCGCATGCCGCCGGCAATTCCCTTCCGCCTATATCGAACGGATCCGCTAGCCAATTTGGCCTGATGCGCGTCGCTCTGCCCTTTTCAAACCGGGTTCGTCGCCGCGCCGCAATCGTGCAATAATTTGTGCATGACACCAGCACAAACTGAACAAACTGCCGCAGCATTCGCGCCTGATTTGCAAACCATTCGCGCCGCGCACGAGCGCATCCGTCCGCAGATTCATCGCACTCCGGTATTCACTTCCGAATCGCTCGACGAAATGACCGGCGCGCACCTCTTTTTCAAGTGCGAAAATCTGCAGAAGACTGGCTCCTTCAAATTTCGCGGCGCCACCAACGCCGTTTTTTCGCTCACCGATGAAGAGGCCAAGCGCGGCATCATCACCGTGTCTTCCGGTAATCACGGAGCCGCCATCGCGCTGGCCGCGCGCCGCCGCGGAATTCCTGCGTGGGTCGTCATGCCCGGCGAAGCACCGCGCGCGAAACGACAAGCCGTCGAAGCCTACGGAGGCCGCGTGACCGAATGCGAATACAGCATGGAATCGCGCGAGGCGGTATGCAGAGCCCTACAGAAACAAACCGATGCAATTCTGATTCATCCTTACAACAACCCGCGCGTGATCGCTGGCCAAGGCACCGCGGCGATTGAGCTTCTCGAAGACGTGCCCGATCTCGACATTGTCATCACGCCCGTCAGCGGCGGAGGCCTTCTGAGCGGCACTGCCATTGCTTCCAAATCTCTGCGGCCGTCGATTCGCGTCGTCGGCGCGGAGCCGAAAAACGCCGACGATGCTTCTCGCTCCCTTGCCGACGGTAAAATCGAACCCGCCGCGAAGACCGAAACCATTGCCGACGGCCTCCGCGCGGTGCTCTGCCCGCTCACATTTTCGATTCTTCGCCAGCACGTCGACGAAATCGCTCTCATCACCGAGGAAGAAATCCTCGCCACCATGCGCCTGCTCTGGGAACGCCTGAAGCTGATTGTCGAACCTTCCGGCGCAGTTTCCGCCGGCATTGTTCTTCACAACAAAATCTCCGCGCGCGGCAAGCGCATCGGAATCATTCTTTCCGGCGGGAATCTCGACCTCGATCAGATTCCCTTCGTCCGTGGCGGCAAATAGAGACCGAGCGCTCTCGTTTACGGTTCGTCAGCTTTCCAATCGGCGGGCGGAAACACGATGTGCCAAAATCCCGGCGCCTTCTCATCGAACTCCACGCCAACTTGGAATCCGTGCGTCCCAGCACGCACCTTTCTGGTCACCCGGCATCCCATTCGCTGGCGCGAATGGTTGTGCTCCAAAACAAATCGGTCGTTGAGCGAAAAATCTCGCGGAGAAATCAGCAGCGCTCCGTGAAGGCTCACGTCTGCCGTAAACGCCGGAACAACCTCCGGCTTTCCTTCGGTGCTGACGTGCAGCGTTACGCCCACGCGCAGAGTCACGCGCTGGCTGCGCCTTCGCTCCTCATGCGGCGTTGCTTGCGAGGAGGTCACGCTCGCCCGGAAATCCTCGGCGCTCATTCCTGCGCTCTCGTGTAAACCGGGATCGGCGCTGATCGTGCCAGGAAACTTGGCTCTAAGGCATTTCCTGCGGTTGCGGTTGCGGTTGCGGTTGCGGTTGCGGTTGCGGTTAGAACTGCTCCTACAACTCCACGCCCCAAAAATCCATTTCCGGATTCACCAACTCCACGCCCATCTCCCAGCCATCCAAGCCCCTTTTGCCCCGATAAACCACCACCCCGCCGATCCTCCGCTGGTTCGCCAGATTCGTCAGGACCAGCTTTTGTTCCATGGCCATAGGTTTCGCCGCGATCAGCAGGCAACCATAGAAATTCACCACTCGCGTGCGCGCCTGCGCCTGGCATTCGCGCCCCTTTAGTCCGTCCCGCCATTCAATCTCCACAGGGACCTGCGAATTCATCCGCGGCCCTCGCCGCTTTTCTCGCATTTTCCCTTCCACGGGGGAGACGGCAGAGTTCTGCATTTTGTTCGTCATTGTAATGCCCAAAAACCCTATTCAACACTGCAAACAAAAGACTTACAGGCATGCCCCAACTCTCTGGCAATATCGTTTTTCAATACTAGTACCTGCTCGCGCTCCACGTCAATGGTACTCAATCGGAAACTCTCAGCGATGGCCTGCCCATTTCGGGACAATTGGAGCTACGCAGGAAGAAATAGACACGAACCGCAGAATGCTGCCTGAAGAAAATCTTAGTTCTCAGTGACGCGCTTCGCGCTCGGCACGAACAAGGGCTCTTGCTCCAGCCGCACATGCTCACGTGTCCCGGCAGCGCGTTTGTGTCCCCTGTTGCCGAGCCACGTTTGGAAGGAATCCATGTACGTATAGAAAACGGGTGTGAGATACAGCGTGACCACTTGCGCAAAAATCAATCCGCCGACCACCGACATTCCCAGCGGCCGCCGCGCATCCGCGCCTGCGCCCGTTCCGAACGCAATCGGCACCGTGCCCATGATCGCCGCCATCGTGGTCATCATGATCGGCCGGAATCGAATCAGGCAGCCCTGCACCGCCGCTTCCGCTGGCGTGATATGGCCCGCGCGCTCCAACTCAATGGCAAAGTCCACCATCATGATCGCGTTTTTCTTCACAATGCCGATGAGCATGATGATCCCAACGAATCCGAAAAGGTCCAGTTGCATATGGAACAGCATCAGTGTCCCCAGCGCTCCGAATGCCGCCGCTGGCAAGCCGGAAAGTATCGTAATCGGATGAATGAAGCTCTCGTACAAAATTCCCAGCACGATATAAATAATCAGAATCGCCATCGCCAGCAACATTCCCAGGCCCCGCAACGATTGCTGGAACGCCTGCGCCGTTCCCTGAAAACTGGCGCTCACCGTCAGCGGCAAAACATCCGACGCCAGTTTTTGGATCTCATCCACCGCCTGTCCTAGCGAAACGCCGGGGACCAAGTCAAACGAGATCGTCACCGATGGCAGTTGACCCAAGTGATTCACCGTCAAAGGCCCCAGACTCGAGCTCAAGCTTGAAACCGCGCTCAGTGGAACCAATTGCCCGCTGGAAGACCGAATGTACAGATACGACAGCATCTGCGGGTCTTCCTGATATTGCGGCTCCAGCTCCATAATCACCCAATACTCGTTCGTTGGCGCGTAGATCGTCGAAATCCACCGTTGGCCATACGCCGAATCAAGCGCGTCTTCAATCTGTTGCGGACTCACTCCCAGCTCCAGCGCCTTGTCCCGATCGATATTGATATTTGCCTGCGGACTTTTGATCTGCAGATCCGTCGTAACATCGATCAGCCCGGGCAATTGCTTCATCTTGTCGTTCATCAGTTGCGCGTATTTGTAGAGCTGATTCGTGTCCGGGCTCACCAGCGTGTATTGATACAAACTCTTTGTCAGTTGTCCGCCGATGCGAATCGAAGGCGGATTCTGCAAATAGACGTGCACACCCGGCACCGTATTTAACTTTGGCTCCATTTCTCGCATGATGTCCGAAATGGTCATATGATGTTCAAACAGCGGGCGTATCTCGCGCACCAGCGTCCCAACCACAGCCGTTTTTCCGTGCTTCGCATTCAGGTTGTCGTACGCCGCATTCGTCGTCCACGGCCGGTCCGGACGCTCTTTCAAATGGTCATAGAAGCGCCCAATATTCAAGCCCGACGTCCCGGAAGCCTGTATGCTCGAAAAAAACTCCAGCGTATTGGGATCGGCAAGAATGATCTTGTTCAATGCTTTTTGGTGCGCCGCCATGGCATCGAACGAAATTCCTTGAATTGCCTCGGCGAAACCCACCACTTCATCGGTATCCTCTTCCGGTAGGAATCCCTTCGGAATCACCCAGAATTGCCACGCCGTCGCGACCAGGAGCAGCCCGCCGGCCACCATTACCGCCAAGCGATGCCTCATCGACCATCGCAGCGTCCTGTCGTAGACGTGCAACATCCCGTCAAACATTCGCTCCAGCGCGTTGTACATCCTGCCGTGCTCTTGCGCGCCCGCATGGGGTTTCAAAAAACGGCTGCACAGCATCGGCGTGAGCGTCAGCGATACGACGCCCGAAACCAAAATCGCCGAAATGATCACCACGGCGAATTCGTGGAGCAGCCGGCCCAAAATGCCCGCCATGAAGAATACCGGCAAAAATACGGCCGCCAGAGAAAGCGTCATGGAAATGATCGTGAAGCCAATCTCGCGTGAACCATTCAGCGACGCTTCCAGCACGCCTTCGCCGCTTTCCATGTGCCGGACGATGTTTTCGAGCATGACAATGGCGTCATCGACCACGAATCCCACCGATAGCGTCAGCGCCAGCAGCGATAAGTTATCGACGGTGTAGTCCAGCGCATACATCACCGCGAACGTCCCGATAATCGACATCGGCAGCGCCAGGCTCGGAATCACCGTCGCCGAAGCGTTCCGCAGGAAGAGGAAAATCACCAGCACCACGAGGACGATGGCCAGCAGCAGGCTGAACTTAACGTCGTTCACCGACTCCTTGATCGAAACCGACCGGTCATACTCAATCGCCAATTTCAGCGCCGGCGGCATGATTGCCCGGAAACTCGGCAGTAATTTCTTCACCGCGTCCACGATTTCTATCGTGTTCGTGCCCGGTTGCCGCTGTATCGCCAGGATTACGCCTGGCTCTCCATTGATCCAGTTAGCGAGCTTCGTGTCCTGAATGCTGTCGTACACATGCCCGATCTGATCCAGCCGCACCGGCGCACCGTTTCGGTACGCCACAATGAGCTGCTGGTATGGAGCTGCGCTCATCATCTGCCCGTTGGCTTGCACCGTGAACGCTTTATGCGCGCCGTAAAGCGTTCCTGTTGGCAGATTCACATTCGCGCTTTGAACTGCCTGCTCCGCTTCATCGATGCCGATCTGCTTGCTCGCCATTTCCTTCGGATCCAGCTGAATGCGCACGGCGTATGGCGTCGATCCATACACCGAAACCTGCGCCACGCCGCTCACCATCGAGATCTGTTGTCCGAGCAGCGTCTCGGCATACTGGTCCACTTCGGAGGATGGGAGCGTGGCCGACGTTGCCGCGATATACAAAATTGGCGAATCGGCGGGATTGACTTTGCGGAATGTCGGAGGCGTCGGCATGTTCGGCGGCATTTGATTCGCCGCCGCTGTAATTGCCGCTTGCACGTCTTGCGCTGCGCCGTCGATGTTGCGGCTCAGATCGAATTGCAACGTGATTGAGGTTGAGCCCAGCGCGCTGGTCGAGTTCATCGAATCCAGGCCCGGGATTGTCGTGAATTGCTTCTCCAGTGGCGTGGCTATCGACGACGCCATTGTTTCAGGACTCGCTCCCGCGAGCGTTGCGGAAACCGTGATCGTGGGGAAATCAACGTTGGGCAAATCGCTTACCGCTAAATCGCGATAGGCAACGATGCCGAAGATCAGCACCGCCGCCATCACCAGGCACGTCATCACCGGCCGCTTGATGAAATTTTCCGCGATCTGCATGCGATTCCCGCTCTTCTCTAGAGACTCGTTTTGATTCTAACCTTTGTGCCCGCGATCAGCCGCACTTGCCCATCCGTCACTACCGTCTCGCCGGGCTTCACTCCATCCGTAATCACCGATAGCCCATGCTCTGTCAGCGATACTTTCACTGTCCGCAAATCAACCGTCATATCCGGCTTGACCACAAACAGATAATCGCCATCTTGTCCCGTCATCACCGCCTGTGACGGCACCACCGTCGCATTTGTCTGCTCCGACAGGCGCAAAGTCACCGTTACGAATCCGCCCGGCCATAATCGCGAATCCGAATTCTGAAATGTGCCATTCAGCTGAATTGTGCCTGTCGTCGCATCCACGGTATTGTTCACAAACGTGAGAAAGCCGTTTTCGGGCTTCGAGTTGTCCGACGGAACTGCCTGAATCGCAAGCTTTCGTCGCGCCATATAGGCCTTTATTTCGCCGAGATATTGCTGCGGCACGGAAAAGTTGACGTATAGCGGTGAAATCTGGTTGATCACCACCAGCACGGGAACGTCATCCGCCTTCACGACCGTTCCCGGATACACGAGCTGCGCTCCCGTTCTTCCGGTGATCGGAGCGTAAATCGAACAGAACGAAACATTCAGCCGCGCTGTTTCCACTCCTGCTTGGTCCGCCTCCACGGTCGCTTTATCCGCCGCCGCTGTCGCGACTTCCTCATCCAACTGCTCTTTTGGCACCACGCCGGATTGATAAAGTTTCTGATATCGTTCCGCTTCCACGTCCGCCAGCGCCAGGTTGGCCTTGTCTTTCGCTAAATTTGCTTGCGCAAGCTGCAGCGCCGCCTGGAACGGCCGGTCGTCCAGACTGGCCAGCAAATCTCCTTTTTTCACGAACTGCCCTTGCGTGTAGTGCACCGCGCTCACGATTCCCGCCACTTGCGATTCAATCGATACCGTCGAATATGCCTGGCCTGTTCCGATGGCGTTGAGTTCAACGGGCATTGACGTCTGCGTCGCTTGGGCAACCATCACGGGAACCACCGGAATATCCGGAGGCGGCGCAGCGTGCTCCGTGCACCCTGCTACGCTCAAAAGCGCCAGCGAGAAACCAACCATTGTCATTTTGGAGAGTCTGCTCATTTTTCCCATGGGATCCAACGTCCGCCCGCCTTCGCCCTTTCGCTCGATAATTCCGTAACTTCGACGATCGCCTGTTTCGGCTAGCGCGATGCTCATTTCGCCGGGAATACTGCGAGAATGCCTGTAGAGGCTCCTCAAACCGATCCATCCAAGGCAATTGACCGGCACTTCTTTCGCTTTAATATGTATTTGACGTTTGCTCCTGCCATCTCGTTGCAACCCTGTCCCGTTTTTTATTCTTTGCCGCTCCCCGCCTCCGCGCGTCTGTGCTACGATTCG
Source organism: Candidatus Acidiferrales bacterium (assembly GCA_049787175.1). Lineage (GTDB taxonomy): Bacteria > Acidobacteriota > Terriglobia > Acidiferrales > UBA7541 > DAHUXN01. The sequence goes on along the minus strand of JBAQYT010000097.1, from coordinate 25,006 downwards.
GAGTTGCGGAAATGCTTTTTGCGTGGGGCAGATACCCGCGCGTCAGTACCGTATGGGCGTATATTTATTAGGATCCTACAGGAGAAAGAGAGCGGATGGAAACCAGCCTGGCCTCGCGTAACGGCAAACCTTACCTTCTGCCCAATAAACCGCTTCAGTCGCTCGACGATTACGTCGCCATCGGAGGTCTTGAAGCGCTCAAGAAAGCCCACTCCATGCCGCGCGAAGCGGTAATCGCCGAAGTCAAGAAGGCCGGATTGCGCGGCCGCGGCGGCGCCGGTTTTCCGGTCGCCATCAAGTGGGCCAGTATCGCCGGCGATCCGTGCCCCACAAAATATGTCGCCTGCAACGCCACCGAAGGCGAGCCCGGCACGTTCAAAGATCGCATGTTGATGCGACACAATCCTTATCAGCTCCTCGAAGGCGTGGCCATCGCCGCTTACGTCATGAAAGCGCAGAAGGCTTTCATCGCCATGAAGCATACTTTTGACGAAGCGATTGAGCGCACCGCGCAGGCTCACAAAGAAATGGCTGCGCGCAACGCCCTCGGCGAAATTCCCATCGAATTCGTCTACGGCCCTGAAGATTATTTGCTCGGCGAAGAAAAGGCCATGCTCGAAGTGATCGAAGGCCGCGAAGCTATGCCTCGCGAAATGGATTTCCCGCCGTATGTTCTGGGGCTTTTCGCCGGCTATCCCGCGTGTATCCCCGGCCACACGAATCCCACGCTCGTAAACAATTGCGAGACCATGTCCAGCATCACGCACATCATCCGCAACGGCGCCGACTGGTTCCGCTCGATGGGCACCGCGGACACGCCGGGCCACACCATCTTCACGCTTTCCGGCGACGTGCAGCGCGAAGGCCTTTACGAATTGCCGATGGGCACCACTATGCGCGAGCTCATCGAAAAATCCGGCGGCGGATTGAGGCCCGGACGCAAACTCAAAGCAATTTTTTCCGGCGTGGCCAGCGCCGGACTTTATCCCGGAGCCATCGACACGCCCCTCGATTTCGGCTCCATGCGCAACGCCGGCTCAGGCCTCGGCTCCGCCGGCTTTATGGTTTACGACGACTCCAACTGCATGGTGCAGGTCGCGTATTGCTTTTCGAAGTTCCTGTGGATCGAATCGTGCGGCCAGTGCCGGTCCTGCAAAGAAGGAACGTACGAGGCCACACAACGCTTGAAAAAGCTAATCGACGGCATCGGCGACGAAATCGACATGGAAGCGATCCTGCATTCTTCGCTGAACTCGCCGCGCGGCAATCGCTGCTTTTTGCCCACGGAACATTCGCTGATTATTCCCAGCATCGTGCGCACCTTCGAATCCGAGTTCATCGCGCACTACAATCGCGGCTGCCAGAATTGCCGCATCCCCGTTTTGCCCAAAATGCACGACTACGACGAAGCCAAGCACGAATTCCACTACACCCACGGCCGCCTCACGCCGTGAGATGCTTTAACGTTTGATTCAAAGCCGCGAAGTGTCTATCAGTAAACTCCTTGGGGATTTTTGTCGCATCCCTGCGCCCCGCGGGGCATCCTAAGAGCAGCGATTTTCGGCCCAATCCAACAAGGAGTGCCAGACACATGAAATCTCTAGCCCTTTTCGGCGCGGTTTGCCTTGTCGCATTGGCCGCCTCGGCCAATCCGCGCACGTTCCGAGGTCAAATCATGGACAGCGAGTGCGCCACGAACGCCCATTCTGCGACCCGCTCCCATACGGAGATGGCGGGAATCAAGGGGAACATCACCAACCGGCAGTGCACGATTCTGTGCGTCGAGCAGGGTGACAGCGTTTATATGTTCCTGGATCAGAACGGAAAGAACGCGTACAAATTGTCCACGCCGCAGAAAGACCTGAAGCAGTACGCCGGCGACAAAGTCGAAATCGTTGGCAGTCTGGACGCTCAGGGAAAAGTCATCAGCGTCAGCAAAATCAAGCTGCTTTCGGACACCGGCAACTAACCCGCTGGTTCCTCCAGCGCGTAGCGCGTGACCGCCAGCGCGGCGATCACCGCCGTTTCGCTGCGGAGAATTTCGCGCCCCAGAGACGCTTCGCGGAATCCATTCCTTGCGGCGGCGGCAATTTCCGCGTCTGTCCAGCCGCCTTCCGGACCAATCGCGAGACAAACTTCCTGCGCTGACGCTCCGCGAAGAATTTCGCGCAAGGGCGGCGCATCGGCGCGCTCGGAAAACATGATTTTCAGTTTTTCATTCGCGGCCGCAAAAGCATCTTCGACTTTCGCCATGGCGGCAAGAATCGGCGGGCGCAGCCTGCGCGATTGCTGCGCGGATTCGAGCAATATTTTTCCCCAACGCTTGCTGCGTTTCGCCGCCGCCAAGACGAGCGCCTTTTCGCTGCGCGCCGCCGCGAGCGGCACGACTTCGCTTACGCCTAATTCCGTGGCTTTCTCCAAACACCATTCCATGCGATCGAATTTGACGATGGAGAGCAGGAGTCTCACGCGCAGCGGCGACTCTTGCGCCGCGATTTTTTCCGTGAGCACAAATTCAATGGCGTCGCCGCCGCGAACGCGGGAAATTTTATCGACGCGAGCGAGCCAGACCTCCGCTCCATCGCTGAGCTCGTAGAGCTGGCCGGGCTCGGCGCGGAGAACGCGTCCGAGGTGTTCCGCGCCTTCGCCGTGAAGCAGGGCGCGGCCGGCGTCGAATTTGTCCACGAAGAATCGCCTTCTCATAGCGTGCCCGAAAGCGGACAGTTAATTTTTCTAAAAGCGGAAATTTCCGCGATTAGAAATTAGAAATAGCCTCCGACACTTGTTTTGTGTAAGTTGCATCGAGTTCTAATTTCTCATATTTCCGCGATTAGAATTCAAAAAGCACATAAAAAGCAAAAAGCCGCGTCTCCGCGGCCCGCCTTTCTCTTCCCCGTTTTTCCCCGTCCGGCTGGAAATACCAACCGAAGTCCTTATGTACCATATAGTAACCAACAAGTCAAGGAAAAACGGCCCCAGGCACAAGAAAAATGAGTTGCCCCCCGAAAAGAACACAGGCTGAGAGCCTGTGTCACAAAGCGCTATTGCTGCAGGAGGAAGGAGATGGTGTTGTCGCCGGTGTTGGTAACGACCAGATCGAGGCGGCCATCGCCGTTGAAGTCGGCGACGGCGATTGAAGACAGGCCCTTGCCGACAGAAAAGGGCGAGCTGGCGGCCTGGGCGAAGGTGCCGTCGCCGTTGCCGAGCAGGAGGGTGACGTTGTTGCTGCCGGAGTTCGCGACGGCCAGGTCGAGCTTGCCATTGCCGAGGAAGTCGCCAACGGCGATGGCGTCGGGCGCCGTGCCAACGGCAATCGGCGAGCCAGGAGCAGGCGTGAAGGTGCCGTCGCCATTGCCGAGCAGAATGGTGACGGTATTGTCGTTCAGGTTCGCAATAGCCAAGTCCAGCTTGCCGTCACCGTTGAAATCTCCGGCCACAATTGCGGACGGGTTATTGCCTACCGTGATTGGGGAGCCGGTGGCTTGAGTGAACGTGCCATCGCCGTTGCCAAGCAGAATCGTTACCGCACTTGTGGCGGGATTTCCGAAATAGGAGGCTACGGCGATATCAAGCTTGTCATCGCCGTTAAAGTCGCCTATCGCGAGAGAACAACCAATCGGGTAGCCCAGACTTGCGGGGTTCGGCTGCACATAAGTGAACGCGCCGTCGCCATACCCCTGAAGAATATCCAAGCCGTAGACGGAATTTTCAACGGCGAGATCCAAATTGCCGGTCCGGGCAAAATCTCCGGCTGCCAAGGCGCACAAGCCGTATGAACTGGCTGTCGCGGGAGCTGAAGAAAGAGTAAATGTGCCGTTGCCGTTGCCCAGCAGAATGGGCACATTGTCGGTGCCGTAATTCGAATCTGTGGCAGCCAAGCCCAGCTTTCCATTATTGTTAAAGTCACCCACGACCAGGCCCCAGGGACCCGGCACATCCCCTCCCTCGGGAAGAGTCAGGTCTATCGGCGAACCGGATGCCTGAGTGAAAGTGCCGTCTCCCTTGCCCAACATCACAACGACGGAAGAGCTACTCTCCAGCGCGAAGTCGGGTTTGCCGTCGCCGTTGAAGTCGCCGATGTTTACGAAGATGGGGAGTAGATTCCGGTAATCGGCGAGCCGGCAGCATTGGAGAAATTTACGGTTGCCTCGGGCGCGGCGACCGGGAAGTAAACCGCGTTGGAATTGCCGCCGCCGGGTGCGGGATTAACAACGGTGATGGAGGCTGTTCCCGCGGAGGCGATGTCTGAGGCCGGAACTGCGGCTGTGAGCTGCGCACCGCTCACAAAAGTGGTGGAGAGAGGCACGCCGTTGAAGTCGATCGTCGCGACGGAGACGAAGCCCGTTCCATTCACCGTCAGCGTGAATGCCGAGCCGCCCAGAGCCACGGAGGAGGGCAGAAGGGGCTGATTGACAAGAGGGACAGGGTTTCCGGGAAGAGCGTTGGAGTTGATGGTGAGGCTGAGGTCTGCGTAGGTGGAGACACCAATCGCGTCGGTAAGCTGCAGCTCGAAGCTCCACGTGCCTCCGCCGGTTGGCGTGCCGGTGATCGCGCCCGTGCTAGAACCAAGAGTCAAGCCATTAGGAACTGCGCCGGAGAAGAAGGACCAGGTAAACGGCGGCGTGCCCCCGGACTCTTGGACTGTCTGATCGTAAGCGGTTCCCCGCGTGCCGTTTGGTAGCGACTGAAGTAAGGGAATCTGCGGTCCTGGGTTCGCGATAATCTGAATGGAAGCCTGCTTGGTGTCGTCGGCGATGGAGGTGGCTGTGATCGTGGCAGTTTGGGGGGGCAGAGGAGAAATTGCCGGTAGCGGCCCGTTCGCGTCATATGTCACGGAAGCCGTGGTGGGATTCGAGAGCGAGCCAAAACCGCTCAGGCTCCAAGTTACGCCCTGATTAGATGTGTCATTCGTCAGCGTGGCCTTAATGGGCAAGGTTTGGCCCAGATCCGTTTGCGTGGTGGCGGACGACAGGCTGATAGAAATCGGCGGAGGGGGCGAACCGGCGCAGCCGCTCGCAAACATTCCTGCAAGAAAAATGGCGGAAAGGGAAAAGGAAGAGACCTTGCGGTTCATGAGGGCCTCCAGGCTGAGCGCCTGACAGAGCTCGGAAAGCTGGACGAGCCCTGGACGGAGATAACTTAAACCGTACGTACCACTTTGGATTAAATCGTCGCGAACAGCCTATACCAGCAGGATTGGGCCGTCAAGCTAGGTTACAGGGGCCAAGGCAGTGATGCCACGTCTCGCCTTGCTTCCTATTCGCGCCGTCTTGCGCGCGATGTACTCCTTTTGCTGACCGCCAACGCTAGTATCTGCGCGTGGGTTGGGCGTATAATTCGACGAGAATGAAGACGTCACCTCAAGTTCGGCGGATGGTTATTTTCCTCTGTCTGGCGGGGCTGCTGCTCGCGGCGTTGGTGCCCGGTGTGGCTGGGCTTGCGTTCGCGATCCTCGTCCTCCCCTTATGGTTTTTTGTAGCACTTGCCGTAACTGCTGTGCTGCCGTGCATTGAAGAGCAAAGCCACCGGCAACAGCTTGTAGCCCTACCTGCGTTTTCGCCTCGACCTCCTCCGATAAGGTAATCCCCGCGCCTGGCCGCTGCGCATGCGGCCTCCCTATATAAACGAACGATAAACGGTTGCGGGCTAAGTTGCGTCAGCCCGCAGCCCCTTCCGCTCATGCACCAATGACCGGAGGATATATGTCGATAAAACGCAAATGGCTGAGGGCGATTTTTTTGGTGATGTTGGCAGGAGCGTCTTCCTTCGGGGGCATAAACCCGAAGGATATCGACGATACTTTGCGCATCATGAATGAAACGAAGGTCGAATTTACGATACCAGACGAAAGTGGCAAAGGTGATGGGTATCGCTCGTTGCTCAGGATCGACCCGGTCGAGTTAAAAGATTCGCCGCCTGACGAGGAAGAACGCTCCGGAGGCAATACTTCGCGCGGGTGAAGCGCGCGATGTACTCCTTTTGCTGACCGCCAACGCTAGTATCCCTCCTTCACACCCCCGATTTTCCTTGCCTTTTAGTTAACTCTGTGGTACACATATCTGGCAGCCTGGAAATTCCAGCTTGCCCGCCCATGGCGGGGCTGCGCAGGACTTACACGGAGAAAGCCGCGGAAACGCGGCTTTTCGCTTTTTATGCGCTCTGTAAATTCTAATCGAGTAAATATGGGGAATTAGAACTTCATGCAACTTATTGAAAACAAAGATTCGAGCCCATTTCTAATCGAGTTTTTCTGCCGTTTTTTTGAATTTACCGCGATTAGAAACGCCACTCCGAGAAGCCTAAATCTTCAGCACGATTTTGCACACTCAGCTGAAGATGTCTTTGACCTTGTCGAAGAAGGAGGAGGAGCGCTCGATGGGACGATTCTCGGACTTGACGAGGCGGTGCAATTGCTCGAACAGAGATTTCTGCTCCTTGGTGAGCTTGGAAGGAATCACCACGCGGACGTTGACGTAAAGATCGCCTTTGCCGCCGTGGGGATCGGGCAAGCCTTTGCCTTTGCGGCGGAAAAGCGTGCCGGGCTGCGTGCCTTCGGGAATGACCAGCTTTTCCTCGCCGTTCATGGTGGGGATTTCAATTTCCGCGCCGAGAGCAGCCTGCGAAATGGTGACGGGAACGTTGCAATACAAGTCCGCGCCACGGCGCTCGAAGTAGGAATGCTCCTTCACTTCAATGAAAACGTACAGGTCGCCCGGAACGCCGCCGTTCGAGCCCTGCTCGCCTTCACCGGGCACGCGCAGGCGCATGCCGTTGTCGACGCCAGCGGGAATGGAGACTTCGATGGTGCGCGCGCGCTCGATGCGGCCCTGGCCGCGACACTCGGCGCAGCTCTCCTTGATGATTTTGCCAACGCCACGGCACGCCGGGCACGTCCGCGAAATAGCAAAAAATCCCTGCTGATAATGCAATTGCCCGCGGCCTTTGCAGTTCGTGCACGTTTCCATGCCCGCGCCGGGCTTTGCGCCGGTGCCGCCGCACGCCGTGCAATCTTCCAGACGCGGAATTTTCAGCTTCGTTTTCACGCCCGCGGCGGCGTCTTCAAATGAGAGCTTTAGGTCATAGCGCAAATCCGCGCCGCGCTGCGCCCGCGGCTGGCCGCCGCGCCGCCGGCCGCCTCCGCCGAAAATATCTTGGAAGCCGAACATCTCGCCGAAGACGTCCTGAAATTCCTCGAAAATCGAGCCGAAATTGCTGGCGTCAAAGACCTGGCTGCCCAGGCCCGCGTGGCCGTAACGATCGTAGGTGGCGCGCTTCTGCGGGTCGGAGAGAACGCTATAGGCTTCGCTGGCGTCGCGAAAACGATGCTCGGCATCGGCCTTATTTTCCGGATTGCGGTCGGGATGCCATTTCATCGCGGCCTTGCGATAGGCGCTCTTGATTTGATCGCCGCTGGCGTCGCGGCCGACGCCGAGGATTTCGTAGTAATCGTTCTTGGAAGATGCGGGCATTCTGTTTCAATTCCCCCTGGAAGTGGACGTGGGATTGGATGCGGCATCCTGGCCTGAAGGATTCGCGGCGACGCGGACCATGGCCGGGCGCAGCACTTTGCCGTGAAAAACGTAGCCGGCTTGCAATTCCTCGAGCACGGTGTCGTCGGGCTGGCCGGATGTTTCCACGCGCTCGATGGCGTGATGGGAATGCGGATCGAAGCGCTTGCCTTCCGTCTCGATCTTTTGCAGGCCTTGCTTCGCGAGAACATCTAGCATTTGTTTGCGAATCAGCTCGAAGCCCTTGCGATATTCGTCGTGAGCGGCGTCGCGATGCGCGGAAATGGCGCGGTCAAAACCATCGAGCACAGGCAGCAGATTTTCGACGAGAAGCTCGGCGCCGCGATGGCGCTCCTGGTGGCGCTCGCGGTCGATTCTCTTGCGGTAATTGTCGAAATCCGCCTGCAAGCGAATCAGCGTGTTCTTCAGCTCCGCCTTTTCAGCGATCAACTTCTCGAATTCATCGGTGACAGCGTTTTCCGCGGCCGTACCGTCCGCAATGCTCTGCGGTTGGCGCTCGACTTCGCCATTCGTTTTCCAGTCAGTGTTCGCTTGCGAATCTTTTTCCGAATCGTCTTTCCTGCTCACGAGCGATTGTCCCCTTTCATCTCCTCCGAGAAAAACTGCGACATGAGGGCCACGACGGTAATCACGCGCTCGTAATGCATGCGCATGGGGCCAAGAATTCCAAGAGTTCCCTGCTCGCCTGTGCGCGCGGGCTCTCCACGGCTGTACTGCGCGCTGACGATCGCCAAATGCTTGCCTACATTGGACATTGTTTCCACACCCAACTCGACGTGCACGGGCTCGGGCGCCTCGATGCAACCGTTCAGAAGCGCGACCAGGCGGTCGCGCTCTTCGATGGCGGTGAGCAACTCGCCGAGTTGCTGTTGGTCTTGGAATTCGGCCGCAGCGGCGGCGAACTGCGCTGCGCCGCCGATGTAGACAACGCGCTCGGCGTCTTCGCCGAGAAGCTTCGGATCGCACAGAATGAGCGCGCCGCTGGCGAGCTTTTCGTAGCGCTCGCGATCGAGCGCGAGCTGGGCCTTCAAATCGGCGCAAATCGATTCCAGCGTGTGGCGCGGATAATGGCGGTTCAAAAAATCGGCGATGCGATCGAGTTCCGGCTGAAGAAAGGCGCGGGCGGGCTTGATGCATTTGTCGCGAGTGATGCCGCCGCCGGTGACGAGCACGACGAGCACGCGCGTATCGGGCAAGAGCAAGAAGCGAATGTGCTCGACGACGGTGCGCGCGAGAGGAGGCGAGACAATGATGCCGAGTCCGCGCGAAACAGCGGCGAGGACGTGGCTGGCGCGCTCCATCACGCCTTCGGGCGTGGTGGCCGACTCCAGTTCGCGGCGAATCCACGCGCGGTCTTCCACGCGGGGCGTGGCTTGCGCGGCGATCTGCTCGACGTAGAAACGGTATGCGGAGGCGGTGGGGACGCGTCCAGCGGAAGTATGCGGCTGGTAAAGATAGCCCTCCTCTTCGAGATCGGCCATGATGTTGCGCATGGTGGCGGAACTGAGCGGCTCGGCATGCATGCGTGCAATGGTGCGCGAGGAAACCGGCTCGCCGGTTTCAATATAGGCGCGCACAACTTCGGCGAGCACCTGGCGGTGACGCTTCTGTTGTAAGGCGGGAGCTGCGGTCATGATCCTCGGACCTTCGATTCGAATTGCTGACAGGCGGGCTAGTTACCGATTGCCTGTAATTTCAGTTTAGCGGGCGGGAGAGAGAGCGTCAACTTGGCGGCGCAAAAGGAGCATGGCGCGCGGAGAGCGATCTAATCGGACGTGAGCTTCGACACGTCTATGGCTTGAACTTTCCCTTCGTGAAAGCGGACTTCAACGATGTTATCTGACGTGTAAATCTCCCCGTGAAGGAGTTCCGTATGTTCATGAACGTAGATGGCCCTTTGGCCGCGCCAAACAGTCGGCTCGCCCAAAATTGTTTTCACTTCTTCCCTTGTGAGGCCGAGTCGCAGCCGATCTGGTAGTTCCACGCTTCCGGATTTAAGCTTTCGGCAACGTTTGTCGAATGCAACGCCACTACTGACGCGTCGCCATTGAAAGTCGCCTATCATTCCTCCCTCGATTTCGCCACTTTCCAGCCACAGTGCCCACTCCCCGCCGGAATCGTTTCCGCCCATGCATATCCACCGGAGAGAGTCACCCCCTTCGCCCCTCCCCCCGACGGTTGCGCCGAAGCGCTTTGCAATGTCTATTATCGAGGTCCCTTCGAGAACGATGGGAGCGCCTGACACCACTATTTTCGATACCATCTCTTTGGGAACCGTCGCGTTGGGTACGCCCCGCCAGAATTCCGCCGTCGACGGCTCCCAGATCCTAAGAGGGCCAGACGAGTTCGAGGACTCTTGAACAATCGCTGCGACCGATTTCGCCCCGGCATTCCACGCTGCAACCCCGAAAATCACGAACGTACAAAGAATTGGCATTGCCGTCCGGTTCGATTTCATTTTCTGAGTATAGCGTACGCGTGGAATCCCGACTCCGATGGTTTCCGAATTAGAACGTCGTTGTCCGGCAAATCGAGGTGGAATATGCTGTTTGGCGTCCCAGGTGACGTGTTCGAGCTGGTGTATTCAACCTGGCGTGGTCGACCGATTTGGGGAGGCGTCGATGAAACGTCTGCGCATACTGCATGTTCTTGCCGGCATCGCGCTGGCGTTTCTGTTGGCAACGGCCAGCCATGCGCAATCGACGCCCCCACCGCTGTACACGCCGGCGAATGAAGGCCAGCCGCTTTCGACGCGGGTGGTGAACTATCAGATTGACGCACGCCTGGACGCCGCGAAGAAAAGTATCGACGCGACGGAGTGGCTTACGTATAAGAATCTAACCGGGCAGCCGCAACAAACTTTTCCATTTCATCTTTACCTGAATGCTTTCCAGCCCAAGTCCACGTTTATGACGGAAGTGCGGCTATATGGTACGCGCGGCACGAGCGCGGGCAGCGGCTGGGATCCAAAACACTACGGGGCGATTACCATCAGCAAATTCGAAGTGGAAGGCATGGGCGACCTGACAGACAAAATGCAATTCAGCCAGCCCGACGACAAGAACGCGGACGACCACACGGTAATGCAGGTGACGCTGCCGAAACCGATCGCGCCGGGCGCTTCGGTGCAATTCCGCATGGTGTTTCACGACCAGATGCCGGAAGTGGTGGAACGCACCGGCTACAAGCGCGATTTTTTCATGGTGGGGCAGTGGTTCCCGAAGGTTGGCTTGTGGTGGAAAAACGCGTGGAACTGCCATCAGTTTCACGCCACGACGGAGTTTTTCTCGGACTTCGGGACGTACGATGTGCGCGTCACGCTGCCGAAGAATGAAGTTGTGGGCGCGGGCGGAGATTTGATTTCGAGCAACAACAACGCGGATGGCACGAAGTCGCTCATCTTTCATTCGGAGGACGTGATCGATTTTTCGTGGACGGCCAGCCCGCATTTTATCGACGTGGAAGATTCGTGGACGGGCAGCGCGGGCACGGTGAAGCTGCACGTGCTGATGTCGCCGGGGCACATGGCCAGCGCGCCGCGATACATCAAGGTGCTGAAAGGCGCGATGACGCTTTTCGACAAGTGGTACGGGCCGTACCCCTATGATCGCTTGACGGTGGTTGATCCGCCGCATGGCGCCTCTGATGCGGGAGGCATGGAGTATCCGACGCTGATCACGGCGGGAACCGCGCCGGATTTGGAAATGCCGAAGGGCTTGCTACTGCCGGAAGTCGTGGTCGAGCATGAGTTCGGGCACCAATATTGGTACGCGATGGTGGCGACAAACGAATTCGAGGAAGCGTGGATGGACGAGGGTATCAACAGCTACACGGAATGCAAAGTGATGGCCGCGCTCTATGGCGACAAGACATCGGCGATCAATTTTCCGTTCGCGCAGATGAGCGACTTCGCGGAACAGCGGCTGAGCTATTTGGCGGAGCCGGACACGGATCCGCTGACGCGCTTCGGCTGGCAGTACATGAACGATGGGGCATACGGCGCTATCAGTTACGGAAAAACGGCGACGGTGCTGCTGACTCTGGAGCGAATTATTGGCGCGGACAAAATGCAGCAAGCGATGCACGAATATTTCATGCGCTACCGGTTCAAGCATCCGACGGGCACGGATTTCATGAATACGATTCAGGAAGTGGCCGGACAGGATTTGAGCTGGTATTTCGATCAGGCGTTCAAGGGCACGCAGATTTTGGATTACGAAGTGAGCGACATTCGTTCCGATCCGGCGAATTGGTATGAACAGAAAGAATCGCGGAACAAAAAAGGAGCGACGACACTTTATTGCGATTCCATCGTGGTGCAGCGCAAAGGCGACTTCATCGCGCCGGTGGACCTGGAAGTGAAGTTCGACGATGGCGGGATTGCGCACGAGCATTGGGACGGGAAAGACCGGTGGATTCGGTATTCGTACACGAAGCCGGCACAAATCGTGTCCGCGGAAATCGACCCGGAACACAAAATGTGGCTGGACCGCGATTTTTACAACGACAGCGAGACGGACGCGGGGGATGGGCGAGCCGCACGGAAGGTTGGCAATATTTTCCTGTTCGTGAGCGAATGGTTTTCGCAGTTGCTGGCATATCTGACGTAAAAATTAAAGACAGTGGCGAGTGACTAGTGGCTAGAAAACACCGAATGCGAAAAGCAGATTCCTCACACCGCCCCGATTCAATGCATCGGGACGGGTTCGGAATGACATCGTGTAGGCGGAAGGTAGCGAGATAACGAGTGCGCGGAGGGCGCAAAAACAGCGCCCCTAGGAATCAGATTTAGAGGCAAAGCGGCGTCGAGTTCCGGTTGCGTCAGCTAACGCAACCCGGATCCGCGAGGCGGACCGCCGCACTCCAAAAAAGCGTAAGGAGTAAATGATGGCGCAGCGAAATTCAGGCGCATTTTTCGGAGGCGCGGGACTGGTGTGGCGCAGGCAGCGCTTGGTGTGGTGGATCTTCGCGGTGAATTTCGTGCTGGCGTTTTTCTCGATTCATGGCGTGACACCGCGCATCGGCAGCGTCCTCGATCACAGCCTTGCGGCGCAGCGATTGGTGAACGGATTCGACATAGGCGCGCTCGGCGAATTGGCGGTGCAGCCGGGCGTGTCACCTTTGGACGTTTCGCCAGCAGCGATGGCGTATAGCCTGGTGTTTTTTGTGTTTATGCTGTTCGTCACCGGCGGAATTCTGGAGGTTTACCGGCGAGATATCCGGCTGACGACTTCGGATTTTTTTGAAGCGTGCGGCGCGTTTTTCTGGCGATTTGTGCGGCTGGTGATTTTCCTGCTGCTGTGCCTGATTCCAATTGGAATTCTCCACCACATTTTGCGCGCGATCGCGAATCACATTGGCGAGAACGCTGTTTCGGCGATGACCGGCGTGTGGTGGCGGATTGCGGCAGGAATTGTGATCGTGCTGCTGATTCTGATTTTGCGGCTGTGGTTCGATATGGCGGAGATTCACTGCGTGGCACAGAACGAGCGGCGCGTGCGGCGTTCGCTGCGGATGGCTTGGCGGGTCACGTTCGGAAATTTCGGCGGCCTCTTCGGGCTTTTTCTTGGCATAGGAATCATTGCGTGCATCGGATTTGGATTTGGCTTGTGGCTGTGGATGTACGTGCTGCCGCCGACGGCGATTACGACGGCGTTTTTTCTGGGGCAATTGATGATTCTGTGGTGGCTCGGGACGCGGCTGTGGCAACGGTCGGCGGAAACGCTGTGGTACCAACGATACCTGACGCGCGCGGCGGACGCTGCCATGCCTGCACCGGCGCATTATCCGGTGGTGACGCCGCAAGCGCCGCCGTCGCCGTTGCCGCCACCCAGCGCGACGGACGCGGTATGAGATGAATGCAAGAAGAGGAATGTTTCGGCTGTGGGTTGTGTTCAGCGTCTTGTTCGCAATCGGCATTGCGGTAACTTCCTACAACGAAATTCGTCATGAGTTTAGAGTGGCCGATACCGACTTCGATGCTCTTGCCGAAAAATACGGCGGGTACACAGTGCTTCCTGCTGGCTGCGTAGAGGCGCGCGGGGTCGCTAACCGTGATTACTCTCGGAGTGACGGTCTTTGCTGGTACAAAGTCGAAGATTTTAGACGCCTTTATCCGGAATATAACAGCTTGACGGACCGTGTTCTGGCGGACAGGCTTTACCAAAAAGCAGGGCGTCCACTACAGAGACCTCACCCCTGGCAGACAGTCCTACAGACTGGCACCATCGCTGTCGGTGTCCCACTGGCGGTTCTCGCTGTGGGTTGCGCCATGACATGGGCTTTTTCCGGATTTCGCGTACGGTCCTCCTAAGGGACCGGGTTGCGTCTTCGCCGCCAGCCGCTATAAGATTTTGTGTGAAGAAGGAGATCTCTATGCTTTGCAATGATGTTTGTTCACCGCAAACTGTGTACGAACAGCAGGTCGAAACCGGAAAGGCGATTGTTCTGGCGGAGCTGGCCAGGATCGCGAGCGAACTGAATGAGCCGCAGCTGCGTGCGCTGGAGTTTCAGGCGACTGACCGCGATTTTGACCTCGATCTAGTTTCCCTTGTGGACAGGAGAGGTTTCAGGATTGTCATAAAGATTGAACGAGACGATCTCGCTGACAGCGGTGCGGATGAAGGCATTCGTCGAAAAATCAGTCGCGACCTAGAGCAAGCGGTGAAATCGTACCCTCGGCGTTTAGGCAGCCTTCGACGGCTTCGTAAAAGAGTCATCCCTACAGGCTCAGAAAACACCCACCCTTCGCAAACTACGCTCAGGATGGGGCACCCGGCAACTACGCAACGAGAAAACAAGCACAACAAAGCAGATTCCTCACACCGTTCGTGAAAGACGCGACCGGGTTCGGAATGACAACTGTAAGAGAAGACGCTCCCACCCTTCGCAAAGGACGCTCAGGATGGGGCGCCCGGGCCAGGAGCACAGGCTAAGAGCCTGTGCCACAGGCTACGTGGCGGCGTTGTCGATTTGGGCGCGCTGGAGGCGGTCGGAGTAGTCCATGTACACGGTTTTCCATTCGGAGTAAAAATCGATGGCGGCGAGGCCGGATTCGCGATGGCCGTTGCCGGTTTGCTTGGTGCCGCCGAAAGGCAGGTGCGTTTCGGCGCCGATGGTGGGCGCGTTGACGTAGACGATTCCGGTATCGAGGTCGCGCTGGGCGCGAAAAGCGTCGTTGATATTGCGCGTGTAAATCGAGGCGGAAAGGCCGTACTTCACGCCATTGGCGACTTCGAGAGCTTCGTCGAGGCTGCCGATGGGCATCACGGAAACGACCGGGCCGAAAATTTCTTCCTGGCAGACGCGCATCTTGGAATTGCAATCGACGAAAACGGTGGGCTCGTGGAACCAGCCCTTGGCGTATTTGCCGGTGTCGAGGCGATGGCCGCCGGTTGCGAGCTTCGCGCCTTCCTGCTTGCCGATTTCGACGTATTTCATGACCGTTTGCAATTGCGTTTCGTTGATGACCGGGCCCATGTCGACGTCCGCGTCGAGGCCGTCGCCGACGCGCAATTTTTTCGCGCGCGCGATGAATTTCTCGGTGAACTCCGCGTAAACTTTTTTGTGGACGGCGATGCGGCTGGCGGCGGTGCAGCGCTGGCCGCTGGTGCCGAAGCCGCCCCAAATGGCGCCATCGACGGCGAGGTCGATGTTCGCGTCCTCCATGACGAGGATGATGTTTTTGCCGCCCATTTCCAGATGGACGTGCTTGAACGCCGGAGCGCAGGCCTGGTTGACGATGCGGCCGGTGTCGGTTGAGCCGGTGAAGCTGACGAGCTTCACGCCGGGATGATTGACCAGCGGCGCGCCCGCTTCGGGGCCCATTCCGCAAACGATATTGACGACACCGGCGGGCAGGCCGGCCTCTTCGAGAATTTGCACGAGATAATAAGTGGAGAGCGGCGTGTCTTCGGCGGGCTTGACGACGATGGTATTGCCGCAGACGAGCGCGGGCGCCATTTTCCAGGAAGGAATGGCGATGGGAAAATTCCACGGCGTGATGAGGCCACAGACGCCGATGGGCGAGCGCACGCTCATGGCGAATTTATTGGGAAGCTCGGAAGGAGTGGTCTGGCCGAAGAGGCGGCGGCCTTCGCCAGCCATCAAATAGATCATATCGATGGCTTCTTGCACGTCGCCACGCGTCTCGGCGAGGACTTTGCCCATTTCGCGGGTCATGTCGCGGGCAATGTCTTCCTTGCGCTGGATGAGAATTTCCGCGGCGCGATAGAGAATTTCCGCGCGCTTGGGCGCGGGCGTGAGGCGCCATTTGTCGAATGCGGTTTTCGCGGCTTCGACGGCGAGCTTTACGTCTTCCTCAGTCGATGCTGGAAATATACCGACAAGGTCGTCGGTGTTTGCCGGATTACGATTTTCAATGTCCTTCCCGATTGCGGATGAGACCCATTCTCCGCCAATGTAGTTCTTGTAGGTTGTGGGTGCGACTGCTGTGGCCATGGATGCAACCTCCGAAAATGGAGCAGGTGTTAGATGACCAAGTTAACAAAGCGTTGCAACGACAGTCAACGGAGACCTGAGATGACAGCCGCTGAAAAACGTAAAGATGCTGAAAAGCATGTGCCCACTCGAGACTTCGAAGATTACACGGAATCAGGAGTACTGAAACCCGAGGCGAGAGTTCGCGGCGGGGGAAATTTTTTCCCCGGACAAGGCGTCGCGTATTGCCCTGATAAGCGCCGCGTATCTTCTTGGATTATCGTGAGTTAGTTTTCTGGCACGTTTCTTGCAGCTACTCTGGCATGAACACGCATTCACCATGCGAAAGGAGCGTAGTGAGCCTTCGAACTTTCCCCCAGCCCCGCGACAGCAGAATCTGAAGTTTATCAAGCCTAAGCCGCGTCCAGCAGGCCATGCACAATCGATTCATAAAACATGGAGGTAAGAGATGCGATTCAATCCTAAGTACTTTCACCGCTTTGTGCTTGTCGGCGGCACGTTAGTGGCTTTGAGCCTGACTCCCAGCGGCGCATGGGCACAGCAAAACGGTGACCAGAGCACCGCCCAGGTTCAGACTCAGGCGCAAGGCCAGTTTCAGGCACAGGACATCCACGCAGCGGACTGGACGGCGTTCGATCAATTTCTCGACGCGCACCCAGACGTCGCCGATGCGTTGCGGGCCAATCCCGATCTCATCTACGACCAGAACTTCTTGAGCCAGCATAGCGACTTGAAAGATTTCTGCGACGCGCATCCAGGGCTGCGGCAGGATATGGACAGAAATCGGGGACAATTCGCGGATTGGTTCAGGACCCGGCGAGAATTGGCGACGATGGATCGGTTCCTCAGCACCCATCCCAACATCGAGAAGCAGCTCGAAGCCAATCCTAAGCTACTCGACGACGAAAGCTATACGCGAAACCACCCAGAGCTGCTGGATTTCTTGAATAACAACCGCACAGTGCGGGATGCGTTTGACCGGAATCCGGCGTTGTTCATGAGTTTGGAAGAGCGCTTTCAGGCGCGTCTGAGCGACCACTCCGGCGTCGGACCCGCGGGAAACCCCGGCGACGGTTACGGCCGGAACCCGAATCCGAATCCGAACCCCGAACAGAGAGAACTAGCGGCCACAAAGCAGTTTTTCGATTCGCATCCGGACATCGAGAAACAGCTGCAAAGCAGTCCTGACCTGATTAACAGTCAGAGCTTCCTGCAACAGCACCCCGAACTGCAGGATTTCTTGAACAGCCATCCGCAAGTGCAGGCGCAGTTCGACGCGAGTCCCACTGCCTTCCTGAACGCGGAGATCCGTTTTCAGGGAGGCCCGAGCGTGGTCTCGATGGATGAGTTTCTGAACGCGCATCCCGAAGTGGCCAAGCAGTTGGAAGCCAACCCGTCGCTCATCAACAACTCGAAGTATTTGAATGACCATCCGGAATTGCGGAATGTTCTGAACGACAATCCGCAACTGCGGGATTCTTTCGTGCAGAACCCATCGAACTTCCTGAGGGTCGCCTATCGTGACGACGGCATTCAGGGGCAAGGGAACGGATCGGCGGACGTGGCCACGATGGATACGTACCTCGATAAGCACAAGGACGAGGCGCGAGATCTGAATGCCTATCCAGCGCGCGTCAACGACAGCGACTATCTGGCGCACCACAAGGACCTGGAAGCGTTCTTGAAGAAGCACCCCGATGTGCGAGAGGAATTCACGCACAACCCGTCGGCGTTCATGCATCAGGAGAGTACTTTCGACGCTTGCGCGCAGATGGACGACTTCTTGAACAGTCACAAGAATGTCGGGAAAGACCTGCAGGAAAATCCAGATCGCGTGAAGGATGCCGATTACCTCGACCACCACAAGGACCTGAAAGGCTTCTTTGCCAAGAACCCCGGAGTAAGCGACCAGTTCCAAAACAACCCCAGTGGGTTCATGGACCACGAGAACCGATTTGAAGCGGATCGAGAGATGGATATGTACTTGACGAAGCACAAAAACGTGTCCAAGGATTTGCAAAAGAATCCGGACAGCGTGAAAGACGCGAATTACTTGGACCACCACAAGGACCTCAAGGAACTGATGGATAAGAACCCGGAACTCGCCCAGGCAGCCGAGAACAATCCGTCAGGCTTCATGCAAGAGCAGATGAAATTCCATGAGGACTACAAAAATCAACACATGCAACAGAAAACAACCGCTGAAGAGCGGGCGAGTATCCACGGAGCTCAGTAATTGAGCGCCATGGAATGAACTCAAGTACAAAACGAACCAAGGAAACGGGGGGCTCGCAAGGGCCTCCCGCTTCTCTAACGCTCCGACACAAGAAGATGCGATGGCTCACGACAAACGAACACCGCCCAGTTCCATCACAAACTCAAGACGGGAGAAAAATACTGTGAAAGCGAAAATGCTACGGCGGGTGTACGGGTGGTTGCTGATGGGTGGGGTCGCGGTTTTTATCCTGCTGACGGGCGCACCGGCGCTCTGGGCGCAATCGCCGGAGTCACCGGCGTACGAACCGCAAAAAGGGTTCGATATCTACGAGGAATTCCGCGGAAGCGCCAGCAACCAGGGGCAGTTTCTGATTTTGGACAGCGATATTGGCTATGACTTCAACCGATACATCGGGACAGACGTTGGAATTCCAGTGTACTTCAATCATTTGACGCCGCCATTGGAAGGGCAGCCTTATGGATGGCAGCAACAGCTCGGCGATCCTTACTGGGACCTGCGCCTCACATTCAACAACCACATTCTCGACTATGACACGGCGGTGACGATTTCCGTTCCGTACTATGAAACCGGATCGTTCTCGAGCGGTAACATCGGCGTGGATTGGTTCAATCACTTCGACAAGCCCATTGGCCGGGTGACGCCATTTTTGAACGCGGGCATTGCGAACGGAGTCTTGAACACGCAGTTGCTGTCGCAGCCGTACCGTTTGTTCGACACTTTCCGCACGCTGGGCTTTATAGCGGACGGAGAGGCGGGAATGGATTTCAGGCTCTCCCGCGAATTCGGGGTAGGCGGATCGTTCTACGAGATAGTGCCATCGGGAACACAGAAGGCATTTATCGATGGGCAGACAGTGACGAACACGCTGCTCTTCCCGACGGCCGCCAACGCGCTGGCGGAGGCAACGAATGATCATGGCTACTCAGCATGGGTACGGATTCTTCCGACTCGATTTCTCTACACAGAAGTTGGATACGTGCACAGCATCGAGTTTGACCAGAATGCCGTCACGCTGACGGTCGGATTCGACTTGCGATCCATGTTCAGGCACTCGCGGCCGGGATGGGAATAAGGGCCAGGACTGATCCAAACGGTGAGTTCTTCATAAACCTATCTTCATAAATTCATAAGGGACCACAACGGAGGCTGAAACCGCGGCACGCCGGAGTGGTCCTCTTTGTTTAGTTCAGCGGGCATGTGGGGCACAAAAAGGCGGGAATATTAGAGGCGTGACTGGAGGGACATCACGGAATCTTCTGGGCAACCGAGCGCACGGGCAATGCGAAGTGAACGATGGTGCCGGGCGAAGCGTTGGTCAATCGCAATTCACCGGCAAGCTCTTTCACGCGCTGCCGCATTCCGGCGATGCCCACGCCGATGCTGCCGGGGCGAAATTCGGCAATGGCGGTGGAGATTCCGGCGCCATCGTCACGCACCGTGCTGATGATCTGGCCATCTTTCTTGACGACACTGACCCAGGCTTTATGCGCCTTGGCATGCCGAAAGACATTCGTGAGGGCTTCCTGAACGATGCGGAAAACCGCTTTTTCCACGTCCGGAGCAAGGCGAGGAAACGGATTCGGCTGAATTTCGAGAGAGCTTTCGATGCCGCTGCGCTTGGTGAAGCCGTCGATGTACCACTGCAACGCGGAAAGCAAACCAACTTCGTCGAGCATAGGAGGATGCAACAGATGAGACATGCTGCGAACCTGCTGCATGGCGTGATCGATGATGGCACAAGCTTCCGTGGTGACGCGCCCGATGGATTTTGGCGAGACACTCTGCGGATCGATGCCCTCAATGATCATTTTCGCGGCAGCGAGGTCTTGGCCCAGGCTGTCGTGCAGCTCGCGGGCGATGCGGCGGCGCTCTTCATCCTGCGCGGCGATGATGCTGGCGGAAAGGCGGCGCAGCTCGGCGTTCAACGCTTCCAGTTGAAGCGCGTTGCGATGCAATTCGGCGAAGATGCTGACTTTGGCGCGCAATAACTCCGGATTGACCGGCACGGAGATGTAGTCGACGGCACCGCGTTCATATCCTCTCAGGCGGTCGAGATCGGTCAAGTGCACGGCGGAAATGAAAATGATGGCGGTCTTCTGAAAGCGCGGGTGCTGGCGGATCATGTCCGCGAGCTCGAAGCCATCAAGCTCCGGCATACTGACATCCAGAAGGACGACGGCAACGTCGTTTTTGAGCAACTGCTCGAGCGCCTCTTTTCCAGAGTTCGCTTTGATCAATTTCTCGCCAAGCTCGGCAAGAATGGCTTCGTAGGTGAGCAGCTTGGCCGGCTGATCATCGACCATCAGGATGTTGACTGGCTCGTGTTGGTCCATTTTGGCCTTGGCACCCTACCTATGAAGCCACGTGCGGAGGGCGGAGAGCAACTGCTCCGTATTCACGGGCTTCGCCAAATACTCGGAGGCACCCGCTTCCAGACATTTCTCGCGATCGCCCTTCATGGCCTTGGCGGTCAAAGCGATGATGGGAAGACGGCGCAGCAAAGGGTTCGAGCGTATCACCTGCATGGTCTCATATCCGTCCATCTCCGGCATCATGATGTCCATGAGGACGATGGCGAGGTCGGGGGTGGTCTCGAGCGTGGCAATGGCCTCGCGGCCGGTGCCGGCGGTAAGAACGGTCATGCCGCGGCGTTCCAGGACGCTGCTAAGAGCGAAGATGTTGCGGACGTCGTCGTCGACAACAAGGACTTTTTTGCCGACAAGCGCTTCATCGGAGCGATGCAGGCGATCGAGCATGCGCTGTTTCTCGGCCGGCAAATCGGTGACGACGCGATGGAGGAACAGAGCGGTTTCATCGAGCAAGCGCTCGGGTGATTCGACTCCCTTGACGACAACGCTGCGCGCCAGAGTGTGCAGCCGTGCGTCTTCTTCCGGCGAGAGTTCTTTACCTGTGAAGACGATGACGGGCAGTTCGCAGAGCGCGGGAGTGTCGCGAAGAGACTCGAGCACGTCGAAGCCGGACATATCCGGAAGGCGGAGATCGAGAACCGCGCAATCGAAAGATTGTTCGGCGACGGCGTGGAGAGCTTCTGCGCCTGTGGAAACAACAGTGACGTCAACATCCTCGTAGCCGAGGAGTTCCCGAACGCTGAGTTGTTCGGCGGGATTGTCTTCAACGATTAATAAGCGTTTTTGGCGAGGCGCAGAATACGTCTTGATGCGATCAAGCGCGGCCTGTACTCCTTCCGGTGTGACCGGCTTGGTGTGGAATGCAAACGCGCCGCGAGTGAGGCCGTGCTGGCGGTCCTCGTCGAGGGTGAGCATCTGCACAGGGATGTGCCTGGTGGACGGATCCTGCTTCAGGTGGTTCAGCACGGTCCAGCCGAGCATGTCGGGCAAGAACACGTCCAATGAGACAGCGGTGGGATGATATTCGCGAGCGAGCGACAGGGCCTGAGAGCCGCGCGTAGCAACCAGAGTCTTGAATCCGGTATCGCGAGCGAGATCGCGCAAAACGCGGGCGTAATGGGGGTCGTCCTCGACGATGAGCAGAATCGAATCTTCGGGCAGCAGATCGTCGCGGTCGTCGGGAACCGTTTCGATTTGCGTTTCGGCGGAGCCCACGCTCAATTGCAGAGGGGTTTGCACGCCGGATTTGCCGTCCCTGGCGACGGCGGGGACCGACGGGCCGACGTAGGTCTGCGGAAGGTACAGAGTAAATATGCTCCCTTTGCCTGGGGTGCTGTGCAACTGGATTTCACCGCCGAGCAAGCCCGCCAATTCGCGGCTGATTGCCAAACCGAGGCCCGTGCCGCCGTACTTGCGGCTGGTGCCTGCATCGGCTTGCTGAAAGGCTTCGAAGATGATGCGCTGCTTCTCGGCGGGAATGCCGATTCCGGTATCGGAAACCTCGAAGGCAATCACGGAGGCCGCGCGAGCAAGCACAGGATGCTCTTCGCTCCATCCGTTGACAGCAGATGAAACGGCGAGGCGCACGGCGCCTTGCTCGGTGAACTTGAAAGCATTCGAGAGCAAATTCTTCAGTACTTGCTGCAAGCGCTTGGCGTCGGTAACCAAGCTGCGAGGCAAGCGCGCGTCCGAATATACTTCGAAAGTGAGCCGCTTGTTTTCGGCCTCGTGACGGAACGGACGCGCAACCATGTCGAGCAAGCCGGCAAAGAAGACGTCTTCGGCCTCGACCGAGACGGTGCCGGATTCGATTTTCGAGAGATCAAGAATGTCGCTAATGAGGTTGAGCAAGTCGGTGCCGGCGCCGTGAATGGTGCGGGCAAACTCCACTTGCTTGGGCGAGAGGTTGCGGTCGGCGTTGTCACTCAATTGCTGGCCGAGCACGAGGATGCTATTGAGCGGCGTGCGCAGCTCGTGGGACATGTTGGCCAGGAATTCGGATTTGTATTTGGAGGTGAGCGCGAGCTCCTTGGCTTTTTCCTCGAGAGCGCGGCGAGCCTGCTCGATTTCCTGGTTCTTGCGCTCGACTTCAACGTTCTGTTCGGCGAGCTGCTGAGCTTTGAGTCCAAGCTGCTCGTTGGTCTGCTGCAATTCTTTCTGCTGAGTCTGCAGCTCGGTGGCAAGCTGCTGCGATTGTTGCAGCAGGCCTTCGGTCTGCATAGTGGCCTCGATGCTGTTGAGCACGATGCCGATGCTGGCGGTCAATTGCTCGAGGAAGGCCAACTGCGACGCGGTAAATATATTCAACGTGGCCAGCTCGATGACGGCCTTCACGCGGTCTTCAAAGAGCACCGGCAGGACAATCACATTGCGCGGCACGGCTTCGAACAAACCGGAGCGAATGGGAGTGGCGTTAAGAGGCAGTTCGGCGATGAGCAAGCGGCGCTTTTCAAAGGCGCACTGGCCGACGAGGCCTTCGCCAAGTTGCACTTGACGGCGATGGCCATCTTCGCCGTTGTCAGCAAAAGAGGAGAGCAAGATCATTTGCTTTGATTCTTCCGAGTCCATGCGGTAAATCACGCCTTGCTGCGCGTTGACGAGCGGGGCGAGTTCGGAAAGAAGCAAGCGACCGACGGTGGCCAGATCGCGCTGGCCTTGGAGCATTCCCGTGAACCGCGCAAGGTTGGTCTTGAGCCAGTCCTGCTCGGTGTTGCGGTCGGTGGTGAGGCGAAGGTTGTCGATCATGGTGTTGATGTTGTCTTTTAGCTCGGCAACTTCGCCGCGGGCCTCGACTTGAATCGAGCGCGTCAGGTCGCCCTTGGTCACGGCGGTAGCCACTTCGGCGATGGCGCGCACCTGGTTGGTAAGGTTGTCTGCGAGCAAATTGACGTTGCCGGTGAGGTCTTTCCACGTGCCGGCGGCGCCGGGGACGTTGGCCTGACCGCCGAGACGTCCTTCCACGCCGACTTCGCGGGCGACGGTGGTCACCTGATCAGCGAACGTGGCCAGCGTTCCGGTCATGTTGTTGATGGTTTCCGCGAGCGCGGCCACTTCGCCCTTCGCGTTTACAGTGAGCTTCTGCGTGAGGTCGCCATTGGCTACAGCGGTGACGACTTTCACGATGCCGCGGACCTGTTCGGTGAGGTTCGCGGCCATGACGTTGACGTTGTCGGTCAAGTCCTTCCAAGTGCCCGCCACACCAGGCACTTGCGCCTGGCCGCCGAGCTTGCCTTCCGTGCCGACCTCGCGGGCGACGCGAGTGACTTCAGCGGCGAACGCGTTGAGCTGGTCGACCATGGTGTTGATGGTGTTCTTCAATTCGAGAATCTCGCCCTTCACGTCGACAGCAATCTTGCGCGACAAGTCGCCGCGAGCCACGGCGGTGGTGACTTCAGCGATGTTGCGCACCTGACCGGTCAGGTTTCCGGCCATGGCGTTCACCGAATCGGTGAGGTCCTTCCAAGTGCCGGCCACGCCGGGGACGTTGGCTTGGCCGCCGAGGCGCCCTTCGGAACCGACTTCGCGGGCGACGCGAGTGACTTCGGCGGCGAAGGAGCGCAACTGCTCGACCATGGTGTTCAGCGTTTCCTTGAGTTGCAGAATTTCGCCGCGCACGTCCACGGTGATTTTCTTGGAGAGGTCGCCGGTAGCGATGGCCGTGGCGACTTCGGCGATGTTGCGAACTTGGCCGGTGAGGTTGCTGGCCATGAAATTGACGTTGTCGGTCAAGTCCTTCCATGTACCGGCCACGCCAGGCACTTGCGCCTGACCACCAAGTTTTCCTTCGGTGCCCACTTCGCGCGCCACGCGGGTGACTTCTCCGGCGAAGGCGTTGAGCTGGTCGACCATGGTGTTGATGGTGTCTTTCAGCTCGAGAATTTCGCCCTTCACGTCCACGGTGATTTTGCGCGACAAGTCGCCGCTGGCGACCGCGGTGGTGACTTCGGCGATGTTGCGAACTTGGCCGGTAAGGTTTCCGGCCATGGAGTTCACCGAGTCGGTCAAGTCTTTCCACGTGCCAGCCACGCCGGGGACGTCAGCTTGTCCGCCGAGACGCCCTTCGGTGCCGACTTCGCGCGCCACGCGGGTGACTTCTCCGGCGAAGGCGTTGAGCTGGTCGACCATGGTGTTGATGGTGTCTTTCAGCAGCAGGATTTCCCCACGCACGTCGACAGTGATTTTCTTGGAGAGGTCGCCGGTGGCGATGGCGGTGGTGACTTCGGCGATGTTGCGGACCTGGCCGGTGAGGTTTCCGGCCATGGAGTTCACCGAGTCGGTCAACTCCTTCCACGTACCAGCGACTCCGGGCACAAGAGCCTGACCCCCGAGCTTGCCGTCGGTGCCGACTTCGCGCGCCACACGGGTGACTTCAGAAGCGAAGGCGCGCAACTGATCGACCATGGTATTGA
>JBAQYT010000088.1:0-6676 GCA_049787175.1 Candidatus Acidiferrales bacterium | reverse complement strand
AGTTCGGCGGCGGATTGGCAGCGGACGTTGCGGTCTTTTTCGAGCGTCTTGGAGATGACTTCCTCGAGTTTGAGCGGCAGGTCGGGGTTGACGCGAGTCGCGGGCGGCGGCTGACGCTCGAGAATGGCATTGAAGATGACGCCGGAAGTATTACCGGTGAACGCTTGCCGGCCAGTAGCCATTTCGTAAAGCACCAAGCCGAAGCTGAACAGATCAGTTCGCGCGTCCAGCGTTTCTCCGCGAACCTGCTCCGGAGACATATAGGCGATGGTGCCCAGAGTCACGCCGGGACTCGTCAGATTCGTATCGTCAATTGCTTTTTCGAAGCTCGCGGTCGCGCTGTCGACTGGCTGGCGGGCAATAACTTTTGCCAAGCCGAAATCGAGCACCTTAGCCTGGCCGCGCTCGGTGACGAAAATATTGGCAGGCTTGATGTCGCGATGGATGATGCCTTCGGAATGCGCGGCATCGAGCGCGTCAGCCACTTGAATGCCGATTTCGAGCAGCGCTTCGAGCGGAAGCGCGCCGGCGGTGATGCGATGTTTGAGGGTGGCGCCTTTCAGCAATTCCATGGCGATAAAGGGATGGCCGTCAGCTTGATCGATATCATAAATCGTGCAGATGTTCGGATGATTGAGGGCCGAGGCGGCGCGGCCTTCGCGTTCGAAGCGTTCGAGCGCTTGTTTGTCGCGCGCGGTATCCGCGGGCAGGAACTTCAAGGCGACAGCGCGACCGAGCTTGGTGTCTTCGGATTTGTAGACCACGCCCATGCCGCCGCCGCCGAGCTTCTCGACGATGCGGTAATGCGAAACTGTTTTTCCGATGAGCGGGTCTTTGTCGGTCATCCTGGGCTTGCGGCTGTGCAGCCGCGTGGGCGTGCGAATTGTAAGGTTAGCCCGGAGGCAAGTCAACGCGGCGAACGAAGAAGTTTCTGAATCTCGTGGAACGCGCGAATGTGCTACTGCGCCGCGGATTCGCGGAGGAGGACGATATCGGACTGCGTTTGCGTGCGGAGGATGGCGAGAGTTTTGCCGTCCGGCGACCAACTGAAGTCTGCAAACGTGCCGGTCTTGAACTGGGTGATCTGGCGGCCTGGCGAGCCGTCGAGCGGTTGAAGCCACAAATTGGCCACGCCATTTTCGGTGATGGGATAGGCGAGCGCTTTTCCATCCGGCGTAAATTCCGCGGGGCCAGAGACGCGCGGGTCCGGCGTGAGCGTTCGGAGAGGCGGATTCGGTCCGGCATTGAGGTTAACAATATCGAGGTTTGTGTGCCCCGGCGCGCTCTGGGAGAAAAAAGGCAATTGCTTTCCGTCCGGCGAGAGGCCGCCAAGGGATGCCGCGACAAATTCCTTGCGAATATTGGTCCCCGGCACCATCTTGGGTTTTCCGCCATCCGTCGAGACCTCCATGATGTGGTCATCAATCCGGTCCATGTAATAGATGAATTTTCCACCCGGGTCGCAAGCGACACTCCAGACATAGGTAGATCCACTTGCGAGTGGCTGCGCGTTGGAGCCATCGGAGTTGGCGCGCCAGACGTGGCCACTACTCGTATTGTCATGGTAAAGCCAACTGAGAGCCAGGTAACGATCACCGCAACGCTTGGCCGCAACTACGTACCCAGCGGCATCATTCACCAGCGTTGTACGGTCGCTGCCATCTGTATGCATGCGAAAGAGATTTGTTCCATTGCTGACGAGAAGTTCGCCGTCGCCGGCCCATGCGAGAGAGCTGACACCAGGCACTTGCAATGGCGCTTCGGGCGGTGAGGATTCCTTCGATCCTGACGGAGGCAGCAGATAAGGAGTGTTTGTTGTTTTGACCTGCACCGTGGCGATCATTTTGCCGTCGGAAGAGAGAGTCAGGGTATTGTAAGTGTTCGTGTCGCGCGTGATGGTGTGGAACGCGGCGCTAGGGTAGGCAATATATCCGATCTGCTCCCGCCCGTAATTTGGCCGCTCGCCGTAAAGGACAACGAGGCCGCGCCCGTCTGGTTGCCAATGTATTCCAAATACAATTCGATCCATCAATACAAGCAGTGCGGTCTTTTTTCCACTGGCGAGGTCCAAGGATTCAACTGTGTTGTATTGCGGCGGCATCACGTAAGCGATTTTTTCCCCATCGGGCGACCATGCCGGGGAGCCACCGGGATGCAGGCCGTTGTCGATGAAAAGCACTTTCTCGTCGCTTCCGTCCGTATTGGCGCTGAGCAGACGGTATTGACCCACAACCGGGTCGTTGGTGCGGAGGTAGGCTATGCGCTTTCCGTCGGGTGAAAACGTGATGTCGGTATCCACGTCCGTGACAATTTGCTGCGGTGTTCCGCCGAGCACGGGAGCGCGAAACAGATTGTAGGCTGTTCCCGTCTGATCGACGGCTTTGCGAAAATAGATGTAATTGCCATCGGGCGAGAAAACCAAGCCCAGATAATGAGCAAACGAGGGCGGGATGATTTGTGTGTCGCTGTTCGTCGGCACATTGCGCAGCCACAGGCTCGGTTTGCCGTTTTCTTCCTGCACACTGAGAATGTATTTGCCATCCGGAGAAATCGCCGCGAGCTGCGCCTCGCCGGTGCTGGTGACTTGGGTGACGGTGAAATTCTGGAAGGGAACGAGCGCCGAGCGATTCAGAAACGAATAAATCCCATACGCAGCAGCGCCGACAAGAATCAGCACGATGATCACAATCGCGAACGTGCCGAATTTGTGTTCGCGGGCGACGGCAGCGACCGACGAAGAACCGGATGCGTGCGCGCCCGAGGCAGCGATCGTGCGGGCGCTGCTGGATGCGCCTGTGGACGACAGTCTTTGTTCCTCCGGCTGAGCCGGCGCCGCGCTTGCGGAAGACAGAGCCCCAGGCGCGGCTACGCCCGAACGTCCGGAATCCGTGTCGCGTTTCAAGCGCTTCAAGTCCGCGCCCATCTCGCTCGCGTGTTGGTAGCGAACGTCACGGTCTTTTTCAAGCGCCTTGCTGATGATTTCTTCGAGCTTGGCAGGGAGGTCGGGATTCAGCCGCAGCGGCGGCACGGGAGCGCGGTTCAAGATCGCGTCGTGCAGGACCGCAGTGGTATTTCCGTTGAACGGAGTGCGCCCCGTAGCCATTTCGTAGAGCACCGCGCCGAAGGAAAACAGGTCCGTGCGTGCATCAAGCTCTTCGCCGCGCGCCTGCTCCGGCGACATATACGCCACCGTTCCGACCGCAGCCCCGGGGCTTGTCAAGTCTTCCTCGACGCTGTCCATGGTCGCCTGGGTCATGCTTTGCGTCATTCCGTGTTTTGAGCCGCGCGCGCCTTCCATCATTTTCGCCAGTCCGAAATCGAGGACCTTGGCGTGACCGCGCGTGGTGACGAAAATGTTCGCGGGCTTGATGTCGCGATGAATGATCCCGTGCGAATGCGCCGCGTCGAGCGCTCCGGCGATCTCGATACCCCAATCCAGGAGCAGATCGAGCGGCAGCGGCTTGCCTTCGATGCGATGTTTCAGCGTCGAGCCTTCGAGGAACTGCATGGCGAGGAACGGCTGGCCCTCGCTCTCCCCGATTTCGTAAATGGTGCAGATGTTCGGGTCGTCGAGCGACGAAGCCGCGCGCGCTTCGCGCCGCAGACGTTCCAGCGCGGATGCATCGCGAGCCATGTCCGCGGGGAGGAATTTGAGAGCGACAGGCCGGCCGAGATTCAGGTCCTCGGCTTTGTAGACGACGCCCATGCCGCCGCCGCCGAGCTTTTCGAGGATGCGGTAGTGCGAGACAGTTTGTCCGATGAAGGAATCTTTGTCAGTCATGCTGGGCTTGCGGCTGCGCAGTTGCTGCGGCCTGCGCGCGAATTGTATGGTTAGGGCAGAGCCAAGTCAACGCGCGAACGCTCCGCAGTGCGTGCGAACGGTCTAACCGCTGCTGGCTTCGCGAGCGTCGCGTTCGGCGCGCAGATTTTCCATGACGCTTTGAATCAATTGCTTCGCGTTCTGCAGTTCGTCGTTGATGAGGCGAATATCCATCGGCGGCTGCTGGGGATTCGCGGCGCTGCGGCAGTAGACGCCATGCTGGCCAATCAACACTATCGCGTTGGTGAGCAGATCGAGCGACACGGCCAGCCGTCCGCGATGCGGACCCATCATCGTTTCAAAATGTTCGAGCTCTTCCCGATGCTTTTCAAAAACGCTCATCCCGTTCGCTCCTGCATGCCGATTTGTTATCCGCATCCACGATACTCATTCGCGGCGGCTGGTTCAACGCCGCAGCAACGCCACACGCGTCCTTTGTAGTGTACCGCCGTAGTGCCAAACGCTGTTGCACGCAAGGAACGCTCCGTGCACTACGGTTTGCCTGCCCGCGTTTCTCGCCGGATAATGGGTGCGATTTAGGCGCCGCCGCGCGAGGAACGTCGAGGAAAAATTTCTTGGCTCCCTCTTCACGGAGGGAAACATCCCCAGGCTTGTTTCTTCCCGGCGAGCAATTGCACGGCGAGTCACGCAGCCTCGCAGAGAATTTTTTCGGGCGCGGTTCGCATGTGAAAGCCAGCGGGAGAAAATCATGAGACGCTCCGATTTGGTCAGCAATAATGCAAAAGGGAAGACCCCGCGCACATCGCAGGTCGTTTTCGGGGAACGCCAGCATCTGCTGCGCGTGCTCGATTCGGTGGAGCATAGCGCGCTGCCGCACGGACGCCTGGAACAGGAACGCCGCGTCGTCGAGCAGTTGATCCACGCGCGCACGCAGGAACTCAATCGCATCAACGGATCGTGGGACGAAAAGGTCGGACTGGTCCTGAGCGCCGAAATCAAGCCGGATATACTCGACAAGCTTTATCGCGATACGCCAGGCGAGGATTATTACCTTCTGCGGCTGATCAGCGAGCATCCCAAGGTTTCCGCCAAGACGCTGCGGCGTTTGGCCAAGCATCCCTACGCCGCGATTCGCGAAAACATCGCGCGTCATCCCAACGCCGACGCGGCAACGCTCACTTCTCTCAGCAAGGATCGCACGCAGCCGCTGTGGTATCTGGTGGCGTTCAATCCCAATGCGCCGACAGGCCTGCGCCAGAAATTGCGCGAGCGGATGCGCAAACTGGGCGAAAAAACCGCCACGCAGTAGCCGTATCGCCGTATCAAAGGCTCAGCGGCCGTTTGAGGGGTCCGCGGACAAGGCGATATCCACATCGACGTAGATTCCCTGTGCCGCAAGACCCGGAGCATAGCAATTTCCGTCGGCGGCATAGGTCGCGCGGCAGCGCGCGGTGATGTTTTTTCTGCGCGGTGACTGCGCAATTTGCCAGGCCGCCGCAGACGGCACGCCGCTTTGCCGGTTCGCCACCTGGGCGGCGGAAAAAACGCAGCCGGGCGACGGCGGACACGCGTCGTTATAGACAAAAAATGAAATTTGGCGCTGGCCCGCATTCTCGCGAATGTCGTTTGCGGTAATCACGCCGCCGGGGCCCTGTTCGTCGAGCATTCCCGAGCAATAGACTCCGGTTCGATAGCTCGCTGCATTCACGGCGTCAATCCACGCGTACAAATATTCGCGCTGCTCGGGCAGCATCCGGCCGCCTTCTTCCTGGTCGAGAAAAATTATTGTGCCGCGCGGGAAGCCTTGCGTCTGCGCGGCCTTCACGGCGGCCTGCGCGTCGGCCGCTCCCATCAACTTTGGATCATGCGCGGCCTTCAGTTCTTTGTCCAAGCGCCCATTGAAGAGCACCAAGAATCCAAATCCGCGCGCGCGCAAAATTTCGCGTTTGCCCTTCCATGAGTTGGAGCTTTCGCCCGGCGGCCCACCGGGAGGATCGTTCAGCCAGAAGCCGCAGAACGCAAATGTTTTTCGCAACGCATCGAGCGCGCCATCGCCTGGATAATCATTCCGGTCGAATCCGATGTACATCCGCGTATCTTCTCGCGCATTTGTGAGTTGTTGTGGCTCTTGCGAAACTACGCCGCGTGGCTCGGCCGCATCGCCCGCTCCCGCCAGGACAATCGCCAGCATTGCGGCAATCGACGCCAGCATCGTTATTGTGACTCTGCGTATTTTCATTACGTTCCGGATGCCGCGCTCCATCTTAGCCGTGTTTTCCTCCGCGCATCTGCGCTATCTTCTGCTGCTAGCAAGTGAAACCCTGCTCAGCGTGCGCGCGTCTTTTGACGTAGCCGCCCGCACAAGCGCGGGGAATGAAGCTATGGAGTCGCACCTCGCGTGACTGTGCTTGATCTGTCTGCGTATATCGGCCTGACGGCTGTGGGGTTTGCCACCGCGAACATTCTCATTGGCCTGATGATTTTTGGCCGCTACAGTCCAGTACGCTACTGGCCGCACCGCCGCTTCGATATTTTCAGCATTCATCGCTGGACCGGCTACGGCACGCTGGGCTTCACGCTGGCGCATCCGCTGCCGCTGCTCTTGAACGGCAAACCGCATTTCCGCGTGTTAGATATCGCGTTTCCGGTATGGTCGCCGCTGCAGCCCTTGTGGAACACCATTGGCGCGGTCGCTCTCTATTTACTGGTGCTCATTGTGGTCACCTCGCTCTACCGCATCGAGCTCGGGCGGCATCTCTGGAAGCTTTTTCATTACCTTACCTACGTTGCGGCCGCGGGCCTGTTCATTCACAGCATTTTGACCGACCCGAACCTCACCGGCCACGGCGTCGATTATCTCGACGGCGGCAAGGTCTTCGTCGAAATTTGCTGCGT
>JBAQYT010000054.1:0-8700 GCA_049787175.1 Candidatus Acidiferrales bacterium | reverse complement strand
GAGATGCACGAAGTGCCAGTCGTTGGCGAGGCCGTCGTCGCAGGAGTATTGGCACATCGGCGAAACGGCGATGCGATTGCGCAGCGTGACGGCGCGAATCGTGAGCGGTTCGAATAAGTGTGGCATGGCGGAATTATCGTAACAGAAAGGTTCGGGCAAACGAGAATCCGTGATTTTCACCTGTACGCGAGTACAGCTTATCGTTCAAGCATCCCCATAGAGACAATCGTAAATCGCAACCCGACGCCAGCTACACTTGCGTGAGCGAGGGAGAATACGATGAAAATGATTTTTTGCGATTTTAGTTCTTGGGCTAACTACTGGCGTCGCAATGGCGCAAGACCAGGCCCCGCAGTCTTCGCAGCCCACGATGTTTATGGGAAACGATCTTGGCGAAACCGTTCAGCAGTGGTTTCTCGCCAGTGACCAGCCGAAAAGATGTACGGAATGGAACAGAAATAAGCCTGACAACAGACAGTTCTGCAAGGTCGCAGACGATATCGCACAAGGTGGATCAGGGTACCTCAATACCAGACACCCAGGCGACAGCGTACTAGCAAGGGATCGGTGGTACTTCGATCACGGCGCGCTTGTTGCGTTAACGGCAAGCGCTCTTCCGTATGACAAGACACTTGCACAACTTCGAGAGCGATATGGCCGCGAAACAAATGACAGAACCACGCTGGCGGTGCACGTATTCGGCCCGACTTACCCGGTTGCTAGCTATGAATGGACGATGCCGGATGGCACGCTAATTTTTCTGGCGGAGGATAAAGTCGCCGTGAACCATGCCAAAATCTTAATCAGCACGGGAGATTACATCGCCAAGCAAGTGGATGCAAACAACCCGTTTTAATTCGGCCCGCCGAACCTAGTGCTGACCAGCTTTAGGCAGCCAGGCGGGGCAAGCCCCGCCTCTATGAAGCAAAGACGAATTAAAACCAACAACAGGTCCCTCACCACCGTTCGCAGAAAGCGCGACCGGGTTCGGGATGACAATTCCTAAACATTGGCGTTACCAGCCGCGGGTTTGGAGCAGGTCTTTTTCGTCCATTTGGCGAACGTCGAGGCCCTTCATGGCTTCGCCGAGTTCGTCGGAGGCGGCGAGGACTTTTTTCGCGTCCTGATAATTGGTGGTGGCGTGGACGATGGCTTTAGCGCGCTTCGCCGGATCGGTGGACTTGAAAATTCCGGAGCCGACGAAGACGGCCTCGGCGCCGAGTTGCATCATCAGCGCGGCGTCGGCGGGAGTGGCGATGCCTCCGGCGGAGAAATTCGGGACCGGCAGTTTTCCAGTTTTCGCGACTTGCTGGACGAGGTCGAGAGGCGCGCCGAGCTCCTTGGCTTCGTGCATGAGCTGCTCCTCGCCAAGCGTCGTGAGCTTTTTCATCTGGCCGACAATGGTGCGCATGTGCCGGACAGCCTCGACAATATTTCCTGAGCCGGCTTCGCCTTTGGTGCGAATCATGGCCGCGCCTTCGCCGATGCGGCGGAGGGCTTCGCCGAGATTTCGCGCGCCGCAAACGAAGGGCACTTTGAAGCCGTGCTTCCACACGTGATTTTCCTCGTCGGCGGGCGTGAGCACTTCGCTTTCGTCGATGTAATCAACTTCCAGGGCTTCGAGAACCTGCGCCTCGACGAAATGGCCGATGCGGACCTTAGCCATGACGGGAATCGTCACTGTGTCCATGATTTCGCGAATGATGCGTGGCGAAGCCATGCGCGCGACGCCGCCTTCTTTGCGAATGTCGGCGGGAACGCGCTCGAGCGCCATGACGGCGCAAGCGCCTGCGTCTTCGGCGATTTTCGCCTGCTCGGCGGTGGTGACGTCCATGATGACGCCGCCCTTAAGCATTTCGGCGAGGCCGACTTTCACGCGCCAGAGATTCTGGTGCCCGTTGTCACTTTTCACGTTGGTTCGGTTTCCGTTGTCCATTTGAGCTTCCTCGTGGGTCTAATTCTAATAGAAACGGAGAGAAATGCGAATGTGACTGGCGGGCCGCCATCAGGCCATTTTGGCATGCAGCGAAGGCAGCGGAAAATAATGCGATCCGCTAGCTTCGCGAGAAAACGCGCCAGCAAGGAGCGCGCATCCTGCTCACACCTGCGCTGCTTTCGCGAACAGCGGAAGAATGCGGGAGGCGCACTGATCCAGAAATTGCACGTCCGCGTCGCTGAACGCGTTTACTTTGTCGCCGTCAATTTCGAGCGTGCCCACCACGTTGCCGATCGCATCAATCACCGGCACAATTACTTCCGAGCGGGTAGTGGAAAATGCCACAAGGTAGCGCGAATCTTTCAGGACGTCGTTGACCACGGCCGTTTTCCGCGTTTTCACCACATCTCGGGTGATGCCGCGCGTCAGCGGAAAACGCATGAACGCGGGAGCCTCCGCTCCGGTCCATGCAACGGCGCACGCTTCGTTCTCCACGATTTCAAAGATGCCGACCCAGTAGCAACCCACGGCATCGCGAATCATCTCCGCGACGCGTTTTGCACGCACAGCCAAATCACTGCGCGCCAATGCGGCGGCGGCAATTTCGTTGAGGAATCTTGCATCGTATTTTAGTTGAGTCATCGGTCCTCGCTTCTCTCTAGGTACGTGGGCTTACGGCGACAAATCTGCCTCGTCCCCGCGCCAGAACTTTTCCCGTGGCGTTGCGAATCTCAGCGCGATGCATCAAGTTGCGGCCCTCGCGCGAAACTTCATACGCCTCGACGATAATTTCTTCATCGATGGGCACGGGGCGCAAGTATTCTACGTTTAATTCGGCGGTGACGGCGCGCACGTCGTGGAAACGGTTCAGCTTGCCCATGGCTTCGTCCAACAGAACGGCGATGATGCCGCCGTGCAGCACGCGATTGCTGCCTTGATATTCCGGACCCAGGCGAAAATAGCCGACGATTTTGCGCGCGCCGTGATCCTGCTCGAAGGTGAGCTTCATGCCGCGAGCATTATCGGCACCGCAACCGAAACAGGGATTATCCGCCTTGGGTTCAAGTTTTTCGATGGTCATCGAGAGCCTATAGTTGATAGTTGAGCGTCGAAAGTAAAGAGCAAAAACAGAAGGCATGCCTTCTCGAGGCTGGAGGGGCGCACAGACTGGGCTGTACGAACATTCACGTTTCAGATGCAGCACGCTTCCAAATCGGGCCGCGCCTCTCGTACTCAAGGAGTTGCGCGATCTTTGCGGCAGACTCCTTGCCGGCAAAGCGCTCCGCCAGCCACAAGGCTAGGTCGATTCCAGAAGTCACGCCTCCCGCGGTCACGATGTCGCCATCATCTACCACACGCGCATCCATCACGCGTGCGCCACTGGCGCGAAGGTCTTCGATCGCGGCATGATGCGTGACCGCGGCGCGGCCTTTCAGCAAGCCCGCACCCGCGAGCAACATTGCGCCCGTGCAAACGGCAGCAATTGCCGTTCCTTTCTCGTGAGCTTCGCGGATGGCGTTCGGTATCTTGCCACGCTCGAATTCCGCGCGGGCGCCTTGCGGCAACCGGCCATTCCAACCGCCTCCGGGCACGACGAGCCAATCGGGCCTCGGCCCTTCACCGAACTTCTGATCCACCAGAATGCGTGTGCCATGCGATGCGGTAACTTCGCCAGCACCATAAAATCCAGCAAGAATAACTTCCAGTTCGGGCAAATCCTTCTGAAGATTCCGCAAGACTTCCCAAGGGCCGAATACATCCAACTCGTCGAATCCGGGGAAAAGCAGAATATCGATCCGCATTTTCTTGTTCACCGTTGCTTTACTCGTAGCGCAGAGCCTCGATGGGTTCGACCCTCGTCGCTCGCCGCGCCGGAACATAGCAGGCCACGAGCGCAACGAGCGCCAGCACAACGGCAACGGCGATAAACGTCGCCGGATCGCTCGCTCTGACTCCGTAAAGCAGATTCGTGAAGCTCGATAGCAGCCGAGTGAGAATTAACGCAGCCACGGCCCCAATCGCGAGCCCGGCAACAGCCAGCCACAGGCCTTGTCCAATAACCATCCGAAAAACGTCGCGCCTCTCCGCGCCAAGCGCCATGCGAATGCCAATCTCGTGTATGCGCTGGCTGACCGAGTAGGAAATCACGCCGTAGATTCCGACCGCGGCCAGCAGCAGCGCCAGGCCCGCAAACACTTCCAGCAGGATCATCGGAAAGCGCTGCGAAGACATCGACTCCGAAGCAATATCCTGCATGGTTCGGACGTCATAGATCGGCTGGTCCTTGCCAATTCCGTAAACAACATTCTTGATGGCGGGCATGACAGTTGCGGCGGCTAGCGGCGTACGAACAAGGATCGTCGTGGTCGGAAATCCTTGCGACCCCGTCACCCACTCATCAGGAATTTGGTACAGCGGAAAATACGCTTGCGCTTGCGTGTAAGAGCTTTCGTCGCCCAGGCCCCACTGTTTTACGTGGCCCACCACGCCGACGATGCGGCAAGGACCCCAAGGCGGAGTCCATCCGAAATTCAAGCCCTGGCCGAGCGGATCCTCTCCGTGGAAGTAAGTATTGGCAAAGACAGTGTCGATTGCAGCGACACATGGGGATCTCGTCGTGTCGTCCTGCGTGAAAAACCGGCCGCGGATCAGCGATATCCCCATCGCGTTCAGATAATCCGGACCTGTATCGAACACCATCATCCGCGGAGCCGCCTGAACCACCGCGGGCTTTTGGGAACCAATCCAAAAAGGGGCAACGTTGTTCTCGCCAACGAGAGGAACAATGTAGGTGAAATCGGCGGCTTGCACGCCGGGAATCATGCGAACACGCTCAAGCAATTGCCGGTAGGCGGTTCGCATGCTCAAGGCGGTCTTCGTCAACGAAGGCGAAAACCCCACCTTGAAAGTAATGACGTGTTGCGTGTCGAAACCGGGATTCGTATCCCACAAATGATCGATGGTGCGGAACAGCAGGCCCGCGCCCACCAGCAACACCAGCGTCAGCGTCATCTGCACAATGACGAGACTGTTTTGCACGCGATGATGTGCGCTCGTTGCGCCGCGGCCGCCCTCTTTCAGCGAGATTTGTAAGTCGGTCTTCGAACTTTTCAGCGCCGGCGCCAGGCCAAACAGAATCCCCACGGCGATCGAAACGCCGAGCGTAAAGAGCAAAACAGGAGCATTCACGCCAATATTTTCGCTGCGCGGCAAACTTCGCGGCACCGCTGCAAGCACGGGACTGACGCCCCATTTTGCAATGGCCAACCCTAACACCGCGCCAGCGAGCGAGAGAAGCGTGCTTTCCATCAACAATTGCCGCACCACGCGCGCGCGACTCGCGCCCAGCGCCGAGCGAATCGCAAACTCGCGCGTGCGCGCAGCCGACCGCGCCAGCAAGAGGTTGGCGACGTTCGCGCAGGCGATCAGTAAAACCAGCCCGACAGCGCCCAACAGCAACAGCAGCGTTCCACTGACGTCTCCAATCATCACCTGCTTGAGCGGGACCACATCGGTTCCCAGGCCGCGATTCGCATCGGGGTAAAGCTGCTCCAGATGGCCCTGGATCGCGCTCATCTCCGCTCGGGCCTGAGCGATGCTGACGCCGGGTTTCAGCCGCGCGATGGACAAGACTGCCGGCGCACCGCGCGGATCGAGCATCAGCGGGTCGCCCTGTCCAAGCGGCGTATAAACATCTGTCTGCTCATCCCCAAAACGAAAATCCGGCGGAAGAACTCCGACAACGGTGTAATCAACTCCGTTTAACGTTACAGCCTTGCCGAGCGCCTCAGCATTGCCGAAAAGACGATTCCTCCAGAAACGGTTGCTGACGATAACCACTGGCGGTCCCCCGCGCTGGTCTTCTTGCCGAGAAAAATTGCGGCCGAGGGCGAGCTTTACACCCAGCGTAGTGAAGAAACCCAAGGAAACGTTCTCGCCCTGAAGATGTTCAGGCGCGCCGGGGCCGGTCAAATCATAATCTTGCCATCTCAGGGCCGCCATTTGCTGGAATGAGCCAGCGCCGCGCTGCCAATCCTGGAAGTTAGGATACGAAGGCCAAACGGTGTGTTTGAAATGTAGATTGCTCTCCCACACCACAACCAAGCGGTCCGGCTGGCTGTAAGGCAGCGGAGCCAACACAACGCCCTCGACCACACTGAACATGGCCGTGTTCGCGCCGATGCCCAGCGCCAGAGTCAGCACCGCCACCGCTGTAAATCCCGGCGCCTTCCCCAACATGCGGAGACCATACTTAATGTCTTGCCACATCGCTCGCCTCCGTGGAGGAGGTTTAGCCCGTTTGCGCAACCACTCGATGCTCAGTTATCGGATGCGCATTTGCTGACCGACGGCCATTGCTCTGTTATTCTGCGCAGCCTTTTACATGTTCCGTTTTGCACTATGCCGAATCATCACTTATCACCAGCTACGGGCCCCTGTCCACAGATACTCAGGTCTTTCCCCCATTACCCAAGCTCGCGAGGCACGCTACAATTCGTGCAGATTTTGGAATTTCCAGGAGGCAGCCATGAGTGCCGCGGACGAACGCAAGTCGAAAGCCGCTGAAGAGATGGAATCGGACGTCGAAGGGCAAGAAGAAAACCGCCGCGAAGTCGAGGTAGACCAACAGACCGACCTGAATCAGGGCATGCAGACCGGAACGCATGACGCCACGCACCCGGGAATCAATTGGGGTTCTTCATACAAAACTCGAAGCAAGGCAGCCAAGCCCAAAGACCGAAAGGGCTCAAACTCGAAACCCTGATGCCGGTTGGCTATTCCTAAATCAGTGCGACGCGAGAAGGCTTTTCGCCGCGTTGCTCCACTTCCCTTTTGGCGCCGCGCTGCTTCTTTTTCATCTCCGTTTCGATCACCTGGCCCAGCGTAAGGAGGCCCCGCGCGATGTCCTTTTCCTCGACGCCGGCAAATCCCAAACGCAGCGTGTTCAGCCGCGGGTTTTGCACGAAGAAGTACCGCCCCGGAACGAAAAGTACGCCGCGCTCGCGTGCGTGAATCAACAGCTCGCCCGCGTCGAGTCCCGGAGGCAGTGTGATCCACACCGACATTCCACCTTCCACCCGCGTCCATTCGATTCCCGCCGGCAAGTGCCGTTCGAGGCATTTTTCCATCGCGTCGAGGCGCCGCGAATACAGCTTGATCATGCGCTTCAAATGCTTCTCGAGCATTCCGGTTTTCGCGAACTCCGCCAGCGTCGCCTGCGACAATTGGTCCGTGTGCAAATCGCTCACCTGCTTCAACTGGCGCAGCCGTTCAATCACGCGCTCCGGTCCTACGCACCATCCCACGCGCAATCCGGGAAACGCAATCTTCGAAAAGCTGTCGATTTGAATGACGATTCCGTTTCGATCCATCGCTTTCAGCGAAGGCACCGCAGTCCCGCGCAGCCGCAGCCTTGCGTAAATGTGGTCTTCGACAATCGGCACCTGGAAGCGCGCGGCCACGTCCAGCAATTTTTTGCGTTCCTCCGCGGGCAGCGTGGTTCCCGTGGGATTCTGAAAATCCGGCGTGACCAGAATCAATTTCACGCGATTCTGCTCCAGCGCCGCTTCGACTCCTTTGACATCCAGCCCCGCATACGATTGCTTCGCGCGGCTCGTCTCCACTGCGACGGGCAGGCAGCGCACGCGCGCGCCGGAGAGAATCGACAGCGCGCCAGGGTACGTCGGATTTTCCACCACCACAGCATCGCCCGGACGCAAAAACGCTTTTGCCAGCAAATCCAGTGACTGTTGGCAGCCGTCGGTCACCAGGAGGTTCGACTCCTTCGCCGCGATCCCATCCGCGGCGAGCATGGGAAGCAGCACTTCGCGAAGCGGCTCGTAGCCGTCCGTCGCGCCCAATTGCAGAATGTTACGTCCCGCGCGCCGCAGCACCTCATTCGCGCATTTGCGTACGTCGTCGATCGGGAAGCATCCTTCCGATGGCTTCGCGCTAATGAAGGCAATCGTGTCGTCTGCCACTTGCGGCATCAGCCGGCTGAGCCCGTCTCCGGTGCGCTCGTCAGCGAACAGCGCTTCCCAGCGGAGCGGGCCGCCTTGCGCTCGCGGCGGAGGCGTGAATTCGCGCGGCGCGTTTCTTCTGCTGATGTACGTCCCGCGCCCGACGAAGCCCTCGATCAGCCCCTCGGATTCGAGCTCCGCATAAGCGGTCGCCACCGTCGTGCGGTGAATTTCTAATTGGTCCGCAAGCTCGCGGCTGGCGGGAATGCGGTCACCCGGCTGCAACTCGCCCGCGTACACTAGCGCCCGCATCTGGTCGCGCAGTTGCGCGTACAGCGGAATGTCGCTTTCTGGCTGCAAATGCAACGGCATAAATGGCCTGCTCATATAGGCCAATATAGACCCAAAAAAGAGGGCCAAAAGAGCCAAATTGTCTCTTTGGCCTATACGCCTGATTTGCGTTATGTGGAATCAGATCAGCTACTTAGCATTGCGAAGGAGAAAACGCTGGATTTTTCCGGTGGCTGTTTTTGGCAAATTTTCGACAAATTGGACTGTTTGCGGACATTTGTAAGAAACCATTTTTTGACGCAGCCAGTCGCGAATTTCCTGCGCGAGTTCCGCGCGAACTTCGATTCCGTTTTTCACGACGACGTACGCGCCAGGATGAATGAGTCCATTCTCGTTCGCCTGGGCGACAACGGCGACTTCTGCAATCGCGGGATGCGCAAGCAATGCATTCTCCACCTCACTCGGCGAGACCCACATGCCGGCAACTTTCATCATGTCGTCGGTGCGGCCGCA
>JBAQYT010000063.1:0-16360 GCA_049787175.1 Candidatus Acidiferrales bacterium | reverse complement strand
CATAGGCTACAATGCTCCACGAACCCTAATCACGGAGAGGTGGCCGAGAGGCTGAAGGCGGCGGTTTGCTAAACCGTTGTAGGGCCAAAAGCCTTACCGGGGGTTCGAATCCCCCCCTCTCCGCCATAGTCCAAACACCACTTAAAAAAGTATTTCAGTTTCAGTTATCCGTGGTGCGCCCGTAGCCGCGCCATCCTTAGTCTTTCTCCCAGAAGACCATCACGGCGGAATCAAGCGCCTTCTCTTCGTCGAAGTCGGCCGGTCTTTCCGTTGGTTGCAGTTCTTGCCCCCATAATCTTGCGCTGCCCGCTTCATTCTCGTGGAATCGGAGAATACGCAACGATTGTTTCTCGTCTGTGTGATGTAGCAAACGGCAAAAGCGTGTTTCGCAGCAGTGACGAGTGCATCCATCTAAGGATCGCCGCGCCGTCGAAAGCATTTGCTGAACGCACGGTTACACAGCGAGAAGGCGCTGCATGGGTGGATGGCGCGAGTGAAGTATTCAGAAACAGCCGTTAGCCTGTCTGTCCTTAATTATGGCGGCAGCGCGAGGGCCGCGCAATTAGCTAGCCCAAAACAAGCTGTTGAAAAACTTGGAGCGCGCTCGAGGAAATAGGCCTGGAACGAAGAGAGCGAATTCTCCACCCTCCGCTTCTACCAGGGAGTACATCATGGATCGCTTTTGCATTAAGTGTGACTCCAGTGTCACGTCCCGGTTTGTGTGCGCGAGCCCCGACTTGTAAGGGCAAAAGACTTGACAGCAGCGATATACAGCGATATCGTGCCTGCCCTGATGCTGCAGTTGTAAAATGAAACAAAAGTTTCTCACTATTTAGTAATGCAATAAGGGCGCGGCTTATGTCCCCGTTGCGAATGAGGGTTCGGATGAAGAGGATGCTTTTGCTGCTAGTGTTGGTCAGTGCGATTGGCCTAATTCCTCGTTTTGCATTGTCACAATCCGGGGACGCGGCTAATGATAAGGCGTACCAGGATGCCATTCAGCGTTTAGCTTTCAGGTCCATTGGTCCGGCGTCTATGGATGGGCGCATCGATGCTTTCGCCGTGCCTCGGCACGACCCCAATACAATTTATGTGGCCTCCGCCACCGGCGGCGTTTGGAAATCAACGAACCGCGGAACCACCTGGATGCCTGTCTTTGATCAGCAGCCGGTTTCCAGTATCGGCGCAATCGAAATTGCGCCATCGGATCCATCGATCGTCTGGGTCGGCACAGGCGAGGCCAACAATCGCCAGACCTCGTCATGGGGCGACGGCGTTTATAAGTCTACTGATGCGGGTGCTACATGGACGCACATGGGCCTCAGCGATAGTTTCCAGATCAGCCGAATTGTCATTGATCCTGCGAATCCGCAGATCGTTTATGTGGCGGCGCTGGGCAACTTGTGGGGGCCGGGCGGAGAGCGCGGGCTGTACAAAACGGAAGACGGAGGCAAGACCTGGCAGCGAGTCCTCTACCAGGACGAGAACACGGGGATCGCGGATGTCGAAATGGACCCGCAGAGTTCGCAGACGCTTTTCGCATCGGCCTACGAGCGGCGCCGAACCGTGTTTGGAATGAACGGCGGGGGGCCAAGCAGCGCACTATACAAAACAACGGACGGCGGTGCGACATGGCGCAAGTTATACAAGGGCCTGCCCTACGAACACGGAAGTGTCGACACCGGCCGCATCGGTATTTCGATTTATCCGCACAATCCGCGAATTGTGTATGCCAGGGTCGAAAGCGCCGACAACAGTGGTGTCTTCTGCAGCATGGACGGCGGAGAGACTTGGGAAAAACGCAGTAGCGTTGATCCTCGGCCTTCCTATTTCTCGCAGATTCTGGTCGACCCGAACAATTACCTTCGAATCTGGCTACCCGGCGGGGGACTTGCCCATTCCGATGACGGCGGCAAGACGTTTCTGCCGGATCCGGACAAGCAGGGGCTGCAAACGATCCATGCTGACTTCCATGCCGTTTGGATCGATCCCGACGACTCCAATTACATGATCTCTGGATCGGATGGTGGTGTTTATATCAGTCACGACGCCGGAGACAAGTGGGATTACGTGAACACCATACCCGTCGGTCAGGTCTATGCCGTTGCGACGGACACGGAGACTCCTTATCACATTTGCGGCGGCTTTCAGGATAACGGCTCATGGTGCGGTCCGGTTCGCACGCGAAATCCGAAGGGAATTGTGAATAGCGACTGGTCTCGCGTCATGGACGGAGATGGTTTCCAAGTGGTTCCCGATCCCAAGGACTCCAACATTGTTTTCGTTGAAGGCCAGAACGGAAAGCTGATTCGGCTGAATCGCCGCACCAACGAATGGGCGCTGATTCGTCCCATGCCTGAGAAACTCAGCGGGCCGCCCTATCGTTGGCAATGGAATTCTCCGCTGGTTGCAAGCGCGCAAGGCAATCTGTACTCGGCCGCGAATTATCTTTTCAAGTCCACAGACCA
Source organism: Candidatus Acidiferrales bacterium (assembly GCA_049787175.1). Lineage (GTDB taxonomy): Bacteria > Acidobacteriota > Terriglobia > Acidiferrales > UBA7541 > DAHUXN01. The sequence goes on along the minus strand of JBAQYT010000063.1, from coordinate 13,892 downwards.
GGGAAACACCTGGACAACGATCAGTCCTGACTTAACAACCAACATCGACCCGGCCAAATTTTCGATTCTCGGAGAAGCGCCGACCGCAAAAATGATCGAGCGCGATTACGGTGCCGGCACATATCCATGCATCACTGCCTTAGCTGTCTCTGCAAAGAATGAGCAGGTGATTTGGGTCGGCACGGAAGACGGGAATCTTCAGGTCACCAGAGATGGCGGACAGAACTGGAGCAACGTGATTAGTTCCGATGGCCTGCCCAAAGGCGTTTACGTGAGTTACGTCAATGCCTCGCCTGTTTCGGAGGGGACGGCTTACGTTACTTTTGACGGCCACCGCAACGGTGATTTCGGAATTTACGTTTTTCGCACGGACGATTACGGAAAGACATGGCAGAAAATCACCACAGGACTGCCAGACAATCGCGGAACGGCGCAGGTCATCCGCGAGGATCCGTACAACCGCAACCTGCTTTTTGTCGGCACCGAGTTTGGGCTTTTCGTTTCGTTCGACCGTGGCGACAATTGGTCTGCGCTGAAACTGAATTTTCCTTCCGTCATTGTGGACGGCATCACCATCGAGCGGCGATCGCACGATTTGATTCTCGCCACTCACGGCCGTGCTTTCTGGGTTCTTGACGACATCCGATCACTCGAGCAACTGACTCCTTCCGTCCTCTCTTCCCCCCTGCATCTGTTCGACATTCAGCCTGCAAGGGAATGGAAGACATTCGATCACAGCAACGGTTACACCGGCGACCAGTTGTTCATGGCGCCGAATCCCCCGGATGGTGCAACGATCGATTATTTTCTCGCGAGCCCGCCTCAAAAAGGGCAAACGGTCCAGATCCGAGTTACCGACAAAGCGGGGAAACTGATACAGGAGTTTCCGGGAACGGACGATCCCGGCATAAATCGCGTGAATTGGGATTTGCGATATCCCACCCCGGTGAAGCCCACGCTGGATCAACTGGGCGCGCAAGATGAAGGGTTTTTCTACAACGCCATTCGCGGACCCTTGGTGGCGCCCGGAAGCTACACGGTTCAGGTTTTGGTGGGAAACGAGAAGGCTTCAGAAACCGTGGAAGTTCTGGATGACCCAACGATCGAAATGAGCGCTCAAGACCGGCAGGCGCGCGACGGCCTAATCATGCAGACCTATGAGACCTACAAGCGGGCGGTCGAAGCCGGCAAAACGGTTATCTCGATCAAGAAGTCCCTGGATGACATCCAGAAACAATATCCCGACGTTCCGAAGGAACTGAAGGCTCAAATTCAGGATTTTGTGAAGCGCGTCGACCAGCTCCACAAGCAAATCGTTGGCCCTTCCGAGGAAATGTTTGTTCCGCTGACCTATACGCCGCCTCCTGTTCGCGATCAAGCCGGGCGTTTGCTCTTTAGTCTCGACAACGTCAGCCAAGCGCCAACTTCTACGCAGCGGCGCGAGTTCACGGAGATTTCATCCGACGTGGATAGCAAAGTTTCCGAGCTCAAGACTTTGGTTGACACTGACCTTCCCAAACTGAATGCGGCAATGGCGAAGGCAAAAATTCCTTATATTCCCCCGCCATCGCCGAAGTGACGATGCGCGAAACGTGAGGTTTGGATGCAGATTCGCGAACGCTTAGCGGAATATTTTGAACGGAATCGTAAGAACCAATGTAAGCGTCACGCTGCAGTCCCTTCTCGGGGCTGTGAGGAGAAAAGAATGGCGATCAATAGGGCTTTGCAGGGGATTCTTGGGCGTCGTTTGTTAGTCGTGTGTCTTGTCTTGGGACTGGCGCTGCTGGCATTTCACGGACAGGCATACGCGCAAGGCCAGGTCCAAGCAAACATCACCGGGCAAGTGACGGATGCCTCGGGAGGAGCAGTGCCGGGCGTCACGGTCGTCGCGCTTAATGTCGCGACCGGCCAGAGCTGGAACGCCACGACGGACGGGGCCGGGCACTATTACATCTCTGAATTGTCAGTGGGCACGTATCGAGTCACCGCGGAACATTCAGGATTTGAAAAGCAAGTGATCGACAACGTGATCCTCAGTGTGGGTGCGACGGTCCCGGTCAATATCGGTCTCAAGGTTGGGGCGATTTCGCAGCAAGTTGAAGTAACTGCGGCGGCACCGTCTTTTCAAACAACGAATGCCACCACCGGCTCGACCATGGGAAACGCGCAAATTTCGCAACTTCCGATCAATGGACGTGACTATGGACGGTTCAGCATGCTCACGCCCGGCGCGACGGTTCGCGAGGGCTATATTGCCGATCTGTCTTTTAACGGGTTGTCCGATGTAAGCAATACGTTTTCGATCGATGGCATTGATGCCACGCGCATCGATGATCCATATATGTCCAATGGTTCGGAACGCGGCGCGCGCCTGTTGACCGGCAGTTTGGATTCGATTGGTGAGTTCTCGATTCAGACGGGAAACTATGGCGCACAATACGGTCGCTCTGGAGGGGCCTACATCAACATCGTTTCAAAGTCTGGCTCGAACAAGTTCCATGGCGAGGTCTGGGACTTTTTCCGTAATACTGCCCTAGACGCACGCAATTACTTTGCCAGCACAAATCAACCTCTTCACTATGAGGATTTCGGCGCCAATATCGGCGGGCCCATCAAGAAGAACCACCTGTTCTATTATTTGAATTACGAAGGGTCGCGGCAAGGAATCGGAGTCATCGCCAACGGTACTGTGCCGAGCGATGCCATGCGCGCCGCAGTTCAGGCAACTTCGCCTGTGCTGATGCCGTTCATCAATGAAATGCCGACCAGCACCAACGTCCTTTCTAACGATCCCAACGCTGCTTTGTACACCGGTCAAGCGACATCCCAAGTTCGCGAGGATACGGGGAGTATTCGTATTGACGACACTCTTTCCGAAAAAGATACTGCTTTCTTCCGCCTGAACATCAACGATTCTTTGATCACCGGCCCCGTGTTCCAGATCTTTCCAGGGTCATTCGGATTGTCTGACGGCCAAGACATCCCGACAAGAACTACGAACATGGCTCTCAGTGAGACTCACATCTTTTCGCCCACCTTCACCAACAATTTTCTGGCCGGCTTGCAACGATATGCCAGCACTATCGACGAAAGCCTGGGAGCTTTGCCGCAATTGGATATACGAGGCCTGGGAATTACTCCCGGCAACTTTGGCAACTACTCTCGCACACCAACGAGTTGGCAGATAGGGGACACCGCGACCTTGGTTCGTGGCGCTCATACTTTCCAGATGGGCGGAACGGTTTGGCTCGTCAGCATGCCCTACACAGCCCAACCGACGGACGTGCTCACATACCTTTCTGAGCAGGACTTCATCAATAATGATCTCAACGAGGTCGCCCAGACAGCCGGAAATCCGGGAACCGTAACCTTCCAGCGGGAAACCGGGCTGTTCTTTCAAGATGCTTGGCAGGTCCGACCTGGTCTGACGATCAATGCAGGTATCCGTTGGGACTATGACACTGTGCCGGACGATGAATTCCAACAGACGCAAGCCTTCAATCCGATCACGGGTGTATTGAACCCGCCGGGCACGCCTTACTTCAATGCGAATAAGAAGAATTTTGGACCCAGGGTCTCCATCGCATGGGCGCCGAATAATTCAAAATGGGTCTTCCGCACCGGGTACGGGATTTTCTATACCGCTTATCCTCTCGGCGACGCCGGCTTTGGCAGCCCAGCAGCGAATACGCTTCCGGGCAATTTCGACTTGTTTACTACACCGAGTCAACAACTCTCCTACCCGTATACTCCTTTCCTCTCCAGCAGTTCCGTGCCGCCGCCTGCACTCTATGGGTTCTGGCCGGATGCCCCAAACACTTACGTCGAACAGTGGAATTTCGGCGTCGGTCGTCAGTTCAATGACAACACCGGCATCTTGGTCAACTACGTCGGCAACCACGCGCTGAACTTGGAACGCGATCTCCTTAACAACTGGCCCAATCCAATCACCGGCGTCGCGCCCATTCCCGCCGATGGCGTCAATGAAGTTATCGAGTGGAACGGCCAATCCGATTACAACGCCCTTCAGCTCTCGTTCAAGCGGCAGATGACTCACGGGTTTTTGTACGACGTCTCCTACACATGGAGTCACGCAATTTCGAGTGAACCGATGGCCGACCAGTTCGGCTCAGAACCCGAGGACAACAACAATTTCGACCTGGATCGCGGTGACAACTCGAATGACGCGCGCCATCAGGTTTCCTATAACATTTTGTGGAATATCCCGGTGGGTCAGGGACATTCCTCCCTCAGCACAGGGCCCGTCAGCAAAATAGTGAGTGGATGGGAAATCGCTGCTCTCGGTTTCTTCCGGACCGGATTGGCGGACACCGTCTACACTTACGACAACGGTGCTGATGGCAACTACTACAACCAGCGAGCGGACTGCAACACCGGTGCACCACTCTACGGCAATGGCACGCCCGGAGATTTCTGGAATCCCGCGGCGTTTTCTGATCCACCGGCAAATACTTTCGGCACTTGCCCGAGCAGCGCCGTCCGCAGTCCCCGATTTGCACAGACGGATTTTTCCGCCATCAAGCACACTCCTTTCGGCGAAGGGAAAGATGTGGAATTCCGGGCGGAAATTTTCAACTTGTTCAATCACACGAACTTCGATTTGCCAGACAACTTCGTAGGCGATGCCACATTCGGTCAGTTACTCAGCACTGTGGGCAAGGAGATCGGTTTTGGCACTTCGCGCGAGGTGCAATTGGCCCTGAAAATTCACTTCTAGACGACGGGGAACAGGTTAGACGGCCGGTGTCGAGGCTTGGTCGGCACCGACTGCTACTCCGCTCGGCGGAGTCTGTGAAAAGAGAAGTAGGATTCCGTGAAGTGAAGAACAGTTGAACTGGGTCTGGCGCGACCAATCGGAGCTAGATCGGGTTTTTCGGGAACGTGAGCTCAAGTCATTCGAGCCACAGAAAACTCGGAACCAGATCAGCGTGCCGCAGTCATGTACTTAGGGAATGGCCCATGTCTCAACCTCTTAGCAGACCACGCGCACTGTGAAAATGAGCCCCGCATCTGCGACACGGCTTGCATTGTCCCTAGCTGCTCTTGCAGTGTTGTGCCCTAAAACGATTCGAGCACAGCAACCCAGTTCATTTGAAGCGCTTCGCTACCGCTACGTCGGGCCTAAAGGGAATCGAGTGGTTGCTGTCGCCGGAGTTCCCGGCAATCTTAATGTCCTCTTTGCCGGCGCCGCCACCGGAGGGATTTGGAAAACAACTGACGGCGGCGTTCACTGGCAACCTATCTTTGACAGCCAAGACGTGCAGTCCATCGGCGCGCTGGCTGTTGCTCCCTCCGATCCGAATATCATTTGGGCGGGAACTGGTGAAGCCTTCATTCGGGGGAACATCTCCATTGGGAACGGCGTCTACAAATCAATCGACGGCGGCAAGACTTGGAATCACATGGGCCTGGAACGGACGGGTCGCATCGCCAATATTGTGATCGATCCGCGCAATCCGGATGTCGTGTACGCCGCCGCTTTGGGAACTTGTTACGGCCCGCAAAAGGAGCGGGGCGTCTACCGCACTGCGGACGGCGGCAAAACCTGGCAGCGGGTGCTGTTCGTCGATGAGAATACCGGGGCGGCCGACATCGTCATGGACCCTACAAACCCGAACATTCTCTTCGCCGGCATGTGGCAAGTCTTGATTCAGCCTTGGGATCTTGACAGCGGTGGGCCAGGCAGCGGGATTTACATTTCGCGGGATGGCGGAACTACCTGGACTCATCTTACTGGCCACGGCCTTCCCGACTCGCCACTCGGCCGCATTGGTCTCGCGATTGCACCGAGCGAGCCCAGCCGCGTCTACGCCCTGATCGAGACAGCCGGTGACAACGGCGTTTTGTGGAGATCCGACGACGAGGGTGAGAGCTGGGCCTTGGTCAGCCGCGACACCGCTCTGAACATGCGGCCACATTATTTTTCTCGCCTCGCAGTGATGCCCGACAACCCCAACGAAGTCTGGTTCGCTAGCATGACCAGTCCCCACGTTTCCTACGACGGTGGCCGCACCGCCAAGTCGGTCCCCGCCGTCTACCCAGACAATCACGTCATCTGGATTGACCCCCTCAATCCGAATCACATGGTCATTGCAAACGATCGTTACGTGAACATTTCCACCGATCGCGGCCGCTCCTGGATGAGAGCGGGCCTGCCCATCGCCCAGATTTATCACGTATCCGCCGACGACAAGATTCCCTACTTCGTCTACGGAAATCGGCAAGACGGTCCGGCGCATCGTTGTCCGAGCAACAGTCTCGATGGAACCCAAATCCTGCCGGCCGATTGCATCTTTTCGGGCGGAGCCGAGAGCGGCTGGACGTTTTCCGATCCTGCCGATCCCAATATGGTTTGGTCATCCGGTATGGGCGGATTTCTCCAACATTTCGATCTGCGCACCGAATACGCGCGGGATGTTAATCCATGGCCGGAGTCCATGCGCAGTTGGCCTCCAGCAGACCAGAAATACCGATTCCAATGGACCTATCCGCTGGCGCTTTCGCCCCACCATCCTCATCGGCTGTACGTGGGCAGTCAGTATGTGATGGAATCGGACGACGAGGGGCAGACGTGGACGGTGATCAGCCCGGATCTGACCCTGAACGACAAGAGTAAACAACAATCCTCGGGTGGATTGTCACCGGACAACAGCGGCGTCGAAGTCTTTGACGTTCTCTTCGCCATCGCCGAATCGCCCCTCCAGGACGGCCTGATCTGGGCCGGGACCAACGACGGGTTGGTACAGGTGACGCGGGACGGCGGACGCGCCTGGATGAACGTCACCAAAAACATTCCTGACTTGCCGTCCGACGGAACCGTCACCAGCATCGAGCCGTCGCATTTCAGCGCGGGTGCGGCATTCCTTACCGTGGACCGTCATCAGATGAATGATCGGAACCCATATGTCTTCATGACCACCGATTACGGCGCCACATGGAAATCGATTACCTCAGACTTGCCTCGCAGCGACTTCAGTTACGCCGCTTGCATTCGCGAGGACCCGGTTCGCCAGGGACTGCTCTACCTGGGAGTCGAAAACGGGATTTTCGCCTCTTTCGACGACGGCGCTCATTGGGTGCCATTGCAACAGAACTTGCCGCATACGCGGGTGTCCTGGATGACCGTCCAGCGGCATTTCGACGATCTTGTGGTGGCCACTTACGGCCGGGGCATCTGGATTCTGGACGACATCGGACCGCTGCAACAGCTTACCGACGCCGTGCGTTCCTCCAGCGTCCACCTGTTCACCATTCGACCGGCTTATCGCTTCTTGACCAAGTCAACGCTCCCCATTTACATGGGGGAGGCGAACGATCCGCCAACTCTGGCAGGTCAAAACCCGCCATACGGAGCGGACATCAACTACTATTTGGGCTCGGTTCCAAAGGGCGACGTTCAGATCCAAGTCCTCGATGCCGGCGGGCATGTCATCCGCACGCTGAAAGGCCAAAAAGAGCAAGGGATCAATCGCGTCTGGTGGGACCTTAAATACGAAGAGTCGAAGGGCCCCCTCCTGCGAACGAAGCCGCTTGGAGCGTCACAATCCAGTTTGGGACCCGAGGATTCGCGGCCTTTCCCGTCAGAAGAAAAACTGGCGCCCGTGGTTTCGCCCGGCGATTACACCGTGAAATTAAAGGTCGGAACGACCGAATTCAGCCAACCACTGACCGTGTTGAAGGATCCGAATTCGCTCGGAACCCAGCAGGACATTCTTGCGCAAACCAAAATGGAGTTGGGTCTCCGCGACACGGTGAATACGATGGCCACGATCATCGACGAGGCGGAGACGGCGAGGAGTCAACTTATCAGCCTCGAGCCGGTCCTGAAAGTCGACGCTCGCTGGAAGCCGCTCGGAAACGATGCCGAGGCTATTAATGCGAAACTCTTGGCGGTCGAAGAAGCCTTCTTCGATCCGCGCATCGCCGGCAGTGATTTCTACTATTCGCCCCGTCTCTATTCCAAGATCATGAATCTCGCTGTGGTCGTGACCTCAAGTGATGATTTCGGGCCGAATCAGGTAGGCGACGACTCCGGACCTACGGCGGCCGAAAAGGAACTCTACGCGCTGTACACAAAGCAGGTCGCTGATGAAAAGAGCAAATTCGACGAACTTGTGTCGAAGGACCTAGCGAACTTCAATGCGAAACTCAAGAGCGCCAGCGTTCCGTACGTGAGCATTGCGGTTCCGGAAAACTAACTCCGTCGGACACAGCCCTCTTCAGCGTCAATCGAGTTCGTTCTTTGTCAAGAGCCGAGCATTAGTTCCACCCCTGACAACAAGCAAGGCAAGCGAGAATTGTCCAGAATCCGCCCCTTGCTATAAGTGTCAAATTTAGGGGTTTCACCGGATAGCAGGTTTTCTTGCGCCCGTTACACTCCACCTGGTCCATTCACCTAGGGCTGGCGGCCTCGTCCCTTTATGGGGGTGACTGCACACGGAGGCCCTGACGGCCTTTGCAGTTTGCCCGTTCTGGAAGCCTCTCTTGGCCGCCGCCCAAATCCCTCGCGCAAATATACTTACAGCATTTACAGTATTGTTCGCAAAATATTGCAAGCCTTACATTGGTATGCGAAACGAAAATACCCAGGGGGATTGAAATGTCTGATCTACACCGTAGCATTCCCAAGCAAGATGTTCCTACGAGAGACCAAATCGCGCAGCGCGCCTATGAACTCTACGAAAGGCGCGGAAGCGAACCGGGCAGAGACATTGAGGATTGGCTCACTGCCGAGACCGAATTGCGCAGCCAAAACTCGCCGAGCACGTCGGCATCCGCTGCGTCAAATGACAGATCCCGCAGTTCGCTCTCAACATCGCGCCAGAGGCAGTCGAAAACAAGAGCGGCGTCATCTTTTGAAACCCCGAATCCTGTAGACCACCAGAACAGCACATTCTGAGCGCGTCATTTCCAAGAGTCGGCGGAAGAAAGCGAGTCTATCGCCCCAAGCGCTGAAGGCGCTCTACCGCCGGCTCGATTTCTTGTCGCTGCTTCCAGAAATCCGCCCACAGGTTCCCAACTGCTCTGAGCCGTCTCGTCATCGACTTCAAGTTCCATTTCTCCGGATGCAGTCCGGGGTTGAGCTCACCGGCGCGAACTGGGGCCGACACCGGTGCATGAGGAAATGCGCGCACACTGTACACACTGGCCAGCGATTGCCCCGAGGAATTTTGATGAGCGTCCAGGTAGATGCGGCCATCGGGCCGCTTTCGCACGCTCCGCTCTGCCGTCAGCAATTCGGGATGCTTGGCATCCACGATTGACGCCACTGCCTCCACGAACGTCCGCGCTTGCTCGAACGTATAGCGAGGTTCCACCGGCACAAAGATGTGGAATCCCGTCGCCCCGGACGTTTTTGAAAACGCCGTGAGCTGTACTTCCTCAAGTATCGAGAGCAGGATTTTTGCAAGCTGGATCACTTTCGTGAAGGGAGTCTTCGGCGTCGGATCCAGGTCGAAGAAAATGTAATCGGGATGTTCCAGGCTGCCCACGCAGCTGGACCACGGGTTGTGATCAATGCATCCAAGATTCGTCAGATAAAGTAGCGTTGCGCAATCGTTCGCGATGAAGTAATGCGTGGGCTTGCCCGTTCCCTCGGACATGATCGGAACAGTTTTCACCCACCCCGGAGTGCTTTTGTCCGCATCCTTTTGGAAAAAAGACTGCCCATGAATCCCGTTTGGATATCGCCGCAAGACCAGAGGCCGGTCTTTCAGAAATGGCAAGAGCAATGGGGCGATGCTTGCGTAATAAACCAGGAGATCTCTTTTCGTGATCCCGTCCTCCGGAAAGTACACCTTGTTTAAGTTTGTCAGCCGCAAGCGCCGCCCGTCCACCTCGGCGAACATCTCTTCCGCCGAGCCATCTGCCAGCTCTTTTTCAAACACCACGGTGTGCGGTCTTTCGTTTGGCGAAGTTCTCTCGCGCCTCGAATGAGACTGCCCTGAGGGGCCGTCACGCTTGGCTTTCTGTTCGCGACTCGCTCGCATTTGTTCCGGGCTTATCGGAGCCTCCGTCTCCTTCTCGATCGTACATTCGCGCGGCTCGCGATCTTCCTGCAAGCCGATGAATCGCGGCTGTCGCAAATGTGCGCCTTCGGTCCATCCTCCGAATCTCGCACGCGCCACCAGTTCCGGTTTTACCCAGGTGGCTTTTTCGCGTGTCGCGGGCCGCTCCGCAAAAGGACACTCCTCCGTCTTTAAGGACTGCAGGCGCGGCCACAAACGCCTTTGCGATTCGAAAGTGAAGCCGCTTCCGACTCCGCCAACAAATGCCAGCCTCGCGCCGTCATAAAGGCCTAGCAACAGCGCGCCAAAGTATTCGCGCGAGCCGCGCGGTTCCGTCCAACCTCCCACCACTGCGTCCACTTCTTTGTCGGTCTTGAATTTCAGCCATGCCGTCGTGCGCCCGCTGGGATAAACGCTGGATGCCTGTTTTCCAATGATTCCCTCCAGGTGTTTCCCCTCGGCCAACTCGAATAATTTCTCGCCTTCGCCGATCTGATGGTCGGAATAGCGCATCACGCTGCTCGCGCCGAGGATTCCCTTCAGAAATTCTTTCCGTGCGATCAGCGGAACCTGTCGCAGGTCATATCCATCACAGTAAAGAATATCGAACACGTAATAGACTACTGGCACATCATTCACCAGTTTCGACGATGGGTTTCGCACGCCCATGCGCGATTGCAGGCGCTGAAAATCGCTTCGTCCCGCGCTATCGAGCACCACCACCTCGCCGTCGAGCAGCGCTTCCTTCGCGTTTACCTCCGCCGCTATCGCCGCCAGCTCTGGAAATTCCGGCGTGATGTCCCGCTTCGCGCGCGACCACAACCGAACTTTTCCGTTGTGCACGCGAGCAATCGTGCGAATCCCGTCCCATTTGATTTCGAAAATCCAGCTTGGATCAGACGATGGATTCTTCGCCAGAGTCGCCAAAGCTACCTGTGGTGTTTCCGGCATCGATGCTGTTCGAGCCCCATCGGGCATTTCTGGCCGCGCCCGCAAACCGGCGTGCCCATCCAATTTGTGTTTCTTCGAATCGACGGCCAGCATCGGCTCCGCCACTTTCCCCGCGGGTCCGTTCGTGTCCGCTGCTTCGTCTCGATGCTTGATCAGCAGCCATTCCTTTTTCGCTCCATTTCCTCTTCCTCGAATCCGCACCAGCACAAAACTGCCTTTCAACTTCTTGCCGTGCAAAGTAAATTTCAATTCCCCCCGCTCGATTTGCTCGTTTGCCGAAAGCTGGCCTTCCGGCTCAAACGTCCCGTTGTCCCAGATCGCCACTTCTCCTGCGCCGTAGTGTCCAGCGGGAATCGTTCCTTCGAAACCACCGTATTCCAGCGGATGATCCTCCGTTTGAATCGCCAGCCGTTTGTCAGCGGGATTAAGGGAAGGGCCTTTCGGCACCGCCCACGATTTCAGCACGCCGCCGACTTCCAGTCGGAAATCGTAGTGAAGCCGCCGCGCATGATGTTCCTGCACGACGAATCGGTCGCCGCGCTGTCGTCCAACTTTGCCGCTCGGCTCGGGTGTTTCTTTGAACCGCCGCTTCTTCCGGTATTCTTGCAGCGAAGCCATCTCTGCGATTATAAAGAGGCTTTCCTTCGCTTTGGCAATCAAACTATTGCGTACGGCCTTTCCTGTCTGCTCCTGCGAATTTTCCCTGATGTGTGGCGCTTCCCAATAGGTCTAAATTTGTCCACAATGGAAATGTGAGGTGGATAAAACGATGGCTTCCTCTGCGTGGAAGGGTTTCATCACTTTCGGACTGATCTCGATTCCGATCCGCCTGTACGCGGCCGCCCGTACCTATCGCGTCGAGCTCCATCAGCTCCATGGCGTGTGCAAAACGCGTTTGCGCCAGCCGCTTTTTTGTCCTACGTGCAATCGCATGGTCGATCGCTCGGAAGTTGTGAAAGGTTACGAATACGACGAAGGCAAGTACGTCCTGCTCGAACCTGAGGAGATCAAGAAGATTGCTCCGCCGTCGGCTCGCTCCATGGAAATCCTGGCTTTCGTGAAGGAATCGGAAATCGACCCGCTCTTTTTCGATTCGTCCTACTTCGTCGTTCCCGAAGACGAAGGCCGCAAAGCCTATCAGCTTTTATTGAAGACCCTCGAAAGCACCAAGCGCGTCGGCATCGCTAAAGTAGCCATGCATCAGCGCGAGTACACCGTGTTTATTCGCTCCTACGACCACGGCCTCGCGCTCCATACCATGTATTTCGCCAACGAAATTCGCGAAGCCCCTGGATACGGCAATACTGAAGAAATCAAGCTCAAACCCCAGGAAGTGAAACTTGCCGAGCAGTTAGTCGAGAATCTTTCCGAGCCGTTCCGCATCGAGAAATATCACGATGAATTTCAAGATCGCTTGAAAGCTCTCATCGATGCCAAACAAAAGGGTAGGGAAGTCGCCGCGGCGCCCCAACCGCATCGCGCGCCTGTCATCGACATGATGGCCGCCTTGAAGAAAAGTCTCGCCGCTTCAGGCGCGTCGCACAAGCAGCCCGCGCACGCGCAGCGTCACGCCGAATCGCGTCGAAAGCCCGCTCGCCGCGCGAGCTGATCGCTGTTCCTTAGAACGGGCTCGTTGAGGGTGGCGGCAATGGCTTGCGCGGGATCATCTCCTCGCGATTCGCCGTCAGGTACACCCACGACGCCACAATCACCGCCATCTGCTTCATGTCCGGCTCCTGCAGCCGTTCGTACACATCCATATTTGAATGGTGCGTCCGTGTTTCATATTCAATCGGGTCCTGAATGAATTGAAATCCCGGTATTCCCACTGCGTTGAATGACAGATGGTCAGTCCCGCCGGTATTGCGGATTGTCAGCGTTGTCATACCGAGATCATGGAACGGCTTCATCCACTGCTCGAATAACGGCGCCACGGCTTCGTTTCCTTGCAAGTAGACTCCGCGAATCTCGCCTGTGCCGTTGTCGATGTTATAGTACGCGTCGAGTTTCTGTTGTTCCGGCTTGAGCTGCATCGTCGTCGGGTCGCCGAAATGGTCTTTCACGTATGCGCGCGAGCCCAGCAATCCCTCTTCTTCCCCGGTCCATAGTCCGATCCGAACTGTGCGCCGCATTTTCAATCCACTCGCCTTCAGGATGCGCATTGCTTCGAGCATCACCCCGGAGCCCGCGCCATTATCTGTGGCGCCCGTTCCCGAGTGCCACGAATCGAAATGGCCGCCGATCATCACCACTTCATCTGCTTTGTCCGTTCCCGGAATCTCGCCGATGATATTGAACGAATTCAGGTCGTCGTCGTAAAACTTGTTTTCGTCGTTGATTTGCAGCGTGACCGGAATTTTCTTTTCCAGCAGCCGGTAAATCCGTCCGTAGCACTCGCTCGCCATCGCAATGCTCATGGGCGCGGGTGGCCCATTCGGATCGTACGAGCCCCCAGATTGAACGTAGACCGTTCCGTCATCTCCCCGCGACGGTTCAATCCATCCCGCCGCGCCTTCCGAGACCAGAAACGCCTGAACTTTCTGCTGCAATGCCCGTAACGCTCGGAATCGCGCGAACCGATCCTGCATATTCCCTGCCGGCACGGGCTCGGTGGCCATCTCAGCCAGTTCCGCATCGGTGTAACGGTGGCCCTGCGCGTCGAAGTGCGCCGGATCGTCGGGAGGAGCCTGCGTCAGCACGAATTTGCCCTTCAGTTGCCCGCGGTACTTGTCAAAATCCGTCTCGCTTTGAATCTGCGCCAGCACCGCATCCGCCGTTACCGGCCCGTTCGTTCCCGGAGTCCAAGCGAGCGGGTACGCAATCAGGATGTAAGGCCGCGGAGAAATCATCATCGCGGAAAAGCGCTCGTTTGACCAGCCCCGCCCGAACTTCCACGGTTCGGTGTGCACATTC
>JBAQYT010000062.1:0-35548 GCA_049787175.1 Candidatus Acidiferrales bacterium | reverse complement strand
TCCGATACGATTTATTTTGGAGATGACGCTGAACAACTCGGCCACGCGATTCAGTTGGCCCTGGACGAACCATCAGACAGTCCGCTGAAGTCCAAGAGAATGGCAATAGCACGTGAAAATTCGATCGAGACGCTTGCCAATGTCCTTGCGGAAATTCTGGCATCTTGTGGGAAAACTTCAAATGTTGCAGCAGAGTGAGGATACTTCGGTGAAGACTCAGTCTGCAGCGCCGGCAGTGAGCGAAAAAAAGATACGCGTTTTGTTGCTGTGTTCGCATCCAACGCAATATGGTTCGCCGATGTGGCGGCGAATGTCACAACATTCGCAACTGGAAGGGCTCGTCGCTTATTGCAGCCTCGAAGGGGCCGAGGCTCACGTGGATCCTGGGTTCGGCGTAGAGGTGGCATGGGATGTGCCTCTGCTCGATGGCTATACGTGGGTGAAGTTGAAGAATATTTCACCACGCCCGGCCGTTGGGCCATTTTTCGGACTGATCAATCCAGGCGTTTGGAAACTCATTCGAACAGAGCGATTTGATGCGATCGCCGTGTTTACCGGATACATGTGTGTGACATTCTGGATTGCATTCACGGCTGCGAAGATTTCCGGCATACCGCTTCTTTATGGTACGGATGCTACGACTTTGCGTCCTCTCGATGGGCGAAGTTGGAAAGTACGGGTTAAGAAGCACTTTTGGCCGTGGCTATTTCGAATGGCTGATGTGGTGATTGCACCATCCAGCGGGACAGTGGCATTGATGCGTTCATTGAATATTCCTGAAGAGCGAATCGAGTTGATGCCCTATGTTGTAGATAATGCCTGGTGGATACGAAAAGCAAGGCTTGTGGACCGTGAGTCTGTGCGACAAGCTTGGGGAATCCCTGAAAACGCGAGTGTCATCCTTTTTTGCGCCAAACTGCAACCATGGAAGCGCCCCCAGGATTTGCTCCGGGCGTTTAGCCGCGCGAACATTTCCAATTCTTATCTTGTATATGCTGGCGATGGCGCAATGCGCGAGCAGTTGGAAAGCGAAGCAACTGAGCTGCACGTTCAAGATCGTGTTCGCTTCTTGGGGTTCGTGAATCAATCCGCCCTGCCGCAGGTCTATTGTTCCTCCGATCTAATGGTACTGCCCTCGGAATATGAAGCCTTCGGCGTTGTCGTAAATGAAGCGATGCTCTGCGGATGTCCGGTGATCGTTAGCGACCAGGTGGGAGCACGCTTTGACTTGGTGAGAGAAAACGAAACTGGTTTCATGTACCCGGCCGGTGACGTGGAGGCGCTCAGGGGTGAACTGTGCCGCGCCTTTGAATGTCGCGATCGTTTAAGGCGAATGGGCGAAGCGGCGCGTGAGAGGATGTCTCGATGGTGTCCTGAACTTTATATTGAGAGTTTGGTGGATGCGGCGCGTCATGTCAGCGCTCTGCACAGATCGCGGTTGCGGAAAATCGCTCCGTGATCTCAGCATGACCGAAAGTAATTTCTCCCAGGAGATTCTCGAAGGGGCCGCCTAGCTTTTAATTGGGGCTTTTGCGGAATGATGAGCCACTTTTCCGAATGCTTTTGCTCGGGTCTCAACGCCCGGTCATGGCGGAGAACTTTTGCCATTGGCATAAACGGCAGGAGAGGCATCGGATTGCGATGCGTACCTGCAGGGCCCGATCACACCGTGGCTGTTTGGGAGCGTAAGTGATAACAACTGTCCGTGAATTGCTCAAGCGAAAACTCCCACCTCAAACCTACCAATACGTCCGTTTCTGCTATTGGAATGGTTTTTTCTACTGGCCTCATTTAGCAGCCTCCGTTTTCGTTCGACGAACTCCCATGGTTCAAGGTCTTTCCGGCGGTCATACAGAGGAACTTGTACGCGAGCTTTGTGGTATCAACGTGTTTTGTCCAACAGAGATGTGCCGTGTCATGACTAGGCATGGCAGTGACAAAGGGCACCGTTGGCACAATTACACGACTATCTATTCTGCGCTCTTTGGCAAACTCCGCGATCAGCCGCTCCGGATTTTCGAGCTTGGTTTGGGCACGAATAGCCCAAAGCTCGTTTCAAGCATGGGTGTAACTGGACAACCTGGGGCATCTCATCGCGGATGGCGTGAACTCTTCCCCCATGCGCTTGTTTATGGGGGAGACATCGATCGTGACATTCTGTTCGAAGAAGATCGTATCAAAACCTTCTACTGCGACCAACTTGACAGTGTTGCTATACGTGATCTGTGGTCGCAGCCTGTCTTGCAGGGTGGCATGGATATCATAATTGACGACGGCCTGCACACTTTTGAGGGTAACATCTCGTTCTTGGATGGGTCGTTGCAGCGCCTTCGCTTCGGTGGAGTTTACGTGGTCGAGGACATTCATTATGAAACGATAGAGAAATGGAATCAATTAGTTAGAAACGACCTAGTCAAGCGGTTCCCAAAACATGAGTTCGCGTTCGTAGCGCTGCCGAATTCGCTCAATGATCGTGACAATAATCTGCTGATCATTCGCAAGCGCGGATAACCAGTTGCAGATCTTCCATATTTCGAGCATGAGGAAATCGTTGCGGGAATTGCTTCGGCGTTGAAGTAGCTGGCCCTGGGCACGAAGGTGGCTGTCTATAGGGGAAAATCAGGAAGGGAAGGTGCTAGAGTTGTGGCAATTATTGATTTCTATCGTTCCGAACAGCTAGCGCCGGAAATCCGATGAGATCCGTGCGAATCGCGGAGTTCAACAAACAACAACTCATCACATTGGCTGTGTGGTTGGTCGGGCTGTGCGTCGCTTGGACGGTTGGCCACTGGGTGGCTGACGGGCAGACGCATTTGCTGATCTTCGCGGCTGTCGGATTCGTCCTCTTGGTCATCGCGCTCGTTATTCTTCATAACTGGCGTGCTGGCTTCTACCTTTTCCTGGTTTGGCTATTGTTTGAGGACCTTATTCGCAAATACCTCGGCAACAACATGGCCATTTTTTTTGCGAAAGACTGCTTGGCGGCCCTTACATATATTTCGCTGCTGATCGCCATTCGCCGCAAGCACGCGAAGGCATTTCGTCCACCGTTTCTCTTGTTCTTGAGCTTGTTTTTCTGGCTCGCTGTTCTGCAAGTGTTCAATCCCTATTCGCCGAGCCCGTTTTACGGATTTCTCGGGTTGAAGGTTGATTTCTTCTATGTTCCACTCATCTTTCTTGGGTATGCATTGATTCGCGATGAGCGCGACCTGCACCGGTTCCTGCTGGTGTTCATGTTTCTTGCGATCGCAATCTCCGGACTGGGGATTGCCCAGGGAATTTTGGGGCCCTCGTTTCTGAACCCCCCGACACTTCAGCACGATATTCGGGAGCTCGGATCGCTCGAAAAGATAACGCCACTGACCAACCAAATTTTCTTCCTTCCATGCTCGGTTTTCGTAAGTTCGGGACGATTTGCTCTTTACCTGATCCTTGCCATCGTCGTTGGCCTAGGCAGCGCAGGCTACTTTGTCCTTTCCTCTCTGAAGGGACGAATGGTCATATATGCCGGGATTGGAACTCTCGCCATTGCTGCGGTATTGAGTGGCTCGAGGAGTGGGTTTCTGTTTTCCTTGATCAGTGCGGTGGCGCTCTTCGCCGCATTTCTCTGGGGTGCGCCGTGGCGCTGGGGCCGGGGGCACTTGGTTAAGGCAATCAGGAGAAGCATCGTCTTTGCGGGCTTCGCACTGGCCGGGCTGATGTTGATTTTCCCTGTTGCGGCGGGTTCCCGGCTTGGTTTCTATTCCCAAACTCTGTTGCCGGGCAGCTCGGCATACGAATTAAGCCAACGGTCGTGGAGCTACCCTATAGGCGAACTGGTGAAGGCGCTCTCTGGGCCGCACTGGGTGGTTGGAAACGGAACGGGAACGGATACCCTGGGCGCTCAGTATGTCAGCGAAATTCTGAAAGAGCCAATGCCCAACGTCGCGGTTGAGGAGGGGTATGGCCAACTGATTGCGGAGATGGGAATCCTCGCGCCGTTCTTGTGGATCCTCTGGACCGCCGTGACCGTCGGCGCATGTTGGAAGATCGTCGGCTCCCTTAAAGGGACGCGTTTTTTTCCTATAGGGATGGCTATTCTTTGGTACGCTTTTTTGCTTCTATTTGCCATGTCCTATATGACGCTGGATGCGTATCAGAATTACGTGAATAACGCGTTTCTATGGCTGCTCGTCGGCATTTTGTTCCGCTTGCCGGAGCTAGTCCGAGCACAGCAAATACCTTCGACCAGCGCTTCGGCGCTTACACAGGCGGATTTTCTTAAGTGAACATCGGCAAAAAAAGGCTACGGGTTGCGGTACTTTCACCTTTCATCGATAAGCACCACGGTACCGAGAGAATCGTCGCCGAATGGATTTCGCGGCTGGCGGACGCTTTTGAGATTCACCTCTATAGTCAGCGTGTTAGTGAATTGGATTTGTCGCACATCACGTGGCACCCTATTCCTGAACTGCCGGGGCCGCACCTTTTGAATTATCTTTGGTGGTTTGGAGCCAATCATCTCTGGCGATTTTGGGATCGTCATGTCCGCGGCATTTGCTATGATCTTGTTTTCACTCCAGGGATCAATTGTCTTGATGCGGACGTAATCTCAGTTCATATAGTCTTTGCCGAGTATTGCAGGCTGGCGCGAACTGAACTGAGTTTCCGCAATAACCCCGTAGGGTCTTGGCCCCGGCTCCTTCATCGAAAAGCTTATTACAAATTGATTACTTGGATTGAAGAGCGAACTTACTCTGACCCAAAGCATCAGCTGATTCTCATTGCAAGGAAGACCGCTAAAGATTTAAAACGTCACTACGGCCGCAATGACGCTCTTCCTGTCGTATATGTTGGCTTAAATCACGAAATTTTCAACCGTCGGAATCGTTTGAGCCTCCGTTCGCAAGCCCGAGAATCGCTCCAACTCACAGAGGATACTTTTGTCTTGCTACTGATTGGCAACGACTGGAAGAAGAAAGGCTTGGATACGCTGCTGGTGTCGTTGTCATACCTGCGGGACTTACGCGTCGTTCTGCTTGTTGCTGGCCAAGATGATTCTGGCCCCTATAAGAAGCTTGCCCGGCAGTATCGTGTTGAAGGGATGGTGAGATTTCTCACGCCACGACCGGATGTCTTGTTTTACTACAGTGCTGCAGATGCGAACGTTGGACCGTCGCTGGAAGACACCTTTGCATTGCCGACTGCGGAGGCGATGGCGTGCGCCTTACCGGTGATTACTTCTCTGGAGAACGGCACCTCGGAGATTATCGTTCATGGAAGAGATGGATTGCTGCTGAGGAGCGCCACTGATGCAGAGGAACTTGCGTCAAGAATTCGCGAGTTATATTCGGATCGAGGTTTGTGTCAGCAGCTCGGTGAAAATGGCGCTAGGGCGGTAACGCTTTACACTTGGGAGAACAATGCCCAGGAAATCGGCGCAATATTCGAACAAGTACGACTTAGCAAGATCGACGTTCGCTGCCGGGAAGTAGCGGAAAAAGCCTGAGCATCTGATGCGGGTTGTGCCTGGCAGACATTCATAAGTTCAAAATCATCATGATCATTGGACTTTTTCCGGGGCTGGCGAGCGTCGGCGGAGTTCAGCTCGCGGGACGGCAAACGGCGGCGGCGCTGAGTGCGATTGCACGCGATCGTGGCTGGCCTTGTGTTTTCCTGAGCCTCAACGACCCACGAGGAGAGGGCGAGGCGTCCGTTAGAGAGATGCGTTTCCGCTTTACGGGATTCGCACGGCAAAAATCGAGGTTCCTTTTCAAGGCGTTGTTGCTCGCTCGTGGAAACCCGAAGCTGATTTTTGCAGCCCATCCGAATCTCGCACCCATTGCGGGGATAATGAAAGCCGTTAGCAAGGATGCGCGAGCCGTCCTAGGAGCGCACGGCATAGAGATTTGGGAGCCGTTGTCTGTGATTCGGCGAAGAATGCTGCGACGCGCCGATATTGTCACAGCTCCGAGCTCAGATACCGCGCGGCGGCTGGTGCGAATTCAAGGAGTGCCGGAGGGAAAGATACGCAAGCTTCCGTGGCCGCTCGATCCGGAGTTCGCGGAGTTCGCCAAGCACGCTGAAAAACTTTCGCGGCCGGCGGGATTTCCGCGTGGGCAGGTGGTACTGTCGGTCGGCCGCTGGTCGGCGATTGAGCGTTACAAGGGCGCTGATTTGCTGATTCAAGCGGTTGCTGAACTTGCTGATGACTTTCCGGAGCTTCATCTTGTCTTGGCGGGTTCGGGCGACGACCTCATCCGGCTGAAACAGCAGGCGAGAAACTCGGATGCGGAAGAACGAGTTCACTTTCTCACGGAACTTTCGCGCGCGGAACTGGCGGCTTGTTATGCCTCCGCCGACATCTTCGCGTTGCCGAGCACAGGCGAAGGTTTTGGACTGGTTTTCCTCGAGGCGATGGCCTTCGGCAAGCCAGTGATTGGGGCGAATGTTGGCGGCATTCCAGACGTGGTGGAAAATGGCCGTGAAGGATTATTGATTGAACCGGCGACGGAAGCAATTTCCTCCGCTCTGATGCGATTACTCTCAGATCACCGATTGCGAGAGGAACTGGGCGCGCGCGGCAAGCAACGAGTGAACAACGAGTTCACGTTTGAGGGCTTCCAGCGGCGGTTATGGGCTGTCCTCAACGAGAGCCTCTGAAGAATTTGCAGCGGAGAGCCATGCGCTGAGCCATGAAAATATTGAAGACAGCTCAAGCCTACTACCCCTTCCAGGAAAAGGGAGGGCCTGCAGTCAAAGTGAGGGCGATTGCATTGGGACTGGCACAGCGCGGGCATTCGGTTACGGTATTGACGACAGACTGGGGATTTCAGCCGTCAATGGCGCCCACAATGACCGCAGAAAGATGCCGCTGGGGTTGGTGCGCGCAGGAACAAGGCGTGAACGCGATTTTCCTGCGCAGCGCCGGGCACTATCGCGCTCTGTCTCTGAATCCGGATATGCTAAGCTTTTTCCGTGGACCTCTTCGGGACTATGACGCCGTGCATATGTACGGGCTATACGACTTCCTCGGGCCTGCCGCGGCTTTTTTTTGCCGGAAGAATCATATCCCTTATGTGGTTGAGCCCATGGGGATGTTCCGGCCAATCGTCCGCAATATCGGATTAAAGAAACTTTATCACCGAGCTTTGGGAAAGCGCCTTCTTGCAGGGGCCAACCGGCTGATCGCTACCTCGGACCTGGAAAAGCGGGAGCTCATTGGTGGAGGGATCGACTCCACACGAATCATCGTTCGGCGCAACGGCGTGGAAGCGCCGCAGTCCATTCCGGAGTGCGGCGTGTTTCGCAAGGAATGGCGGATTCCTTCGCGGGCGAAATTGGTGCTTTATCTCGGCCGCTTGGAACCGAAGAAAAGTCCGGAGTTGCTCTTGGAAGCGTTTGCGCAATGGGGCGAAACATCGCAATTCGGGGCAGACTCTGTGCTCGTTATTGCTGGTCCTGAACAGGATCGCGCATATTCCGCGCGACTCCGGTCGCTGGCCTCTGCTTCAGGGATTACAAACAGGATTCGTTTCACCGGCCCGCTTTATGACGAGCGAAAATGGAGTGCGTACCGTGACGCAGACGCCTTTGTTCTTCCTTCGCAAAACGAGAACTTCGGCAATTCCGCAGCGGAGGCGATGGCCTGCGGGACGCCGGTGATCGTAACGGACCAGTGCGGCATTGCTCCGATCGTCAAGGACAGAGCCGGTCTTGCCGTCTCGCACGATTCGGCTTCGATTGCGGCCGCGCTGAAGATTGTGCTCGAAGACGAAGGTGCTGCTGAGCGATTCCGCGATGCCTGTCCGGCGGTCGTGAACGAATTATCGTGGGACCAGCCGATTTCTGAAATGGTGGAGATATATCGCGAGGCTTTGTCGAAGAGCGAGCTAGCATGAATGATGAACTCATCTTCCTTCTTCGCGCGACCTGATCCGAAGGGCTCGGCTCGGCAGTCATCGCGTGCGTTTAGCGGGAGCTTGGACGAGAAGCCTCAAACAAACGGTTTAAGCCATGTGCGGAATCTGCGGAATCATCGGTAGCGAAAATCGACCGGAAACCATCGAGCGCCTCGAGCGCATGATGCGGGCGATGACGCATCGCGGCCCGGATGGTGAAGGCATCTTTGTCACGGCGCGCGCCGGTATCGGTATGCGGCGATTGAGCATTATCGATCTTCCCGGGGGCCGGCAGCCAATCTGGAACGAGTCCGGCACTTTGGCGGTGGTTTTTAACGGTGAAATCTACAATTTTCGCGAATTGCGCCGTTCCCTGGAGAGCGCTGGCCACGTCTTTCGCACGCAGTCTGATACGGAGACCATAATCCACGCATACGAGCAGTGGGGCCGTGACTGCGTGCAGCATCTCCGTGGAATGTTCGCTTTCGCCATCGTGGAAATGCCGGATGGCAAGACGAATCTTGCCCGGCGGATTTTTCTGGCGCGCGACCGCATGGGCATCAAGCCGCTGTATTACGGCGTGGCCGACGGCAACTTCTTCTTCGCATCCGAAGTGCGCGCGTTGTTGGCCAGCGGATGCATCCCGCGCCGCCTTTCCGTCTCTGCGGTTTCAAGTTATCTGTTATTTGGCGCAGTGGGAGAGCCAGTAACGTTGATCGAGGGAGTCCGCTCCGTGCCGCCGGGCCATTGCGGCTACGTTTCATGTGATGCCGCTTCTGCATCGTTTCGCTCGGAGCCTTATTGGAATGCCGCCGAGGCGACAAGGCCTTCCGTCGCGGGCTCTCAGGAATCTCCAGCCACGCAAGTGCGCACGTCTCTGCAAGACTCCATCAGACACCACCTGGTGGCGGATGTACCGCTGGGCATCTTTTTGAGCGGCGGCATGGATTCAACAGCCATTGCCGCAATCGCCAGCAAAGAACACGCGCGAGTCAAGACGTTCACTGTGGCGTTTTCCGAAGAAGAATTCAGCGAAGGGGCAATAGCCCGCGACACAGCGAAACTCCTGGGAACGGACCATTCTGAATTTCTGCTGACGGCGGAAGAGATGTGCCTCCGCCTCGACGAAGCAGTCGCGGCCTTCGATCAGCCGAGCGCTGATGGCATCAATACGTATTTTGTTTCGTGGGCAGCGCGCCAAGCAGGTTTGAAAGTAGCTCTATCAGGCTTAGGCAGCGACGAGCTCTTCGGAGGGTACAGCACTTTTCCGGCGACTCCTCGAATCGCTGCACTTATCGCCTGGGCGCGTTACGCGCCGCAGTCCGTGCGGAAAGCAATTTCGAGTCTTGTGCTCTCCGGCAGTGTGCGTAGTGAGCGGCCTGATGCGATGCGTAAAGCAATCGCTGCGTTTCTCCGCCCTTCGGATTTGCCTCATCCTTATTTCTTCACGCGTACGCTTTTCCCGCCGCAAGAAGCCACGCAATTGCTGCGCAGCGCTCCAGCGGTGTGGGAGGATTCGGAGTGGCGGCGGTGGTTGTCGGATGCGGCCGCGGATACAGTGAACCTGGACCCGTTCACCGCCGTTTCTTGGCTGGAAACTCGCTCGTACCTGGTTGACATGCTTCTTCGAGACACGGATACGATGAGCATGAACCATTCGCTTGAGGTTCGTGTGCCCTTTCTCGATGACCAGCTAGTGAGAACGGCGCTCAGTTTGCCGGAAACAGCGAAGAACAGAGAGGGCGCGCGGAAGGCGCTCCTAATCGAAGCGCTTGGAGATTTGCTACCTAAGAACGCAGCGAAGCGCGCTAAGCGTACATTTACGTTACCTTGGGAAGTCTGGCTGCGCGGACCGTTGCGAGCGCAAGTAGAATCTGGGCTGTGCAATTGCGATGCTATGGTCGCATCGGTCATCGATATAGGAGAAGTTAAGAGGGTTTGGGAAGGCTTCCTCGCCGGCCGCACCAGTTGGTCTCGCCCGTGGGGCATTTTTGTTCTGAACGAATGGGCGAGACGGAACTTGAGAATCGCGCCGGGCATTTCGCCTTCCATGAACGACAAGGCTGCGGCTCCCGCGATTCCCTAACACAGAGCGCCGCGAGAGCAAGAGGAAACGCAAACAAGAGATGATCATCCTCGGAATCAACGCGTACCATGCGAATGCGTCGGCGGCAATCATCGTGGACGGCCGGCTGGTCGCTGCTGTCGAGGAAGAACGCCTTAATCGCATCAAGTACGCAGCCGGGCTGCCGAGCAGGGCGGCTCAGTATTGCTTGCAGGCTGCGGGAGTCAAACTTTCCGACGTGGACCACATCGCTCTGCCTCGCGATCCATGGGCGCGATTGGGAACGAAACTGCGTTTTGCGCTGCGCATGCCTCGTTTTGCCATGGAACGCGCCAAGGTTGCTGCTCGCTTTGGCGGAATCAAAGAAGAACTGGCTTCGGCGCTGGACGTCAATCCGGGGAGCATCCGGGCGCAGTTCCATCGGATCGAACATCATCGTGCGCATCTGGCCAGCGTTTTTTTTGTTTCGCCCTTTGAGCGTGCGGCAGTGCTATCTGCCGACGGACTGGGCGACTTTGCCAGCACCATGTGGGGTGTTGGCGAAGGCTCGAATCTTCGCATTACCGGGTCCGTTGCGTTCCCCCACTCGCTGGGAATGTTTTATACCGCGATGACGCAGTATCTCGGCTTCCGGAAATTCGGCGATGAATATAAAGTCATGGGGCTGGCCGCGTACGGTTCGCCAGCCTATCGCGACGAATTCCGCGATATCGTGCAGGCCGAGAAACCTCTCGGCGTGCGGCTAAACCTTCGTTATTTCACGCATCATAAATTGGGTCCGGAAATGACATGGAAACAGTCGGACGAAACGCCGGTGGTCGGAGGGCTTTTCTCGACGCAGCTTGAGGAGCGGTTCGGTCCTGCGCGCGCGCCGGAGCAACCGATCGAGAGCCGTCACAAGAATTTTGCGGCGAGCATGCAGGCACGCTTGGAAGAAGTGCTGCTGGCCAACGTGAATGCCCTTCACGAGCAAACAAAGGCGAAGACGCTGTGCCTTGCAGGCGGAGTCGCTTTCAACTGCATTGCCAACGGCAAAATTCTGAAACAGACGCCGTTCGAACGTGTCTATGTTCAGCCCGCGGCCGGGGACGGCGGTCTTTCTGTCGGAGCCGCATTCGCCGTTTATCACCAGACTCTTGGAAAACCTCGATCTTTCCAGATGGACCATGCGTTTTGGGGCCCGGGATTCGAGGCGTCCGAAATGCGCCATGCTGTTGCCAGCCAGCGCTTCGGCGCGGGGGGCGTTCAGATTGCTGAACTGGATGAAGAAGCCCTTTTACGAGCGACCGCGGCGCACATTTCACAGGGAAAAGTGGTCGGCTGGTTTCAGGGCCGCGCCGAATGGGGTCCGCGCGCGCTCGGAAATCGCAGCATTCTTGCCGATCCGCGGCGTGCTCAGATGAAGGACATTTTGAATCGGCGCATCAAGCACCGCGAGATATTTCGCCCGTTTGCGCCTTCACTTCCTGAGGAATCGGTGGGAGAATATTTCGAGCAGACGCATCCCTCGCCTTTCATGACGTTCGCGTATCCCGTGCGCGACTCGAAGCGCGCGGTGATTCCCGCCCCGACGCACGTCGATGGCACGGCGCGCTTGCAGACCGTGAATCGCGACTCGCATCCGCTTTACTGGCGGCTGCTTCGGGCGTTTGGCGACGTGACCGGTGTGCCGGTTCTTCTGAATACTTCGTTTAACGATAACGAGCCGATTGTTTGCCGCCCGCAAGAAGCTTTGGCTTGTTTTGAACGCACCAAGATGGACGTGTTGGTTCTGGGGAATTTTATTCTGGAAAAGAAGTCAGCCGAGAAGTGGGACGACCAGACTTCCGCCGAAGTACTGGGCACAAGGTTGTAATTCCAGAAGCAAGCGCAACCTCTCGCGCGTTTTTTTCGGGAAGGCTGCCCGGCATGTGCGGTAGATAACTTGGGGAACTCGCTGTGCAAATTCTACTGTTGAACCAATATTTTCCGCCGGACACATCGGCGACGGCGAAGATGGCCGCGTCGGTGGCGAATGCGCTTTCGCAGCGGCACGACGTAACGGTCCTCGCCGGCCGGCCTTCCTACGACCCGGATGAGCATTATCCGTTTTCCTTTCTCCATCGCGAACAATGGAACGGCATTGCCGTGGAGCGCGTAGGTTCCACGTCGTATCCGCGCCATCAGATGCGGCGTCGCGTCGCGAACTATCTGTCTTATGTGTCTTTGGCGGTGCCTCGCGCTCTGGCCGTGAAGACGGACTTGATCCTGGCGATGACCGATCCTCCGTTCGCAGGGATTGTGGGAGCGACGATTGCGCGAATGAAGGGTGTCCCGTTTGTCTACAACATCCGCGATCTTTATCCGGATATGGCAATCGGCGGAGACATTGTGCAGCCGAAAGCCTGGGTGGGCATTTGGGAGAAGTTGCATCGCGCCGCTCTTCGCCAGGCCGCACGAGTGATTGTGCTTGGCGACGATATGCGCGAGCGTGTTATTTCAAAAGGCGTCGATCCCGCCCGCGTCATTGTGATTCGGGACGGTACTTCTATTCCGGCGCCTGTCGCGCCTTCCGATCATCCTGCCATTCGCGAAATTCGAGGCTCGGCGGATTTTGTTGTACTGCACGCGGGAAACTTGGGTTTTTATGGTGCGTGGCCGACGCTCCTCAATGCCGCAAAGATTCTCCCGGAGAATGGCATCCGTTTGGTTTTCATCGGCGACGGAGCAAATCGCAACCATCTGGCAGAATCGAGTCAGGGATGCCGCATCGTGCGTTTCTTGCCATTTCGTCCGGCGGAGGAAATTCCGTGCGTGATGGCCGCCGGCGATCTTCACGTTGTTACGATACGCAGGGGACTTGGTGGCGTGGTGGTTCCGAGCAAGCTGTATTCAATTCTCGCCGCAGGTCGCCCTGTCCTCGCAGTCGCTCCAGAAGACACCGACGTGGCGCGCATCGTGCGCCGTGAAGATTGTGGGTTGGTGGTCGATCCGGACAAACCGGCGGATGTCGCTGACGCAATTCAAACATTGAAGGCCGATCCGGCAAGGCTCGAAGCAATGGGGCAGCGAGCTCGCAAAGCATCGGAGAAGTACGCCAGGGCGAACGAGCTCGAGAAATTCGTTAGCGTGGTGGAAAAAGCAGCGCACTCTCGCGTGGCACAGGGGCACTCATAATGTGGAATGGTAAGAAGGTATTGGTTACCGGCGGCGCATCGTTTATCGGTTCGAATTTGGTGGATGCACTGCTGGAACGCGGTGCTGCGATTCGCGTGGTGGACGATCTTTCCAGCGGCAGGTTGGAGAACATCGAGGGACACGTAAAGAGCGGCGAAATTCGTTTCATCGAGGCGGACCTGCGCGAGCCTGGCGTTGCCCGCGCCATGATGAAGGACATTCAAGTGGTCTTCCATTTGGCTGCGGACCACGGCGGACGAGGATATGTCGACTTGCACCAGGCTGGGCCAGCGTCAAACCTGTTCCTCGATGGAATTGTTTTTTGGGAGGCGGTCAAAGCAGGCGTGGAAAAGATTTGCTACGCCTCCTCCGGCTGCGTCTATCCCAACTACATGCAAACCGACACAACCAAGGAGATTTACCTGAAGGAGGCTGACGTCAAGCCGCCGTACGACGCCGACAATATGTACGGCTGGGCGAAGTTGATGGCCGAGATGACACTGCAAGCCTATCACCGCGAGTACAAGCTTGGCGCCGCTTCCTGCCGCTACTTCACGGTCTATGGCTCACGCGGGGTCGAAAACCACGCGGTGATCGCGATGATCGCGCGAGCCTTCGTGGGCCAAAACCCCTTTGAAATCTGGGGTGATGGCCAGCAGATTCGCAATTGGACCTACGTGGACGATATTGTGAACGGCACAATTCTCGCAGCGGAGAAAATCAGCGATGGAACGGCGGTGAATTTGGGCACCATGGAGCGCGTTCGCGTCATTGAAGCCGCCCAATTGGCTCTTGAATACGCCGGCAAAAAGGCCGACTTCAAGTTTCTGCGAAACATGCCCACGGGCCCTGCAAATCGCGTCGCGGATAACTCTCTTGCGAAGAAGCTTCTCGGTTGGGAGCCAGAAGTGATGTTCCGCGACGGTTTACGGCGCACTATGGACTGGTATTTTGCGGACCGTAAGCCGGCCCAAGTCAAAGAGCGCTTGGAAAAGATGTTGACGGCGCGCTGATTTATAGAGGTGCTACTGTGGTATTGAGCAGTGCGATCGCTTTCGGGATTGCCTTGATGGCATCCTTCGCCCTGACGTGGCCGGTGAGGCAATTCGCCCTGTACGCTGGCTTCGTGGATAGGCCGGGCGCGCGCAAAGTGCACCTGAGACCGATGCCGCTTCTGGGCGGAGTGGCGATCTATGCTGGTTTCGTCATCGCCGTCGCTATCACAATACCGGCCGGCATGAGGATGGAGGTCGTGGGTATCCTTGTTGGCGCTACGCTGTTGGCCATCACCGGTATTTTGGACGATAGTGGCAAACTCCATCACCAAGTGAAACTCTTTGTGAGCATGCCTTTGGCCGCGTGCATCCTTGTGGCCGTCGGAGTCCGCGCGCAGGTTTTTTCTCAGATTTTTGCGGGGAGAGCGGGTGGCTTGCTCGATATTCTCCTCACCGTTTTCTGGGTTGTGGGAATCACCGCTGCGTTCAGCATTCTGGACCACATGGATGGCCTATGTGCGGGCATTGCGGCTGTGGCTGCGGCGTTTTTTACGCTGTCGGCGGCGCTGAATGGCCAGCGGCTGGTCTGCACCCTGGCTGCGGCGGCTCTGGGCGCATCCTTGGGTTTTTTGCGCTGGAACTTCGCTCCGGCAAAGATTTTTATGGGCGATGGCGGCGCGATGTTTCTCGGGTTCCTTATGGCGACGCTGGGGCTCAAGTTGCGTCCCATCGCTGCTTATCCGCTCGCGGATTGGCTCACTCCAGTGCTCATCCTCGCCGTTCCAATTTTTGATACTACTTTGATCAGCATTTCTCGCTCGCGTCGCGGAATGTTACCTTTTACTTCGCCGGGGAAGGACCACACCGCGCACCGGCTCTCAAATCGAGGGCTTGGGCATAAGCACGCTGTCTTGGGCATGTATGGCCTGGGTTTGATTTCTGGGTTGTTGGGGTTAGCGCTGCCTCATCTGTCTTACTTCGAAATAGGAGTCCTCTGCTGTCTATTGCTTATCAGCGGCGCAGTTGCCGTGGTTGTGCTTGAGCGGTCGCCCTATGAAGACCAACGGCAATCTATGGATTCAGCCTCAGCGAAGGAACAGCTTACCAGCATGCATTAACTGGCTTCTATTTGCGGAACAGAATAGCTACGTTATACTGCCTCTCTTTGTGATAAATCGCCCTGATTGACTGCCTTGGCAATCATAAGCTCACGACAGATCGCGATCACAAGATAGACAACAAACTCCCGTAGAACAAGGATGCCTTTGTCATCGCTCGATGGCTCACCGAATAATCTCCACGGCTCTCCCGCGACTCGCGGAGCGGTCGCCGTTGTCGGCGGCTCGGCCGCAGGATTCTACGCTGCGTACCTGCTCGCGCGCAGAGGAGTTCCTGTGCGCGTATTCGAGCAGTCGGAGCAGCTCGACGCAGCCGAGCGCACCCTGATCGTTACGCGTCGCATGAACGACCTGCTGGGCGCTGCCGGAAAAGCCAGCATTGTCAACGAAGTTCGGCGATTCGAGCTCTTCACCGACGGCCGCGCGGCCACCATCGATCTGGCTCAGCCGGATTTGATCATCGAGCGCGCAAAGCTTATCTGCTCACTCGCGGAACACGCGCGAGAAGCAGGCGCAGAAATCCGTCTGGGCCGGAATTTTCGCAGCCTGACGCCGCAGTCGCAAAAAATCTCCCTCGAATTGCAGCATACCGGAAAGAATACGTCCGAAGAATTTGCGGCGGAAACCGTGATTGCCAGCGATGGAGCGTCAAGCGCTGTGGCGCAAGCAGCGGGGTGGCCACGGCCGGCCACAGTTCCGCTGGTGCAGGCAATCGTGCCCTTGCCGAAGGACATGTCGCCGGATACGGTTCGTGTCTGGTTCGTGCCTAACGACACGCCTTATTTTTATTGGCTCATACCCGAATCCTCGGAACGGGGCGCTCTCGGCATCATCGGTGAGTCGGGCTCCGAGGCACGCGAGCACCTCGATGCGTTTTTGGTGAAGCGCAAACTCGAACCATTGGCTTTCCAAGGTGCGCGAATCCCTGTTTACAAACGCTGGGTTCCGGTCGAGAAGAGGTTCGGCGCTGCGCGGATCTTTGTTGTTGGCGACGCGGCAGCACAGGTGAAAGTGAGCACCGTCGGAGGTATTGTCACTGGGCTGCGCGGAGCAGTGGGCGTGACGGAAGCGATTCTGAGTCCGGGCTCGGAGCGCGAATTGCGCCGCTTGCGCCGCGAATTGGACATGCATCTTCTTATTCGGCGGGCTCTGCATGATTTCCAGCAGGCTGACTACAGCAGTTTGGTGGATTCGCTCAATCCGCCGGCCAAGCGATCGCTCAGCCATTTTTCGCGCGACGAAGCCCTCAAGGTGCTCTGGCGCGTTTGTCTCAGCCAGCCGCGGCTGATTCTCATGGGTCTTCGCGGGCTTCTCACCGGACGTCGCTTCGATCAGCGGGACTCCTAGAAGCGCCTTGCATGTACTTTCTTACTGGTCGCTTTTGAAAACATTCGGCGCACAGGCTCCGGCGCCTATTTGCTGAATGTTTCATTCAACTTGTTCGGTGAGCCGCTGTTCGAGTTATTTCTGCTCCGGAGTGGATGCGCTGGTCATCGGCAATTTTCTGCTCGTCAAATCCTGACCGTTCTGATTGCGCCCGTATCGATCCAGCCATTTCAGTTCTTCGCGCACCTTGATTTTCCCGTGCCACGGATCATTTCCCAGCCCGTGTCCTTCTCCCGGAAAGATAAGAAGCGTGGATGGAATCCCCAAGGTGTGCAGAGCGCGCTCAAGCAAATAATCCTCGCCGACATACACGCGGATGTCGTCCGCTCCCGCGACCATGTGCGTCGGCGTACGCACTTTTCCGATCTGCCAGATGGCTGCTTCGGCGTTGTAGTTTTCTTCCGTTTTCCAAGGCAGACCGCCTAGGAAATACGCGTCGTCAAACGTGGTGTCGTCGTTCCCCCAATTGGCCACGTGCTCCACGGCTCCTGCTCCGGTCACCGCAGCCTTGAACCGAGTCGTTTGCGTGATGAGCCAGTTAGTCATGTAGCCACCATAACTGTATCCACCGACGGCCAGATGATTCGGATCAGCCATGCCGTTCTTCACCAGAGCATCGACGCCCTCCAGAATGTCTTTGCCCGGCCTCGAAACAATATGCGGAATGATGCCCAGAGCGAAGGCATCGCCATAGCCGACGGAGCCACGATAATTCGGTTCGAAAACGAGCCATCCATCCGTTGCCGCCAAATCGGCCCACTGATACCAGTCCGCCTCAAAATGGTTTCCGTCCGCGTCCTCGGGCCCGCCATGAATGAACGTAAACATGGGCAGATTTTGTTGGCCGAATCTCCCCGGCGGATAAATCAGCATGCCTTCCACGGTCGTTCCATCATCCGCAGTCCACTGGAAAGGTTTTCCCTGGGGCAATTCGTCCTGGGCCAGCATTTGATTGAATGATGTGATCCGCACCGCTTCGTTGATCTTCGTTGGGTCCGAGGCCATGTAGACTTCGGCAGGGCTTTGCAGCGAAGAGTAGACGAAGGCAACAGTGGAAGCATGTTCGGCGGCAGAGAACGTTTCATATGTACCCATCTGCGCGGCTTGTTTTGTGAATTCCCCAGCGGGATCGTGCTCGATGTACGGTTGTACTTCCGTTCCCGTTCGCGCAGAAACGACCAAACTTCCATCAGAAAGGACGGCAAAATCATTGATTGAGCCGGAAAACTTACCGGCCCATCTTTCGCACCCTTGCCCGCCTGCGGAAGTTGCGCAACTCTCCTGTCCGTTTCCATCGGCGCGCACCCAATAAACCCGCGCCTGCGCATCCTCATATAGTCCGTCGACGGCGCCATTCAAAAAAGAAAAGAACAGATGTCGGCTGTCGCTCGCCCATTGAATCCGATCGAAAAAGGCTTGCGGATGGCGAAGCAGCGGCTCGGGTCTTGCTTCAGAATTACCCACGTCGCCTAGGGCAATTGTGTATATGCCGTTGTCGTCGAGCGACTCCTGCCGTAGTGACCGAGAAGTAGTCACAAACGCCAGCGATCGGCCGTCAGGAGAACTCGCCAGTTGTTGGATGCGATATGGACTTGAGCTGATTTTTCGGGCCTCCGGCCGCTTCGTTTCATCCGAAGGCGCCTCACCGTTCCATTGCGCAACCGCAACAAAATCGATGGCGAAGATGTTTCCGCCGCGCTCCGCTTCCCGATACTGAATCGTATCCTTCCACTGCTCTTCGTATTGTTTCTTCTGTTCTTCAGTCCATGGCTCGCGCGTCGCGAAGAAGATTTGTTTTGAATCGACAGACCACGCAAAGGCGTGAACGTTCTCGGTGGCTGCTGTAACGGGAAACGGTTCGCCTCCCTGTGCAGAAATTGCGTAGACCTGCGTTTTGCTTTCCGCCGGATGGCCGGATGTGTCATGACTCCGGCTGGAAAGAAACGCAATCGACCGCCCGTCCGGAGACCATTGCGGATCGCTATCTTCACCCGAAGTGGTCAACGGAATCAGCGATGCGTCGCTTGTACGGTAGAGCCACAGATCCTCCCGAAAACGATTCGCTTTCCAGTCCGCGCGCTCGGTCTGCAAGACGACTTCCTGCCCGTTCGGAGAAACCGCAACGCTAGGGAACGCGACAGAATTGAAAAACGCATCCAGAGTCAGGGGAGGTTTTTTTTGTGCGAGACAGGTTGCTGCCGCACCGAAAATGGCGCACGAGATGAAGATGAGTCGAAAACGGCTTTGGGACATGGACCCTCCGAGCAGGCAAGATATACAACTTCAGCTTCAGCTACAAGCGGGTCAAGGGTGGCCCGCGGAATGTACGTTAGGTTGTTTCTCGCAGCTTACTTCTAGGAAACACGTCGCACTTGCGGGGGTTCCATGATCGTCCAGTGTTCCGAAGCGGTTCGACCGTTGAGGTCGCGAATATGGAGCTGCCAATCCACACCCTGTCGCTCGTCCTGATACGAAAATGATGCGATCCACGCATCGGCGCACTGGCCTCCTGCCTCGGATGACCCGCCAGTCGGCTCGCTTTCAACTCCACCGATCATCCTATCTGCCTCCGGAACGCGAAACTGTGCAAGCTGCTCTGCGTCAAGCGGTATGCGGAACACTATTCTTTCGTTCGCAGGGACGCTGTCGGGGGTCTCCGGCCACGCTCTGTTTTTCCAGCTGCGTGTTGCCAGCACAATGACTCCCTTCTCGTAGCGTAATTCTACCGACGGTGGTTCCATCGCGCGCGAATTCGCCTCAGGCCCCAGGCCAAGCTCCCAGAGGATCGCCGGCGCGCTCGAATCCGTGGCATAAATATCCACGGTGCGAGTTTGCCAGCCTGCGGATTTGCTCTGGGGCAAGAGTTCTCTCATAGTGACGGCCGCGTGGCTCCGCCAGATCTCAATTTTCACGGATCCAATGAACGTTCCATTTTCATGGATGTGGCGCACTTGCTGCTCGGTCGCGCCCAACGTATCCCGCCAGAACCGCTCGCCGAGGCGGAAGCTTAGAACGTGTACTTGTTCCAATGGCGAAGGCATCAATTCGCCTATTTTTCGCCGCATCATCGGATCTTCCATTCCTTCGAGTGCTTCCAGCCGCTGGAACAAAGCCCGAATCGCGCGCGAGTGGCTCCTTAACATTCGCTGCCACGAGAGGGCAAGGAAATAGAACGCCACTGAAACCAGCGCACATATTGCTAAGGCCGCCCACAGAATCTCCATCAGAATCCCCGCTTCAGAATTGAGCGCCGATCCGGGCCGCAAATCCGAGGGAATTCTACTATCAATATTGCCCGCGTACCAGAACGCGCGGTACAGAGATTCTCGTATTGCGCGAAAGCGTGGTTATACGACAATAGAGGACCTTGGTTCTTTGCAATTATGTACACTACTGTTACTGTTGGTTGAGGAGCGGCTCGTGAGAATTTCCGTGATAGGCGCTGGATACGTTGGTCTGGTCACCGGAGCATGCCTGGCAGAATTGGGTCACACAGTTCTTTGTACTGACAATGACGCTACGAAAATCGACATCCTCGAAAACGGCAAACTGCCGATTTTCGAGCCGGGGCTCAGTGGTATTGTCGCCAAGAATCGGAAAAACGGACGCCTGTCGTTTTCCGCCGAGCTGGCGAAGGCCGTTGCTCAAGGCGACGTGATTTTCATCTGTGTCGGAACTCCGCCGCTCCCGAACGGCGACGCCGACCTCAGTTCCATTGATCGTGTGGCGCAGATGATAGCGGCGGAATCCAAGGCCGACAAGCTGGTCGTCGAAAAGAGCACTGTTCCTGCGCAGACAGGGCAGCAACTGAAGCGTGTCCTGGAAATTTATGGGCGGGGAAGGACGATCCGCTTTCGCGTCGCTTCGAATCCGGAATTCTTGCGTGAAGGCACGGCCGTCAACGACTTTCTGCATCCGGACCGCATCGTTGTCGGCGTCGACGACGATACCGCGGAAAGACAGCTTCGCGAGATTTACCGGCCGGTGCTCGAGCAAGCGTTCGATTGCCCGATGCACAACAGGTCGTGCCCGCGCGGCAACCAGCCGGCTTGGCTGGTTACGACGATCAATAGCGCGGAGCTGATCAAGCATGCCTCAAATTCCTTTTTGGCAATCAAGATCTCTTACGCGAATATGGTTTCCGATCTTGCCGAGAAGCTCGGAGCCGATATCGAAGAGGTAATGCACGGCGTGGGGCTAGACCCGCGCATCGGCGCTCACTTTTTCAAGCCCGGACTCGGTTTCGGCGGCTTCTGTCTGCCAAAGGATTTACAAGCGTTCGTGCGTCTAGCGGAACGCCACGGCGTGGATTTTTCCATGCTGCGCGAAGCCGAACGCGTTAATCATCAGCGCATCGAAAGCTTCGTCGAGAAGCTCCGCCATTCACTCTGGGTTCTCAAGGGGAAGAAGATTGGCGTGCTGGGCCTTGCGTTCAAGGCGAATACCGACGATATCCGTTTTGCTCCTTCCATAGACTTGATCAAGCGGCTGCAGGAGGAAGGAGTTCATGTAAGCGTTTA
Organism: Candidatus Acidiferrales bacterium; assembly: GCA_049787175.1. GTDB lineage: Bacteria > Acidobacteriota > Terriglobia > Acidiferrales > UBA7541 > DAHUXN01. Next base: position 14,428 of record JBAQYT010000062.1, on the reverse strand, counting down.
CGATCCGCAAGCCATGGAGAAATTCCACGCTCGCTTTCCTGAGCTGAATTGCACCGTGGATGCGTATGAAGCGGCACAAGGTGCGGATGCGTTGCTAATCGTTACGGAATGGGAGGAATTCCGCAACCTCGATTGGAAGCGTATCCATCAGGGCATGGCGCGACCGCTCATCCTGGATGGCCGGAACCTGCTTTCACCGGAAGAGATGAGCGCTCTGGGATTCGAATATCAATCCGTCGGAAGGCCAAAGGCTGCCCAGGCGATCCCCACGGCGTCAGTTTGAGTTAATTCGCGTTTCTGCAAACTTCTTCTGAAAATAATCCAGCGTGAGCCGCAATCCTTCGTCGAGGCCCACTTTTGGCTCCCATTTCAGCAGTTTTCTCGCCTTGGTAATATCGGGCTGCCGTCTTTTTGGATCATCCTCTGGCAGCGGTCGAAATGTGAGCGCTGCGCCGCCTCCGGTGAGCGCGCGGATACGCTCAGCGAATTCCAGGATGGTTATCTCATGCGGATTCCCGATATTCACCGGGAAATGTTCCTGCGAATCGAGAAGTCTGAGAATGCCCTCAATCAGATCGGAAACATAACAGAAGCTTCTTGTCTGTTTCCCGTCTCCGTACACCGTGATCGCCCGGCCGGAAAGCGCCTGATAAAGAAAGTTCGGCAGTGCCCGTCCGTCGTTCAATCGCATGCGTGGCCCGTACGTATTAAAGATGCGCACAATGCGCGTATCCACGCCGTGTTTTCTATGGTACGCCATCGTCGCGGCTTCGGAAAATCGCTTCGCTTCGTCATAGACGCTGCGCGGCCCCACGGAATTCACGTGCCCCCAGTACGCTTCTGGCTGCGGGCTCACTTCGGGATCACCGTAGCATTCGGAAGTGGACGCCATCAAGAAGCGCGCTTGTTTCGCCCGTGCCAGATCGAGTGCATGGAGCGTTCCGACCGATCCGACCTTCAAAGTCTCAATCGGAAATTTGAGGTAGTCGTCTGGGCTGGCTGGCGAAGCGAAATGCAGCACCGCGTCAACAGGTTGCTGAATTTCGATGGATTCGGAAACGTCGTGACGCACAAATGTGAAGCGAGAATCGTTTGCTAGGCGCTGAATATTCTCTTCGGCGCCGGTAATCAAATTGTCGATGCAAACGACCTCCCATCCGCGCTCGATCATCGCGTCGCAGAGATGAGATCCCAGAAATCCCGCACCGCCGGTAATTACCGCCCGCACCGTGTCATCCTCTCATGGAACTCATTGTTCAGCGCCCACTGGAGCCGCGCGCTGCTTAAGTTCCGCGAGGCTGGGCTCGTCAGGGCGAACTCGATGGTTGACATATACCGTCTTGTCGCCCATTTGCGCAAACACAAACGTTCTTGCCGGCGGCATTCTCACACGTACTGCATCCATCTCGCTCGAAGGCACAACCAGGAAAACGCGCTCGCTTCCGTTCCACACCGGCCAGAACGTATGGTCATTCAGAAAAATATGCGGCGCGTCCGGATAATACGATCCGAATTCCAGCCCGTTATAACGGCCGTTGAAAATCAGGATCTCTTTCTTGGTGTAAAATCCCACGCTGCTCGCCGCATCGTACTCACCGTACAACACGATCTTGTCTCCAGGTCGGTAAGATTCGAGGATGATTTTCGCAAGCGGTTCGGAGGAAAGGCGCGGAGTGAAAACGCCAAGCGCCCAATTGGCGCAGAAGAAAAACGCTCCGAGCGCGCAGGCCATGATGATGTTCGCTGCCAGCGCGCGTTTTTGCCGCCGTAAAACCCACGCTCCTAGAAACCCGGCGAGCACGACGATCAGCGCCGCCAGAGCCTGATGCCGCAAGTCGGCAAAGGATTGCGGCGTCAGGTCCATGAAATCGGACATCGCCACGCGATAAAAACTCGTCGGATGGCTCTGCATGAGGGAGGAAATGTCTGCGGTAGAAGCGATGTCGCGCGAAACCCAAAGCATAGCTCCAAGGACTGCGGCAATCAGTACTCCGACGGACGCCAGTGCGCCTTGCGCGCGCGGCAGCCAGCGCGCAGCGCGTGCTTCAGCGCGTTCCAGCCCCACGCCGAGCAGAATCGCGACAGCAGGCCACGCGCTGAAGGTGTAATATTCCATCCGGCTTTTGGTCCACGAAAAAAACAGAAAGATAAACAAAACCCACACCGTCAACAGCGCCAGGGCTTGCCCTCGCTCATCCAATTGCTTCCGCCAATCACGAAGACGCGGTATTTCACGAATGGCCGAAGGCAAAAACACGATCCACGGAAAGAACCACACGATGTGCTCCGCTAGCCAGAGCCACAGCGGTACCGCTTCGTAGTCCGTTGGATAGCGCCAGCCCACTGCCCGGAAGATTTGTTCGTTGATGAAATAGAACCAGAAAAATCCGCCGAAGAATCCCCGCCCGCTGAAGATTGCGGCAATATGCCAAGGCAGAGCCACCAGGAGAAATACAATGGCGCTCGAGACAAGCGGCAACCGGCGCCATTTCTCCAAGTCCCCAGTCGTTAGTAGAAAGCAAAAAATAATTCCGACGGGGAAAACAAGCCCAATTAGCGACCGTGTTAGCACCGCTAATGCGATCAGCGCCGCGGCGCCCCAATATCCTTTACGCGGCGAGATCGTTCCTTGCCAAGCCCGCAGAAAAAAGTAGAACGCGGCGGTAAAAAAAAGCGCGTAGATCGCTTCAGGAATCATGATACGCGTGAACAGAAACACGCCGGGCGACGTGCACATCACGAGACCCGCGTAGAACCCGGCGCGCTCGCCGAACCATCTTCGGGCGAAAAAATAAACCATCAGCACCAAGCCCACCACCGCCAGCGCCAGCGGAAAGCGTGTCGCAAAAGCGGTGGCTCCAAACGCCGCGTAACTTGCCGCCACCAGCCAGTATTGCAGCGGCGGCTTTTCCAGATACCGTACGCCGTCGATGTGCAGAATTACCCAGTTATGGCTCTGCAGCATTTCGCGCGCGGCCTCGGCGTGGCCTGCGTCGGAGCTGTCCAGAAGCGGCGGCCAGCCGGACATGCCTACGTAAATGCCCGCGGAAAGCGCGAGCAGAATCAGAATGGAAATTCGGCGGCTCATCCCAAGCAAACGATTATATCGATTTGCTGAGGCGGGAGAAGCGTAGTGCGTGGAAGCGCCTTATTTGCCCTGCAGCGTCGCATGCCGCTACTTGGACACGCGAAACGCTGTCGTGTGATCGTTGACGATTTGCCAGCCCTCTGGAAACTTCCTGAAGATCAGCGTGAACACTCCCCGCGGGTGATCCTTTTCTCGGTCGAGCCGGTACTGGCCGATTACGTAAGCAGAATCCGCGCACAGTACGTGAATCTCTAGTCCCGAGAACGTCAGATGTCCCATCGCCGCGCGACTCGGATAGCTGGTTTGATAGCGCCTGAGCACCGCGTCCCAGCCTCGTTGAATGCCTGCCTCACCTACAAACTCGGTGTCTCTGGATTTCCAGTAGCCGGTCATAAAAGCAGGAATGTCGCCTCGATTCCAATCGGCAACCTGTTTTTCCAGCACACTTGCTATCGCCCGCATATTCGTCTGCGAAGTCGCGTGCGTCGGGCTCTGCTGGGCGAGCAAACCGCCGGCTGCCCCCAGCGCCACGATGACCGTCAAAACCCTGAATCGTGAGATCATCATCCAACCCCTTTTCCTATCCAAGTCTTGTATTATCTGTAGCTTAAAATGATTCGGCGATTTCGTGTCCGACTAAGCGGACGCCCCCGAAGTTCCATCGCCATTGGTACCATCGCTCCATTGGAGCCGGACACCGTCTTTGGCACAATCACGGTGAGAAAAGACCCAATGATCGCAGCGCTCATTCTCGTGATATCCGGTGCCATGCTGGCCCAGTTTCTTGTTTTCTTCTGGCGCGCCAACATGCTGGCGATCGCTGCCGAGCCGCTTTCGGAGAGCTTGAGTTCTGCGCAAAAGAGTTTCTCCCCTGCGCTGAAGCTCGACGACTTCGACACCGTGGCGGCGATGAGTAAGATCTGTCCGAGTGTTACCGTCTCGCCGGCCAAACTGTGGCAAGTGCGGGCCTACTATCAAGTCGTGCGCGCATCCTCTTGGCTTTGCTCAGCAGTCATGCCTCAGGCAAATGCTTGGGCGCGCCAGGAAATGGCCTCATGCACACGCTACGTTGCCGTTTCCATGGATCGCTGCCTCCAGTCCAATCAGGCCTACCTAGCTGCTCTTCGTTCTTACTAACACTCATTCCGGTCAACCACTTGGAGTGCCAACAGCGCCGAATCGCTGACTGCCTCTAATACGCCCAGCGCATCAGGATGCCACCCGTGGTGTATCCCGCGCCCACCGAAATGAGCAAGACCAAGTCGCCCTTCTTGAGCCGCTTTTCCTTTACGGCATCGCGCAGGCCCAAGGGAATCGTTGCCGCCGTCGTATTGCCATAGCGATCGATGTTGATCATCACCTTGGAATCATCGATCCCCAGCCGCTCTTGCATGGCTCGAATGATCCGCAGGTTCGCCTGATGCGGCACCACTAGCGTCAGATCGTGATGGGAAAAGCCGTTTCGTTCCAGCAGCGTGCATGAGACTTCGCACATCCGCCTCACCGCATATTTGAAGACCTGCTGCCCTTCCTGATGCACGTAATGCATGCGCTTATCGACCGTTTCATGCGAAGGCGGATGTAGCGACCCACCCGCCGGCATGTAGAGATGGCATCCGCCCGAGCCGTCGATATCGTTCAGGAAGTCGATAATGCCTTCCGCTTCTGTTTCCGCGGGCTCCAGCAGGACCGCGCCAGCTCCATCGCCGAAGAGAACGCATGTCGCGCGGTCCTTAAAATCAAGGATGGAAGTCATCACGTCCGACCCTATCACCAGCACCTTCTTGTGCGTACCCGCTCCGACGAATTGCGATCCCACCGTCAGAGCGTAGACGAATCCGGAGCACGCTCCGGAAAGGTCGAACCCCCACGCGTTCTTTGCTCCGATGCGGTCCTGCACCAGGCACGCCGTTGCCGGAAACATCATGTCCGGCGTCACCGATGCAACAATAATCATTTCAATTTCTTCGGCCTTCACATTTCTGTTTTTTAAGAGCTCATTTGCCGCCGCTGTAGCCATGTGCGAAGCGGCCATGCCCGGTTCGACGTAATGCCGTTCGCGAATGCCGGTTCGCGTGCGGATCCATTCATCGGAAGTCTCGACGATTTTCTCGAGATCGGAATTCGTGGCGATTCGCGGCGGAAGGTATCCTGTGACACCTGTAATTTTTGCCGCTATGTGTCTGCCCATTTTGTTTGCGCCCCCAACAGTCGAGGGCGATTGTACGATGAAAACGCTGTAATTACGGACAAGGAAAAACAGGCGGTCACTACATCGAGGGAAGAATCTCGTAGCGAAAGCTGATCTCTGCAGTCTTGCGCAGCGTCGCCGCCGCGCCGCAGTACTTATCAAGGCTCAGTTGAATGGCATCGTGCGCGGCCTTGTCGTCAATTTTTCCTTTCATTCGATACAGTATCTCCAGCTTCACCCAGACCGTGGGAGGCTCCTTCGCGCGCTCGCCCTGAATCACAATCTCCAACGAATCCAGCTGCTGCCGTTTCTTGGCCAGGATCAGAACGATATCCGTTGCCGTGCATGACCCTAGCGCGGCCAGCATCAACTCCATTGGTCCTGGCGCGGAATTGTGCTCACGGTTGGAATCAACCGCGATTGCATGCCCGGAAGGCAATGTTGCCAGGAACTGCTCTCCACTGACCCATTTCACCGTGGCTGTCTGCATGAGGAATTCAAACCTCCGTGTGAAATCATACACGGAAAAGGAGAGGGGCGGCACGCGCCTGGTTTCAGAGCGAGCTGTCAACTGCCTCGTCGGAACCGGAGACAACCTCGAGAATGGGATGGGGCTGCCTGCGAATGGTCTCTAGGAACAAGCTCACGAGACGCGGGTCGAATTGGGCGCCCGAGCAGCGCTCGATTTCTGCCAGCGCCGCTTCTGCGCCGCGTGCTTTTTTGTAGACGCGTGGCGACGTGATCGTGTCATACGCGTCGGCGACGGCAATGATGCGCGCACCGATTGGGATACGCTCCCGTTCCAACTGATCCGGGTAACCTGAACCGTCAAAGAATTCGTGATGATGCTTAATCATCTCCCGCACGTTCTTCAGCGTCAGCAACGGCTCCAGAAGCTGCCATCCTAGAGTCGTGTGCGATTTCATAGCGTCCCATTCGTCAGCGTCCAGCGGTCCCGCTTTGTTCAGAATTTCTTCGGGAATGCCAACTTTTCCCACGTCATGCAGCAGCGCCCCGAGCCTGACTTCTTCCACGTCGATGGGCTTCAGACCGGCAGCCTGCGCAATGAGCGCCGCATATGTCGACACTTTCTTGGAATGGCCCTGTGTGTACTGGTCTTTGGCGTCCACCGCATATGCCAGGGACGTCATCGCATCCATGACCACAGCCGGCAAGCGCTCAAAGGATGGGGTCTGGCCTCGATCGTTGAGCGACTGCGAGAATTGTCGGATTTTCTGGCAGATTTCCTCGAAAGCCGCCGGTCCCGTGGTGAATTGCCGGTGCAGCATCACGCCGAGATACGCCTCCAGCACGTCGCGTTTCCAAGTCGTTGAATCTCCGGGCTCGCGCCGCTCCGCCGTGAACACCGCGTTTCCTCCCTGGTGCTTCGACAAATACATCGACGCGTCCGCCACTTGGATCAGTTCTTGCGGTGTTGATCCATGAATCGGAAAACAGGCAATACCAAAGCTCGCCGTAATGTTTTTGTCGCGAAGCAACGGGTCCGCGGCCACCCAGCTTCGCAGCTTACCGGCAATTTGCCGCGCCTGTTCGACATTTGTTTCCGGCATCAGAATCACGAATTCGTCTCCGCCATATCGCGCGACGATGTCGGAGCGCCGGCAGTTTTGTTCGAGAATCAGTCCGACCCTTTGCAATACGACGTCGCCTTCCAAGTGTCCATAAAAATCGTTCACGAACTTGAAGCGGTCCAGGTCCATCAGCACAAGAGAAAATGGCCGGCTCGAGCGTGTCGACCGTTTCCATTCACTGGATAAAGCCTCCATCAGGTAGCGGTGCGTCTTCACACCCGTCAATCCATCGGTGATCGCCTGCTCCTGGGCTTTCTGGAAGTTTTTCGCGTTGTGCAGCGCCCCGGCAAAAAGATCAGCCAGGGTTCGCAAAAGTTGGACCTCTTCATCGGTGAATTCGGAAGGCTCGGACGACTCTACGTAAAGGACGCCCAGCAGAGTTTCCGCGCAAGTCACCGGCAACGCGATCGCCGACGCGGAACCCGGGAGCACGGGCCTCAAGCTCGTCGGACTCACCTGGCGCACAATGGCGATCTCGCCCGTGCGGGCCACATGTCCGATTAATCCGTCTCCAATAGCAATCCGGCGGCCGATAGCGTCGCGGCGCTTCCCGGCCTCTGCCTGCACCACCACTTCCTTCGCGGGATAATCCAGAATGCCGATGCCGATGTGGTCGTACTGCAAGCCTTGCTCGATTTCCTCCGCAACTTTGATCAGGATTTCCTCGGGATTGAGTGTCGCGATCGCGTGCTCCGATATCCTGTTGAGCAGGGTGAGATGGCGCGCCTTTTTTTGCTCCTCTGCGAAGAGCCGCGCATTTTCCAGTGCGATTCCCGCCTGGCTCGCAAGCACTCGCATCAGCTCCAGGTGGCCTTCGTCGAACGCTCCTTCATGTTGGCTATAAATTGCCATCGCGCCGATGGCGCGGTCGTAGAGGATTAATGGCACGCCGCAGAAGGATCCTGCTCCGCGCGTTGACTCGACGCCGCGTTTTTGTATTTCCGCATCGAAATTTTCTCGAATCAGCAGGGGCTGCCGCTCGCGAAGCATGTACTCGGTTAGCCGCTTGCCCGCCGGGCGCGAGCGCTTCGGCTGCCTTACCGTATCGGTGACTTCCAGCTCGTACCGGATCTGCTCCCGCGAGCTATCGTAGAGCGCAATATAAAAACTCCCCACATCGAACAGCCGCCGCATTTCCGAGTATATCGTTTCGAAGAGCGTGTCACTATCGAGCGTCGAACTCAGCGCCTGCCCAATCTCGTTTAGGATGTGCAATTCTTCGCTGCGCCGCGAAGTCTGCTGGATCAGGTAGCTGTTCTCAACCGCCATTCCAATCTGATAGCCCAGCGCGAGCAGTAGCCGCAGCTCCGGCGGAGTGAATTGGCGGTTATCCGGTGTACCAAGTAACAGCACGCCCAGCACTCGTTCTTTTGCCTGCAAACTGATTCCCACCACGGTCCGCAGATTCTCCTCCAGCAGAAGTTCCCGGATGCGCTTGAATGACGGCTCTCGTTCCAGCGCTTCCCACACCGTGGCTTTGCTGAGGTCGCGCAACACCACCAATCCACCCAGCCGCGCGACCAGCTTCACGATACTGTCTTCCAGCTTCTCTTCCAGCACTTTCACGCTGAATTCATCGCGCAAACCCGTCGTAACCACCGATATCGGCCCTTGCGCGTCGTTGTAGCGCAGGCAAAGCGCGCCGCAGGGAATCCGCACCACATTCAGCACCCGGTCCAGCGCCTGCGCGAGCATCTTTTGTATCTCGCCGCCCATGAAACTCGAAGTCGCCAGATTCAGGTTCGAGAGCGCCAGCATGTTCCTTTCGACGCGGTGGCGCTCTTCCTCGTAAACGGCCATAACCATCAGCACGCCGCAGAAGAGTTGCGGCACCAGCAGCGCCAGATGAAAATCCGCTGCGCGCAGCCATACGATCTTGGTTTGCAGCACGATGCCGATGTCCAGCGCGCCCCAAGTCACGAAGGAGATCCCCAGCAGATAGTCCGAAGGAGACTCTCGCTTTCGTCCTTCCCGCCAAAACACCCGCGCTACCACAAACAACAGCAGTGCCGTGCCCAGGTAGAGCGATACGGAAACCCAGCCTTCCACATACGCCACAGCCCAAAGGGCCGCGGCTGCGCCGATGCCGCACGCCGCCGTTACCCGCATTTTGGCTCGTGCATAAATCCGCGCCGCGACCAGAAATAGCAATGCCGCCAACGCCACCAGCCAGTCGCCTGCTCCTGAAATCGCTGCGGCGTGAGCCGACCGCCGCCCCAGCAGTTGGCTTAGCGACGTCATCGCCACCAGCAGCCAGCCGGCCGCCCAAACCAACAAGTAGCTTTGGCGCTTTAGGACATAGATATAGAAGAAGAACGCGGACAGCAACAGCGTGCCGGCCAGCAAGACGACTCCGACGATGCTCGTCTGAGTCAGCAATTCAGGTCTCCATATGAATCGAGGAAGGACGCTTGCGAGGATAGCAGAATTTGCGAGCGGGCAACTGTTCCGTTGCACTATCGTTGACGTTCTTCACAATGCTCTCCCAAGCAGCCTTCCCCCACACAGTCCCTCGTAGCGCCACACTTTTGGCACTGCAAGCCTTGTGGAATCGAGAGTATACGGATGCCTCCGCAGTCATGCAACGGTACCACCGTACCTCCGTCAAACAGGCGCTTTTGCCTCCACGGCCCGTCGACCACAGCATCGGCCGCTCGATTTTTCTCCGTCCTTCCGCTAAGATGAATGTTTCTCTGGTCGGCGCAATTTCGCACTGTCTTTATGACTCTCGATTCTAAACCTCGCGTTCGCTTTGCCCCCTCACCGACGGGATACCTGCACGTCGGCGGGGCGCGCACCGCTCTGTTCAATTGGCTTTTTGCCCGCCACGAGGGCGGCACTTTCATTCTGCGAGTCGAGGATACCGACGTCGAGCGCAACCGCCCGGAGCTCGTGGAAGGCATTCTCCAGGGCCTGCGCTGGCTTGGCGTCCAGTGGGACGAAGGACCTTATTTCCAATCGCAGCGGCTGGAAGGGTATCGCGCCGCAGCGGAACGCCTGCTGAAGAGCGGAGCCGCCTTTCCATGTTTTTGCCAAGCCGTGCAGTACGCCGGTGCGGATGCCGTTGTGGAAGGCGAAGAAGGAGCCGAAAAGTCTGCCCGCAGCGCTCCGTGTCCTTGCCGCGACCTGACTGCGGCTCAGCGCGAACAGAAGATTCGCGAGGGCGCGCCTTACGCGGTTCGTTTCGCGTCTCCGCGCGACGGCGTGACGCGTTTCGAGGATGCTGTTTTCGGTCCGCGCGAAGTGCAAAACGCGGAAATCGAGGATTTCGTCCTTCTCCGTTCCTCCGGCTTGCCGACCTATCAGCTCGGCGCCGTGGTTGATGACCTCGACATGCGCATCACCCACGTCATTCGCGGCGCCGATCATCTGTCCAACACTCCCAAGCAAGTGCTGCTCTACCACGCGCTCGCCGCCACGCCTCCGATCTTCGCCCACGTACCGCTGATCCTTGGGTCCGATCGCACGCGCCTCTCCAAGCGCCACGGAGCCACCAGCGTCAGCTTGTACGCCGACGAAGGTTTTCTGCCCGAAGCGTTTCGCAACTTCCTCGCTCTGCTGGGATGGTCCGCTGGCGGCGACGAGGAATTCCTGCCTACCCCGGAGCTCATCTCGCGCTTCGCCCTCTCCGGAGTCAGCCGCACCAACGGTGTCTTCGACCGCGCGAAACTCGAGTGGTTCAATTCGCAATACTTGCAGAAGCTTCCGATCGGCGAGCTGCTTCCCTACGTCAAGTCCGAACTGCAGCATTCCGGGATTTGGCAAGATTCCTGGGATAGTTCCGAGCGCGAATGGTTTTCCCGTGCGGTTGACCTTCTTCGCCCGCGTACGCGCCTCTTGCCCGATTTCTCTCACTGGGCGCGCGCTTTTTTCTCCGACGATTTTGATTACGACGCGGAAGCGCGCGCTAAATTCTGGAAGGATCCCAAAGTGCCGGACCTGCTCGCCAAGCTCGCCGATGCCCTCGACGCGCTTGCCGACTGGAGCCATGACCCCTGCGACCACGCCCTTCGCGCGCTCGCCGAAGCCCAAGGCGTCAAAGCCGGCTTGCTCATCAATGCCACGCGCGTGGCCATCGTTGGACGCGCCGTTGCTCCGCCTCTTTTTGAAACCATGGTCGTCCTCGGCAAGCCCCGCGTCGTTTCGCGTCTCCACCGCGCCGTGCCCGTCGTTTCCGCATAGCTGCGCCGCAGCAGGGAATTTCCCGCTACGCGATCATCCTTAGTTTTTGAGTGGAAACTATCTCTGAGTGGGCGGCCCGAAAATCTGCGGAGATACTTGCTGCGATTTGGTTCCCGCGCGTGCAACATCAATCGTCGTTACCACCGGAATTCTCACCGGAGGCAGGCATACCGAATCGTTGCACGCCTGATATTGCAGCACGAATGGCAGTTTCATTTTGCCCAGTGGCGCACTCGCCGCAGCGGAAAACTTCGCGCGCACCGTAAATTGTCCGGTGTACACCAGCAAAGGCTTGTCGGAAAACGACAGTTTTTTCGTGACGCCTTCCGGGTAGCTCGTGCCCAGCTCTTTGAATCCGGCGGGCAGCTTCGCCGTCAGAACCGTCGGAATCAGATAATCCTCCGACGGCTTGTGCGCATTCATGTGGAAACCCGGCATAATGCCCACCACCACGGCCACTTCGAACGTGCTTCCTCGCGGTACTGGTGCGATCGAAACGTAAGTCTTCGGGCTCGCTACCGATGATGCTGCGGGAATGTCTTGCGGTGTAGGCTTCGCGATCTGTGCACAGACAAGGCAAGCGCAGCATGCCACCAACGCGCGCATCGCAGTTCCGCTCATCAGATTCCGTATTTTTCTCATCCTACGCTCACCGGCGTGCCGAGTTGCTCGCTCAAAATCCGGCTCATCACCTGGTCCAAAGTCTCGCCCGTCTTGTCCAGCACGAAGGCATTGGCTTGGGCCGACCATCCCAGTTTGAAGCTCGTCGTGAGCGCCGAAATCCAAATCTGCCGCACCGGCGAATTGGGGCTAATCACGAAGCGCGTCTCGTCCTCATCCTCGAAGAGAATTTCGAGTTTTCCGCTGCCGCCTTCCACTTCGAAATCGTGCTCGTCGCCGAGTGTGGCAAGTCTCTTGCGAAGGCTCTCGAAAGCCTCCGTGTACTTTTTCTCGAATTCCCGCTCGTCCATCATTGACCGTCCACTGGGAATTCCGTCTTGTGTACGAAAGGATCCACCACGCTTTTCCCTTCCGTATCCATCGCCACGCCCAAGATCGTGAATCCCCGGCTCGCATACTTGTCCTGAAACTCAATCAACCATGGGATTTCCTCGCGGCACGGTTCGCACCATGTGGCCCAGAAGTTCACGAGCACCACCTTGCCTTTTAGACTGGCCAGCGGCAGGTTCCCGCCCTGCAGCTCGGAAAACGTCACGTCCGGCTCGGCGGGCTTCCCGGCATTCGGAGGCGCATTCGCCAATTGCGTTTCGATTTCGCCTTGCAATTCGTTTCTCTCGACCTCGCCGATGTAACGCTTCACCACTTTCCCATCGCGCGAAATCAGCACGCTCGTCGGCAATCCGATCAGGCCTCCGAATTTTTCTGCCAGGTCCTCATTCCCAATCATAATTGGATAATTCATCGTTGCTTGTGTGCTATTCCCGATTTTTCCTGCGGCATTGGGCAAAGAGCTTTCCTTGCATCCGGCCAAGGCGACTCCCAGCGCGGCCGCTGCGCTTATAACAACCCATCGAGAAATCTTCACATTCACCAGCAAGCTCCCTTTACAGCGAAAAACGATTCAGAAACGTCAGTTTACCCGAAAGCCATGTCAGCCGGTTCATGAAAATCAGCCCGCCCACCGCCAGCAGCAGTACGCCGCTGAAAACTTCCACCAGGTGAATATGCCTGCGGAAACGCTTGTAAAATTTCAAGAACTGCCCAATTCCGATGGCGGTCAGCAAGAACGGAATCGCCAACCCCAGCGAATACGCCGTCAATAGGAAAACGCCTCGTGCCACCGTGCCCTCGCTCGCTGCCAGCGTCAGCACGGACGCCAGAATCGGTCCTATGCATGGCGTCCAGCCGAACGCGAACGCGAAGCCCATCAGAAATCCGCTTACGATTCCCGGCTTTCCACCCATGCTTCGAAAATGCACGTCGCGATTCAGCCATCGTGTTAGCGATGGCCCCAGCAGGAAAATCAGTGAAAGCGCAACCAGATGCACGGGCCGAAAACTCGCCAATCCGTCAGGCGCCGCGAAGGCCATGGCGATGGCTCCCGCCGCCAGCAATCCGCCAATCACGAATCCCACACGCAGTGAAATTTTCACCAGCCAGCCAATTAGGTGCAGGCCGAAGAGCAGAATCAAAGCTCCCGCCAGCGGCGCGAGCATGCCCCGGTGGCTTTGCAGGAACGTTCCCACCGCGCTCGCCGATGCTCCAAAGCTAATGAACACAATCGAAAACCCGACTACGAAGGCCAGCGCCGATCTGAATAACTCTCCCCGAGCGCTTTGTCCTTGTTGCAGTTGTTCTACCCCGACGCCCGAAAGCATCGATACATATCCGGGCACAAGCGGCAAGACGCATGGCGACAGGAAAGAAACCAGCCCCGCAATCAACGCGGCGAATACTGTGAGCTTCATGTCAGTAAGCCTACGCTTCCCATCTCGCTATTGGATGTTGGATGTATGTCCGGCCTCTGGCGGTTCATTCGGGGTGTCGCAAATGCCATTCGGTCGCTTGTTCGTACGCGAGCGCAATTTTCAACAGCATTGCCTCGCCCCACTCGGGTCCATGCAACGTCATGCCAATAGGCAGTCCGCTCCGAGTAAATCCGCACGGAATCGAAATCGCCGGAAATCCGGTGAAGTTTGCCGGCCGGTTCATTCGTACCAGCGCGCCCCGCACGGACTCGGATTTCCGTCCGATTAGCGTGGCCTCCTGGCCCAGACGCGGCGCCGCAATTGGCGTGGCCGGCGCCACAATCGCGTCCACGCGTTCGAACGCTGCGCGAAAATCTTCGCGAACCCGCCCGCGCGATTGCTGGGCTTTCAGATAATCGATGGCGCGGACGGCGCTGCCCATCTGCAACCGCTTGCGCACGTCCTCGCCATAATCCGCCGCGCGCGCCGGAAAATATCCCTGGCTCTCGTGATATTCCAGCGCTTCGGCCAGCGCAATCTGTGTGCTCGGTTCGACGGAATCCTCGATGTGCGGCAGCGATACTTCTTCAACTCGTGCGCCCATTTTCTCAAACTCTCGCGCCGCCTTCTCCGCCGCGCCTTTAACCTCTTCGTCAACGTGTTCGAAAAAATACTCCCGCGGCCATCCTAGCCGCAACTTTGCGCGCCGCTTTTTCACTCGCGCGCCCGCACGCAGCTCCCGGTAGAAATTTACGTCTCGCGCTTCGCTTGCCGCAATCACATCGAGCAGAATCGCAATGTCCGCGACATTTCGCGCGAGCGGCCCCGCGTGATCGAGCGTCGCCGCCAGCGGCACGATTCCATCGCAGCTCACTCGTCCAAACGTCGGCTTCAGCCCGACTATCCCGCAGAGCGCCGAAGGAATTCGAATCGACCCTCCCGTGTC
>JBAQYT010000224.1:0-2506 GCA_049787175.1 Candidatus Acidiferrales bacterium | reverse complement strand
CGGATTTGCGAACTTCTTGAGAGAGAGACCGAAGAGCCGGCGCTCTCGGTAAGCGTTGGAATTGCGACTTATCCGAAAGACGCGGATACCATCGGAACCCTTCTCTATGCAGCGGACAAGGCGCTTTATGCCATGAAACGCAAGCAGCCAAAAGCCGCCCAGTCCGGCCGAAGCTTAATCCACAATGTATACGACCGGAAAAGGAAGGAATTCCATGGATGAATATCGTTCCGACCGAGGCGATCGGCCACAAGGAAATCAAACGCACCCGAATTCTGAAGTGGGAATCCGGGCCCTTACGGAAGAACAACTTCTTCAGTCGATTTCCGCGCATGCGCCTCTTCCGGAAGTCCTGAACAAAATCTGCATCGCTCTTGATTGCCAGATTGGCAATGTGGTTTCGCTCATTTCCCTGCCCGAGGACGACGCAAGCAAGCATGCTGGAATTGCCATAAGCGCGGAACGCTTTGGATTGCACATTTTCTGCTCTGAAAGCATCGTTGCCGATGAAGAACTGCTGGGATTTTTGGAGATGTATAGTTGCGTTGCGCGCCTCCCTTCCCCTCGCGAGTGCCGATGGATTAAACAGGCAGCATGTCTGGCCGCAATCGCGCTCAAACGCGACATGGAGGCAGGTCAACAAGGCGGTCGTGTCATGCATCAGAATCGGCCGGCGCGGACCTCTGCACGAACGGCTGGTTTTCATCCATAGGTAATCAGGATACGAAAGTGTCCACAACGGGACAGACGGCCGCCTTCCCTGAGGCTAGTCTGGCGGTTGTGCAGCGTTCTTCCGCACACGAAGAGGCATCCGCGCAATTTCGAAAAACGAAATTGCAGATGCTGCCGCGTTCAGAAGCAAGGAGATTAAGACATGCTCGCGCTAATCGCCGTTGTTCTGATTCTTCTTTGGTTGTTTGGGTTTTTCGCATTTCACATAACGAGCGCCTTCATTCACGTAGCCCTCGTTGTAGGGCTGATATTGCTTGTGCTGCATTTCATGAGAGGCCGGAGAGCGAGCGCGTAACGCTGGCGAAGCCAGTACTCTGGTTGGACTACTCGTGCAGGACGACACTTAAGAGAGAAGTATTGATCTGCAGGCCGCCGTTGTACTCGATGAACCCGAGCTTCTTGAACTTGTTCATGAAAAAATTGACCCGCGAGCGCGTTGTGCCGATCATCTCCGCCAGCGTCTCTTGCGATAGTTTGGGGAGTACTCCTTGAGGCCTGTCTTCCTTGCCGTAACGGGCCAGCAATAGAAGCGTACGGGCCAGCCGCTTCTCGCTGGAGTTGAACAGCTGGTCGACCAAGTCCTCCTCGATTCGAATATTCCGCGCCAACATAAAAGAGATGAACCGGTCGGAGAGGGCATGCTGCTCGTGAAGCACTTTGAGCATTTCACTTTTCTCAATGACGAGCACATTGGTGGGGGTAACCGCAGTAGCCGTTCCCATGCGAATGGACTGACCCGCCAGACAACCTTCGCCAAAGAAGTCACCTGGCCCTAGAATGGCGACGACCGCCTCTTTACCTACTTCGTTCACGACCGAGAGCTTCACACCACCTTCTTGTAAGTACAAGATGCTCTTGGCGGCGTCCCCTTGAGCGTAGATGACCTCAGCTCTCTAAGCGTTCGTATTGTTTTCGCTAAGCCAGCCGAATCGAGAAACACTTGGGCATCGAAGGCAGCGCTTTTTCGAATCACTTTTTTGGAGGCGGCGGACGGACGTAACCTCGGCATTATAGATGGTATAGCACGGAATTTCTGGTAGTTCAATATTGAACAGGTCCCTGCGGATCGCCAAAGGTGTCCACGGTTGGAAGCCGAACTTCAAGAAGTTCCGAGGATTCTGGAAATCACGAGGGTTTCTGGCGGCTCTGGAGGGCTTTCCGCAACGACTGATGCACTTCCAGTCCCCCATCGTAGCTGATGAAGCCCTGCTTCCTGAATCGATTCATGAACAGATTGACTCGCGGGCGAGTGGGTCCCGACCATCTCCGCCAGAAGCCGGTGACTTAGAATAGGGATTTCAACGACCGCTGGGCCTTTCTTGTTCAAGTGCGCGAGCCGCAGAAGGACGCGGGCGAGCCGCTGTTCCGCGGAAGAAGTTAGCAGATGCGCTATGTGATCTTGGTAGTTCTTGACACTGGAAAGCAGATAGGCCACCAGGGAATTAGACGCCTTATTCTTCTTGCGAAGCATTTCGAGCATCTTCCCCTTTTTGATTGTACGTATGGAGCTGGCGGTCAACGCAACGGCTGTGGAGACACGAAGCGGATAGCCCGCGAGACACAGCTCCCCGAAGAGGTCACCGACCCCCAAGATGGCGGTAACTGCTGACGACTGATGTTTGGTTCGGGCGGTAAGTCGCACGCCTCCTTCTTGAATGTAGAAAAGTGTATTTGCCTGCGCACCTTGCGTATAAATGTTTTGTTTTCCGCGATAGTGCGAGACGCTCCCGCCCAAGCTGGCCCCAGAAGAGAAGCCGTCCAGGGAAGAAGCCAT
>JBAQYT010000010.1:0-64364 GCA_049787175.1 Candidatus Acidiferrales bacterium | reverse complement strand
CGGCCAGCATCCGGCGAAAAATCTGCAGTTGTCTTTCGTTGCGTCTCAACGCGGGCGTTCCTGCCTCTCGCTTCCAGCCTTCAGGTTTACGCTCCAGTGGCGCGTTGGCCCTCCAGCGTTGCGCTCATGGTGATTTCCGCCTTGAGGAGCTTCGACACCGGGCAACCGGCCTTCGCCGCCTCGGCCGCTTTATCGAATGCAGCCTTATCGCCGTTCGGGATGCGCGCTGTGACGTCGAGATGAATTTTCGTGATCGCGAAACCGTCGGCCACCTTTTCTAGCGTGACGGCGGCGGTGGTTTCGAGGTTTTCTGCGGTGATGCCGGCGTTGCCGAGCTGCGCTGAAAGCGCCATGGTGAAGCACCCCGCGTGTGCGGCGGCAATCAGTTCTTCGGGATTTGTGCCGCGTTCATTTTCAAATCGCGTTTTGAATGAATAGGGCGCCTTCGACAGAACGCCGCTTTCCGTGGAGATGTTTCCTTTGCCTTCCTTCAATGAACCGTTCCAAACTGCTGTGGCTTTACGCGCCATGCTGACCTCCGTGTAAGTGAATTCGATCCAGTGGGCACAAACAGTGTACGGCGGCGCAGCCGCGAGCGCCAGAAAACTCGATAAAAGACTACGGTGAGGATGCGCGTGGGCAGCGCCACATCATCGCTAAGGGACCATCCACGCCAGCCAGTGCGCTTGCGCCAACGCCAGCAGGGCAATCAACGCCGCAAGAAAAATGCTGTGCCAGAAAGTCGAGCGAAGAACTCTGCCCTCTTCGCCGATGAGGCCGATCGTGGTGACGCCAACGGCGATGTTCTGCGGCGAAATCATTTTGCCGGTGATTGCGCCGGAAGAGTTCGTTGCCGCAAGAAGCAGCGGATTCAGATGCAGTTGATGCGCCGCGGCAACTTGCAAATTGCCAAACAGAAGATTGCTGGCCGTGTCGCTGCCGCTCAGAAAGCACGCGACCCATCCCAGATAACTGCTGAGCACGGGAAAAAATGCGCCGGCGCTCGCCGCGGCGTCTCCCAGCGTGTAGGCCATGCCGGAATAGTTGTAGAGATACGCCAGCGCGACGATCAGCAACACCGTGAGGCCTGGCAGGCAAAGCTGGCGCAGCGTCTTGACGCCTGATTCGGCGAATATTTTCGGTTTTACGCGGAGACAAAGCGCCGTCAGAACCGTGGCGAAGACGGCGGCGGTTCCTGTGGCCAGCGGCTGAAAAGAATACTTCGCCGCATAGGGCTTGTTGTAAAGCGTGATGAGAATCGCATTGTGCAGATGCGGAATCGCAAAGGTGATTTGTCCTTTTTGGAAAAGTTTGGCGTAAGACCAAAAAACCATCACTGCGGACAAAAGAATCCACGGCAGCCACGCAGCAAATGATTGCGGCGCGGAAAGGCGCGTAGCGGCTGACTCGTCGAGCGGTATCGCTGCGGAATCTGTTACTCCTCGCGGCTTCCAGAAATGCAGGAAAACAACCAGCGCCGCGATGGATGCCAGAGCCGCGATGATGTCCGCGGCCCACGGTCCCCAATAATTCGAGACAAAGAATTGCGCCAGCGCGAAGCTCACGCCGGCGACTAGCGCGGCGGGCCAGGAGCGTCTCAGGCCTTTGCCGCGCGCGACAATCCAAACAAGATAAGCCGGCAGAATGGCCGAGAGGAACGGAAGCTGGCGTCCTTCCATTTCGGAAAGCTTCATCAGGTCGAGCCCCGTGACACCGGCGAGCGCAACGATGGGAATGCCGAGCGCGCCGAAAGCGACCGGAGCCGTGTCTGCGATTAGCGAGAGCAAAATGGCGCGCCGCGGCTTGAATCCCATGCCGACCAAAAGAAAAGCGGTGATAGCAACGGGCGTTCCGAATCCGGCTGTACCTTCGAGCAGCGCGCCGAGGCAAAATGCGACGAGAATCGCCTGGATGCACGCGTCTCCGGAAGCGTGCTGCTCCATCCAGCGGCGCAACAGATCGAAATTGCCGGTCGCAACCGTGAGGTTGTAGAGCCACAGCGCCGCAAAAACAATCCACATGATCGACCACAACGCATAGATGCAGCCGTAGGCGGTACTCCAAAGCGCGAGCGAGACCGGCATGCGCCACACAAAAATCGCCAGCGCGCCGGCGGAAGCCAGGCCGCAAGCGGAGGAAAAAAGCCCGCTCTTGCGCAGGCCTCCCATTAGCGCAAGAACGACAATCAGAGGGATCACGGCGACAAGAGCGGAGAGCGCAAGTGAATGCGCTGGGCGAAGAGGCTGCGGCCAAACCAAAACGGCGGCGGAAAGCATTCGTCAAACCCTCGGGCGGTACGAGCCGGGGCGGGATTCTAGCATTGCCAGGCGCGAAAATGGCGGAATGGATTGAGCGCGGGCATTGGTAATGCGAAGCGCGCCGGGGTTTCGTTACAATGCTAGCAATGGAAAATGGGATGACGACACCGCCGTATGCGATGCCCTACGCGATGAATGTGGCGCGCACGCGCGGGCGGCGGCGCGCCGAACCGCAGCATCCCTACCGCAATGATTATGCGCGCGACCGCGACCGCGTAGTGCATTCGCGCGCGTTTCGCCGGCTGGAAGCGAAGACGCAAGTTTTCACCATGCGTTTTTCCGATCACTTTCGCAACCGGCTGACGCACACGCTGGAAGTGTCGCAGATCGGGCGAACTGTGGCGGGAGCGCTGGGCCTGAATAGCGATTTGGTGGAGGCGCTCGCGCTAGTTCACGACATCGGCCATCCGCCATTTGGACATGCGGGCGAACGCCAGCTCAACCTGCGCATGCGCGAGCATGGCGATACTTTCAACCACAATTTGCACGCGCTGCACATTGTCGAGAAATTCGAGCAACGGTATCTGGATTTCCCCGGCTTGAATCTGACGTTCGAAGTGCGCGAAGGGATCGTCAAACACTCGCGCGATTACTCGGCCGCGGAGTTTCCCGAGCTTGCGGAATACTTGCTCGATGAACGGCCGCCGCTCGAAGCACAGCTCATTGATTTGGTGGACGAGATTGCCTACAACACCGCGGATTTGGACGACGGATTCGAAGCACGGCTTCTAAATCTCGAAGGGCTAACGGCGGAGGTTTCTGTTTTTGGGCAGGCTTACGCGGATGTGGAGCGCGGATATCCGCGCGGCCCGCGGAAGCTGAAGTTCAACGAGGCGCTGAAAAAAGTTCTTGATGAGTTTGCGACCGACTTGATCGAGAACACGCGGCGGGAAGTGCAGCGGGCGGGAATTGAAACCGTCGACGACGTTCGGCATCATGCGAAGCGGCTGGCACATTTTTCGGAAACGGTAACGGCCAAAAATTCGCGGCTCAAACAATTCTTGAAGTTGCGACTGTACGAGAATCCGGCAATCGCCGAGGAGCGAGACCGTTCCGTCGCTGCGCTCGATGAACTTTTTCTTTTTTACGTAGCGCAGCCGGGAAAAATGCCGCGAGGCTACACGGAACGGGCGCGCAGCGAGCCGGTGCATCGTGTGGTGTGCGATTACATCGCGGGGATGACGGATCATTATTTGCTGCAGCAGCACGCGGAGCAGCTCGGCGGGTCAAAATAAGGCAGTACTAGGCAGGCTATTCCGGACAAATTGGCTCTTTTCCACAGGCAAAAATGGCCGAAATTGGCCTGGTGAAGCAGGCCATTGAAAAATGGTGGTTTTGACGTTTTGCGAGGCGCGGGATTTTTGAAATTTGCGAATTCCTTAGGAAAAACGTAGATTTGTGACCCTCGGATGCCGCCGCACTGGAGAGGCGGCGAGAGGAGGCGACCAGGCCAATTTCGAAAAAACGAGGCAAATTCAGGTTATAGAACTAGGCCATTGCTATAGAGCGTCTATAGGAGCGGAATTGGCCGGATGGGCGCCCGCCGGAACACCATTTCTGGGGAACCAGTGGTCAGTGGTCAGTGGTGGCAGGTGGCACGGAGATGGGAGTGTAGCCGCGACAGGAAAGGACAGGGAGGCGCGGATACTTGGGGAAGCTGGGATCGGTTTCGGAGAGCTCGCAGAGGAAAAAGACGGAGCCGCGGTCGGATTGGATTTTGCGCGAATGCTGGCAGTGGGCGCAGAGGCCGATGCTGGCGGGGTTCGATTCAGTCGCTGGACACATAGGTTCAGCATACGTTAAAGAGAGCGGCAATTGACGGCGAAAAGCGAAATTCGAAAAGCATGAAGACTTCGCGCGCAATGCGGCGCGAATAGGAAACAAATATGCGGGAGGCTGAATTTAGGCCTTGCGGCGGCGGGGTGCGATTCGGGGGGGGGCGACGAATACTTTGCGCGGGTGAGGCGCGCGAAAGGAAACACGTCGACACATTCCGTGGAGTGAGAATCCCACCCTTCGCACAAGACGCGAAGGATGGGGCACCCGCAAAGGCACACAGCCTGGGAGCAGTGCCACACGGCGAGATTCATTCGCTGCGCTCAGGATGACAAACGAGAAAAAGTGGCGCGAAAGGAAACAGCAGAACGACGAGCTTGTCACGGCGGAGTTGAAGCTCCACCCTCCTGAAAGGCGGGGATGTTATTTCGATTTGCGACGACGGGTGCGAACCTTCTTGGCGGCGGGGAGGAGCGGGGCGGTGAGTCTTTCGTAAAGAGCGAAGAGGAATTCGAGAAGGCGATGGCGCGGTGGCGAATTTCGTTCCAGGACAGGGGCATGAAGGATGAGATGGTAGCAAAGTGAAGTGCGAGATGCGACCACATCGCGCCCGCAGGAACGTCCGGGGCAGGCCGCAGAGAAGGCAGTGGCGAGTGACGAGCGGAGGCAAAGGCATCGCGCAGAAAGGCGTGCGCGAAAAGGAGGGAAATTTCAGGAAGTCAAATTTCAGCACGGGTGAAGCCATCGCCAACGAACGGCGGCGCGGGCGAAGTGGGGGACTCGGCGTCTAGCTGTTCCGCGAAAGCGGCTGGGACGCAGGCACGCGCCGGACTCCATAAAGACACGCCACCGAGACACACAGGCTGAAGCCTGTGCCACCTAAGGCGCAAATTCCTTGTCGGATGCTCCCCGCTCCGTGCCTGCCCACCACACGCCGCGGCAGGCAGGCACGCCGCGGCGGGCAGGCGCAAGGCGTGCGCGAAGAGGAGGGATATTTCAGGAAGCGGGATTCAAGACGGGTGAGGCGCGCGATGACTCGCGGAACTCATGATTCCATTCCTGCCGGCACCGATTCGATTGATGTCACCGTAATTTCACTCTTTTTCCGTTTCTCGACAATTCGCGCCGGGAGGAACGAAGGCAGCGCCATGGACAAGAATACCCATAGCCAAAAGAACTTAAGATACTCGGCCGAGAGGAAGAAGATCCCCACGAGAAGGCCAACGAAGCCGGCCTGCATACCGGTAGCCGCCAGATAAAGGAGTGGCGGCCCAGAGTCCGAGGCCCTCCGGCGGACGCGGCTCAGGGTGCTGTATGTAAGAACGAGGATGATTATAAATATGATGGCATTAGGAACTCCGGTCTCTGCCGCTACCTCCAAATAAGTGTTGTGAGCTATGGACACGACGCCCGCGTCCTCCGGATCCGCGTACATTGGCATTTGCGGCTTGAACTCTCCTAGCCCGATACCCAAAAGGGGATGATGCTCTACCATTCGCAGGCCCGCCTTCCAGGCTATGCGCCGATCTTGCTCGCCAACCACATCGCTCCACTGAGGATGGGCGAGGCGCCGTAAAGGAGAAAACGGAAAGAACAGAAGGGGCGGAATAATTAGAATAGCAAGAACAGTGGTGTTGCGAATCCGGTGAGGTGAATGCCACACGAGCCAGAGACAGGTTGCTACGAGAGCAAAAAGACCGCCTCGCGATCCACCCAGCAGGCTGGCGCCCAGAGTTACAAGAAGGCAGCCCAAAGCAAAAAGCCTCTCCCATCGAACACGCGAACGCCACACCAAGAGAAAGGCCAGAGGAAGGGCAAGGCAAGCATCCAGTGCAAAATAGTTGGCATCCCCCGCAATCGAACCCGGCCGCCACATCGGATCCCTCATCCATTCCCTCACAACAAATAAGGAAGCCCAGCCCATCGAACCGACGGCTGCCAGGATCGTCCACCTAAGACGCGGGAGTGTATCCACTATGCTTAACACAACAAAAAATAGGAAGGCCATTGAAAGATAGCTGATGATGGGGCTGGAGCGGATAGAAAACGCAGGTCCCATGAGGCAATAAGAAAAGAAGCTAAGCGTCAGAAAAACCAAGAAGAGGCGCGCCTGCAAGGTAGCCAGATAACGTGGTGCAGAGTGGCGGGCGGTGATATGCACTATGGCGTAGAAGACGCAGACGAGGCCCACATACTTGATTAGGGTCGCAGCACCCAGAAATTTTCCCCAGGTCGGGTCTTGATCCAGGGGTAACTGGGTGATTAGAAAATAGAAGAGAATCATTGTGCTCCTCCGGCAGAGCGCAAGAGCGTACCGGCGCTCCTGACCTGGTCCATTCGTTGCGCGGAGGAATCCAGACAGTCGCAGGCCTTGCGGTAAACGCCGATAATAGTTCCGCCTACGAGATTTCGAAATCCTAGCAATGACAACAAGCGCCCAAACAGGAGTTCCAGCACGGCCAATGGGGCAATAAAATTGAACACGGCCGGGTCTTTCAACATGTTGAAATTCACTTCTTTAAGGCCTGCCCGTTCCATATGTCGCGCAAGATCATCTCTTGTGTTCGCCCGATAGAAGGTGGGGAAAACGTCCTCCGGTGAACGAAATTCCCGCAGCAAAATGAATTTTCGCACCAGAGACTCCGGCAGGAACTTGCGACCGAGGCACGTGAGCCGGACAAAGTATCCCAGTGAATTAGGGGTCACCACTACCAACGTGCCTTCCGGACGAAGCAACCGGGCCAGCTCGCCGAAGGTTTTTTCCGGTTCTTCCAAGTGTTCCGCGACGTAGTTCAAAGTTACGATATCGAACGTTTCCGCCATAAAGGGCAACCAGCGCAAATCGGCGCAAGTTCTCATTTTAAGCGCCCGGTGGGTTCGGAGCGATTGCCAGCTCAGGTCGCAGCCGATCGCCAGCCGCGTTCGCGCCACGATCTCCGCCTCGCCGCGCGCTGAACCGAGCTTAAACACCTGATGACCGCAGCCAGCATCGAGCCACGCAGAACCGTTCGGAACTAGCTCCGGAAGAAGGCCCGCGTAAACGACCTGAGAATATTGGCGGCTGGGATCAAGCCAACGGTTCAGGGTCGGGTATGCGCCCGCACCAAAACAGCGACGGAGCCACCGGTGCCACCGTGGGAGCCGGGTCGCATTAGATTTTTGAGGTTCTTCTGGGCTCATCGTTAGACTGCTCTATATCTGCGGCGCCTCACGATGCCGCGACAACCGGACAAACACGTTTGGGCGCCACTTTTCCAATTGGCGAAGATATTCGAGCGCCAGCCGATTCGCTGGCGTTCGGTCCGCCCGAATTTTCTTCAGACCTGCAATCCCATCCCAAGCGCCTCGCAGAAATGTTTTAAATGCGCCGCTCCGCAATGCGAACAATCCCATCATGCCTATTTTAGGGATGAGGTAGCGGATTCCCGCGAAAAACGGGAAATCCTTGTAAGCCATCCAGAAATAGTTGCGCGTAAAATAATAATATTGCCGGTAAGAGCTTCTCCCCGTTTCGGATGCCCGATGTCCCACGCGCACCTGCGGCGCATGAAGAATGTGAAATCCGTGATTGAAAAGCCTGACCACCAAATCGTCGCCCTCCGCCCCATAAAACAGAGGCTCGTAATAGCCGCCGCAGGCATCCAAAGCTTCCCGGCGAAACGCCGAAGCGCCTTCCCCGAACCAAGTTGTCTCGAACTCTGATTCGGAATGTTCCTTCCAGTTTCGCGGATGGCACCATTCACGCAGGCGAAGTTTTCCCGTATCCGGGTCACAGACCTGGAACGCCAGCACGTGAATATTCGGATGAGTATCGAACATGTTCATCATTTTCGAAATCTCAAATGAGCTGAGCAGCTTCACGTCATCTTCGAGGAACACAACGATTTCGCCATGCGACGCCCGCAAACCAGCGTTGCGCCCTCCGCAAGCGCCGATATTTTCAGCGAGCTGGATGAGTTTCACCCTGGCGCCGCGTTGTTCGATCACCGCCTGCACGTCGTCTTCCGAGTGATTGTCCACAACAATGAGCTCGATATTGGGATAATCCTGCGTCAGCACGGAATTCACGGACTCCTCTATCGTCTCGCGTCTCTTGTAGTACAAGATCACAACGCTGACTAACGGTTGATCCGCATTGAGCTTTCGATTTCTCACGCCGTTTTGCTCAGGGCCGGCCTCTCCTGCATTTTGCGCCATGTGTCATCCACTCACGACGCCGACGCGGCGGAGAAACTTCACCATGGCCCGAATCGGATAATAAACAACATCGTTTCCCAAGATGTACTTCGTAAACCAAGGATACTTGCTGAACTTGAACATCAGTGTATTCAGCCGGTCTTTCGGCGGCGGCTCAAACTTCGTCGCGTGTTTTTGCCAGTCGCCGTCCACGACAATATCCTGGGCTTCGATGTGCCCCAGGTTTTGTTTGGCGGCAAACACGACGTGCTTCGATAGACTCGGGTTGAGCCCGATCAAGCGCATACAGGTAGCATCGAGCGCCACGCCGTCTTGACCCGCCAAGATAAGATCGAGCCGCCGAGGCTTTCCCGCTACCGGGCCGCGGCCCTCCATGCAGACGGTGGCGTCGATGACCGAAAACTGCGGATGAAAAAGACGGTGCAGCGAGGAAAGCATTTCGTGAATGGCGCCGTGATGCTGGATGCGATCGAGTGCGCCGGGCACGCAGCCCCATTGGTTTTTCAAGACGCCCGTAAAGTACGTCAGCGCATGTGTTTTGAGCACTGGTATCGAAATAAATGTGTCGCACTCGAGAAGCATTCTCGGAAGCGGGATTTCGCCGATCGGCTCGCATCGGCAGTTCACCGCCGGCATCTTGGAAAGATTCACGAGGGACACGCCGTATTTCTTTGCGAGTTCCGTGAAGCCGGTCGCTTCATAGACATACTCGGTGGTCTGGCGGATGTGATCCGCTTCCACGATGGAAATCCGGTTCGTTTGCTCCAGCAGCACTTCGACTACGGCCGCCGTGACCGCGAGCTTCGTATTGGAGGACTCCATCTGTTCTGGCACGGCGGTGCAGAGATTGGGCTTGAGCACAACTGTGCCGTTGCGGGGCACCCAGCGCCGCCAGTCACAAAACTCCATGCACTCACGAACGGCGGCTGCGATTCCCTGCTCTTGTGTGCTACGAAGAATCACGCCGCTTTTTTCTGTTTGATTCACTAGAACCGTCCGATCGATTGTTTGTTTACTTTCAACGTTTGTCCCGCCGATTTACGCTCGAGTGCTCCGCAAAAACTCCGAATAATTCCACAGCACATCATCTACAAGTTTTCGCCAAGCGGCTTTACCCTGCGAATTCGAATGTGGCGCTCTTTCCGGTAGTCGTGCCGGCAGAAGGCTCTGAAGTTCAGGCCAATTCACATCCAATCGCGGTGGCTCGCCATTGTGTTTTATTAAGCATGGCAGCCGGAAGGCGACTTCCGCCGCAACCTGATATACCAAATATCGTGGAGTTGAGCGGGAGGACAGTCGCGTCCAACGGGGCCACTGCGTGCAGCTTTTCACCCAACCATACCGTTTTGCAACAGACATCCACCCGCGGAGCCGCTGCTTGCTCGTCTGCTGTTCCGCGAGCCGGTTCGTGAGGCTCGCGATCGTCAATTCACCGCTGGCGTGCGTCAATTGAATCATTTCCCAGCGCCACAAGCGCCGCATATAACTAATCGCCTCATGCCAGAACTCCGTGCCGCGATCACAGCTCTCCTCATCGCCAGAGAGTTTCCATGACGTGCACTCCGCCACGCGCGCGGCAAATTTCGTTAGCGGAAACGGCGACTGTTCATTTGGCTGACTGGCCAGCGCCGATAAGCGATCGGCGCGTTCCCGATAGGTGGGCGCATAATGCCCCGCGAACACCAGGTACGACGTGGCCATGTCAAGATAGAGTTTTACGCTCGCATAGTTCAGGCGAGGCGTTAGCTGAGTCGTTGAATTCTCCAGATCGTCAACGAACTCCAACTGCTCGATCATGCGATTGCATAGCAACCGCCACGCGTCTTCCCTAGAGATTTCCTGCGCTGCAAATTGTGGGATCAGGTCCAATACACGCGGATCGCCCAAAACGACTTTGCCGCAGGAACGCAGCTCATAAGAAAAAATATGCGGCGGCAACGCCTGTAGATACGAGGGAAGCACCACAGCGAGGTCGAGCGGAACTTCGATGCCTTGGGTGCGCAGTTTCTTTGCACTCTCTTGGCGGACCAAATCAGCGGATCTGGCGTCTGCGCTTTCCGCGGTTCGTTGAACAACTAGCAAGAACTCCGCATCGCTCGAGAGTTCCCATCCATCAGCGGCATTCAGAATTGTCGCTTCGCCGCGAGCCGCGCTGCCGGTCAAAATGAGCGCAACAACACGATCGCCGAAGGCCCTGTTGCATTCGGCGGCCACAACATCGCAGATTTTCTGAACCACTTCGCTTCTTTGCATCATGCTTTCATATTGATTCTCATGCGCAAGGCAACAATTCCGCTCTGGCGCAATATCCCGTCGACCACCGGATTGGTCGAGAGCCGGGCCGCTCTGCACTAGGTCTGCGCGGTGCGTATGGCCTCCTCGCGCGATAACTCGGCATTCGAGCTGGCTCGCCGATTCCATTCGGAGAGGTAAAGATTGGATGTTTGCTCGACTTGACGCTGAATCGTAAACTGCTTTAGAACCCTCTCGCACCCCGCCGCAGCGAACTTGCGCCGCAGCTCTGGCTGGCGCGCAAGTTTTGAAATGGCCTCGGCCATCGCGGGAGGATCTCCTGGAGGAACCAGCAGCCCTGTCTCGCCATCGATCACAACTTCCGGCGTGCCATCCACTGCGGTTGCCACAATCGGAAGCCCGGCGGCCAATGTCTCGACCGCTGCAAGCGGCAGGCCCTCATAAAACGAAGGCAGCACGCCAATGTCCGCCGCAGCCAGCCAATCCGCTACGTTCGATTGGAAACCGACGAAGCGCACAACCGCTTCCAAACCCAAATCTCGAGTGGTTTTCGTCAGCTCATCGCGCAGCGCGCCGGTGCCAAGACAAATCAGCCGAATGCTGGGAAACTGCGGTTGCAGCAACGCCAGAGCCTGAAGAAGGATACGGTGCCCCTTCTGCGGCTCCAGGCGAGCCATCGCAATCAGCACCAGATCGTCCTTTGAAAAGCCGAGACTTTCGCGAATTCCCTCTGGATGGGCTTTCGCAGGATCTACCCGCTCGATCGAACAGCCATTCTGAATGACCGACACTTTTCTTGCGGGAATACGCTTTTGCTCAATCAAATATCGCGCGTTCGCCTCGGAGACGGCGATGTAGCGATCAATCAGATGGCCCACGGCCCGATCGACGACAAAATGCGACTTGATCCAGCCCTTCCGCCATGTTTCGCGCACATGTGTGGTTTCGATAATCACCGGCACGCGGCAAATCGTTCCAATCGAAGAGCCGAACAAACTGGCGCGAAACATGTGGGAATGAAGAATCTGTATCTTCCGTTGCCGCAAAATCCGGGCCAAGCAAATCGCGCCGCGAACATCCGAAAGATGGTCGACCATGACCGGCGTCACGTGGACGTCTTTCGGAATGTCGTCTTTGTATTGCGCCAGCAGCACATCCGGACAAGCCAGATGCAGCCGGAAGAGGCGGCGATCCAAACCGCGCAGCAGCTCGAGAATGTGCTCCTCGACGCCGGCTCGCGTGACCGCATTTGTAAACATCATCAGCGAGATGGGTCTGGCGCTCATGCCTTTTCGTGTTGCACGGCCTTCCACATCCAGTCGTGAACATCTTGCACGGAGCCAACGGGATTCTCCGGCTGTCGATTGCTCAAAAACACTCCGTCCGAATACGGATCGTCGGGGTGATAGCCGTGCATTCCAACGGGCTTCCAACCGGAGCCATTGAAATCACTGCGCGAAAGCAGCCATCCCGGATGGAGCAAGAAAACAAGCTCGCCGAATCTTCGATCCGGAAAGAAAACTCCAAATTGCTTCAGCTCCACGTCGGAAAGCACACGGCCGCACGGAACGTTCTGCAGAATGGCCGTCACTTTGTTGCGTGCTGAATCGTTGAAAAACCAGAACCGCGCCATGGTGGAATCGAAAACGGCCAAATAATCCTCAGGCATACGCTGCTTCAATCCTTCGAAGTGCGCGAGCAGATCGTATTTTTCGCTCACCGGCGTCATGCCGTGATCCGAAGTGATGGTGAAGAGGGCGTCACTGTCGACCTGCCGCGCGGCGGCAAAAACGCGCCGGAGATTTTCGTCATACCAACGCAGCCGCTCTTCGATCTTTCCCGGCTCGCCGCAATTCATATGGAGAAACATGTCCATTTCGCTGAGATAGAGAAAATAGAACGATGCCGCGTGGCTGCGGATATCCTGTTCCGCCTGGCGGAGAATCTCGGCATCGGTCAAGTGATGATAGGTATAAGCGCGATAGGGCACGGCGCTCTTGTGAAGCTGATCGAAAATCGACGGCGCTCCGGTGATGCCGCCGAGATCGTAAATATTGCGCCGCTCCACAAAATTGAAATACGGAATCAGACGGGGTGAAACAGCACACTCAAAAAGCGGCCCCAGGCCCAAAAAGCGCCTCCCCATCTCCTTTAGGAGTTTTCGCGTGATTCGGTGCTCCAAAATTCGATCCGGCAGAAACTGGAAACGCCGGAACCAGCGAAAGGGAGACTCTTGGGGGTCGTAGTAGAAAAGGTTCCAGTGGCCGTTCTCGGACGGAGAAACGCCGGTGAGCATCGCCGGGATAGCGCCGGAGCTGAAGCCCAGCACAGTCCGCAGCGGTTGGCGATAGGGAAGCACGTCAGAAAGAAAACTCCGGCCTTCGACGTACTTCCAGCCAAGCGCGTCGATGAGCACAATCACGGATACGTGCTTTTGCTCGCTGGTTCGCTCTTGCGGCAAAACAGCTTGTGAAGTGCCGCTCATATAGTCGCCACTTGACGCAAGAATTCCACTGCCTCGCGAGCCGTTTTCTCCGTTGTCCGTTCCGTCAAAGGAAGATTTATCACCTCGCGCGCGGCCCGCTCCCCTTCGGGGCAAAGGCCATCGCGGTATCCAAAGACTTCCGCTTTGGCTTCACGCGGATGAAGAGGATGATTGAACCAATCTCCCAGTTCGATCCGTTTTTGGCGCGCCTTCTCCAAGACTTGCTCCTTATTCCGGACGCGCACTGGGTATCGCAACAGCACCGGATCGGCGTAGTGCGGAACGGAAAGCGTAGGAAGTCCGCAGGAGCCCAGGGCTTCGTCATAGACTAATTTCAGATTTCGACGCCGCACAAGCAAGGCCGTCGTTGCCAGGCGTTTCCTGAGCAGCCACTGCTGTAAGCTGGACATTCGTTTTGCATATCGTTCGGGCATCTTCCCTTCGAACTCCCCGGCTTCATTTGTACCGACGAAAACTCCACGGCCGGCAAGGCTCCGGAAAGCATTGGCCGCCATCCAGTAAGAACGAGGCGAGGAAAATACAGACCGAAGGACGAGCTGGCTAGCCAACAGCGAAAGCTCGCGGACCGAAGGCTCACTGCATTCTTCGTCGTGGAAGCGAGCGATTTTCTTCGCGAGGCTCTTGTTCCCCGTAACCAGCCAGCCGCCCAATCCCGTCGAAACGGGCTTGGACCACTGGGAGCTGAAAATCGCGAGATCACCGGCGGTCCCGACCTCTTGCCAAACTCCGCGGTCATCGCAATATCGCGTTCCAAGCGAATGCGCACAATCCTCAATCACCGCCATGCCTTGTTCGCGCGCCCATGCGGCAATTCGCGGCGAGGTGCCGGGAATTCCGTAGGTATGCTGCAAAAGCAGGGCCTTGATTCGCACCCGGGGATTTGCCTCGAAGGCATCGGAGTAGCTGCCCAGGGAAGGGCTGTAATTTTCCGGATCGATGTCCGCGTAGATGCATTTCGCTCCCGCAAAAAGAACCGCACCGGGAACCATTGCGCAGGTATACCCGGGAATGATGACGCCGTCGCCGGGACCGATGCCAAGCGCCCTGAGCGCGCCATACAACGCGACGCGCCCCTTCCAAAATGTGAATGTGAATTTGGACGGCGCGCCGCTCAACAGGCCGCTTTGCGCACTTGCGGATTGTGAAATTTGAGCCATCAAATTTCCCTGGACGGCTCCGGTACCAACTCGACGGGAATTTGTGTCACCTGTAACGGAACCATCTTTTGTAGCCCATTCATCACATCCGCCCGCGTTGCTGTTCCAATTTGCTGTTCATGAATCAGCTGCTCGAAGCTCGTCATCTGGAACTCACTTAGTAGACGTTCGATCTTCGGCATCGTCGACTCCAGATTGACGTAGGATTTGAACCTTCGCCTCCAACTCATCGGAAGCCGCGGATGCCCGGGATCGATTTCGCGAGGGTGAACATAAAAAATGACCGGGCGGCCTTCCCTGAGTACATTCCGGGTCATTCTGCAGATCACCGAATAAGGAAACAGGCGAAGATATCCGCCGCCAAAAAAGCACATCGCCTTGCCCATAACTTCAGCAACCGACAACGGAAATTCAAACAGCTGTCCCGATGGCCGCTCGATCCAAAAAGGCGAGCGTTGCCCGTTGGCCATGCCTCCATGTGCGCGCGTGGCAGGGAAAACGGACGAATCGTAGAGGTAGCCCGCCTCGATTAGCTTGTCGAAAAACCAATCCGTGTCACGCGTGACCGAAAATCCTGCCGAGCGATATCCCCAAACTGTTCGGCCCGCAACGTCTTCCAGAACGCTTTTGGAGCGCACAGCATCCTCATAAAAAGCTTCCGGAGTCATTTGATAGGTTAAGCGATGGGCATAGCCATGCGACGCGATTTCGTGACCTTGCCGCACGGCCTCTTTCACCAGCGAAGGAAATTTCTCAGCAACCCACCCTAGGAAGAAGCATGTTACACGAACGTCTTTTTGCTCAAACACTTCGAGCAGGCGCTGAAAATTTTGTTCCACACGTGACGGCAGCCCGTCCCACTCGGTCACATCGGGAGTGGCTGGCAGGTCCAAAATGTGAAACCAATCTTCTACATCGACGGAAAACACGCATTTCATGGCGTTGAACTTTCCTAGTTGCTTTCAGCTTGTCGACTCGGCAAGCCTTCCTAAGAAACGGCGCGCGATTGGGCCATCGCAGCGCGTAACCGTCTCATGCCTCTCAGGATCATCAAGCGTTCTGCCGGCCGCGAGACAATACCGCAACCTCCCAAACCGCGAAGCGCCTGCCGGTGCACGCCTGGAAAACTCCGATGACCGCCGCCAGATTGACGAGCAAAAAGTAGAACGGCATCGTGAAGATCGCGCCACCCTGCCGGTCCCGCAGGTTGAGCGTCCAGCCGGCCAAAGCCAAAATGTAGAACACCACCTGGAGAGCAAGCAGAAGAGTAAAAAACGGACGGTGCCAGAGCATCGCGCTTGCCAGCAGGATTCCCGCCATCGGAACCAGCGACAGCCAGCGCAACACCTTTCGAGAGATAAATTGCCACGCCCGAAAACCGCGGAGGCAACGTCGCAGTCTCCAGAATCCCAGAACGCCCTGGCCGCAAATTCGCCGTTTGCGATTGAATTCTTCCCGCGAGGAACGCATGGCTTTTTCGAGCGCCCACGCCGCCGGGTCGCAGAGTAGCGCATAACCCTGGTTGCCAATCCAAAATGGCAACTCCAAGTCATTCGCGAGGTCGGGCTGAAGAGCATGAAACAGGGACCCCCGTATGGCAAACAGTGAACCGTCGCATACGATGATCGATCCTACGCGGCTTTCCAATCCCGTGACCATGAACTCGTAATTCAAATAGGCCCGCGTGCCGGAGCCAACCGCCAACTCTTTGTCTTCCGATTGGGTATGCTCGGTTCCGGTAACGCAGCCCACACGAGGATCAGAAAAGTAACGGACCATGCTGCTCAAACAATCTTTGCCGATATGAGAATTCGCGTCGGAAAACAGCAGCAACTCGCCTGTGGCAATTTTGGAAAGCCGGTTTAACGCTTCGTTCTTGCCGACTCGGCTCTCCATGCGCACATATCGCAATCGCGAATCATGGATGCCCTGAACGATCTGGTCCGTTCGATCTTCGGATGCATCCGAAGCCACAATCAATTCCAGCCGATCCGCGGGATAATTCCACGAAAGCGTTTCGCGGATCTTCCACTCGATGTCCTTTTCCTCATTTCGAGCGGAAATCAACACGGACACTTTCGGACAATAATCACCGTTCGTTTGCGGCTCAAACCTGCGCCACAATCCAGCCAGCCAGAGAAAAATCGGATATCCCGCGTAAACGTATGCCAGCCACGCCGCGCTTAGCCAAAAGAGGATCAGCCAGAGCCGAATCATCGAGAACCCCGGCTCAGGAGCAGTGTCTTCAGTGTCTTAAACATGATCAAGAGGTCGAGTCCAATGGAAATATTCTTGATGTAGAACAGATCGTAGGCGAGCTTATCGATATTGTCTTCAATCGTGGCACAGTAACCACGATTCACTTGAGCCCACCCGGTCGCGCCCGGCTTCACGGCCCAACGCTGGCGATAGTAAGGTATTTTCTCCAGGCATTCTTCCTCTTGATTTGGCACGAAGGGGCGAGGCCCCACAAAGTACATATCGCCTTTCAGAATATTGAAGAGCTGCGGCAATTCATCCACACGCGCGATTCGGAGCCAGCGGCCCACGCGCGTAAAACGGCCATCCATTTTCGTAGCCGGGCGATGATTATCATCGCGGTCCGCCCCGTCCACCATGGTGCGAAACTTGTAGAGCGTGAAAATCTTCCCGCCTTCGCCTATTCGCTTTTGTTTAAAAATTGCCGGTCCTCGGGAATCCAGACGAATCGCCAACGCAACCAAAAGCAGCAAAGGCGAAACCACGATGAGACCGGCGATCGACGCGGCGAAGGAAAATGTTCGCTTATAGATCAGCAACAGGCGCGAAACTTGGAAGCCTGGCGAAAACAGCAGCCAACTCAAATGCAGGGACTGTACCGGGACTTTCCCGGTCATAGCTTCGTACACTTCCGCTCCGTCTTGAATTCGGATGCCGGTGCTCTTGATTTGCAAAAGGGCTTCGACCGGCAGTTTCCCCCGGCGCTCTCCCATAGCGACGATGATGCGCGCCGCCCCGTACGATTTCACTTGCCGGGCCAGTTGCTCATATTGTTCAGCCTTCGACAGGTCGGTAAATTGTCCGTTGCCATTCGTCAGATGGCGGAGCTGGCCAACGATGCGCATCCCCAATTCCGCGCGCGACTCGATCTCATCGATCAATGGCTTGGCCAGCGGTCCGTCGCCAAGGACCAATGTCCGTTCGGCAAGCTGTGGCAACGCATTCACCGCCAGAAACAGGCGCCGCCACACCAATAGAGCTAAAGCGACAAACAGAAAACCGATCAGGAAGATGCCGCGGCCCAATTGCAGCGAAGGGAAGGCATAATAAACGACGGCGAGCAAAATACAAACGGTGCCGAATACCTCCACCAAACGCGTGAGAACTTCCCGCTGATTGCTAAAAACGAACGAGTCGTACAAATCGAAGTAATACATGCATACAATGAAAATCACGGCAACGACCAGGATCTTGAGAAATCCTCGGTCGTAATTGAGCATCAAGCGGGCTTCATCAATCCCCAGACGCGTAATCGTCGCGGCAACGAAGGCCAACGTCACCCACAATGCTTCCGACACGCCCAGAAGCAATGTTCGCGTCGGAAAATAAGCATTGAAGACTCGAATCAAGCTTGCGCCTCCGCAACTTTCTCGGCGGAACCCCCATTTTTCGAGGTCGGCGGTGCGCCGTAACGCTTATCGTAATAGTTCACACGGTCAAATTCGGAAGCGCCGTTGAGTACCACGCCAATGAGCTTTGGGCTATCTAGGCTTGCAAGGCCCTTCTTGAGCGCCTTCACCGGAGTCACGCCTTCACGAACCACCAGGAGCGTTCCGTCCACTAAGCGATTCCAGATATTCGCATCCGCCATTGGTATGAGGGGAGTGGAATCGACAACAATCCAATCGAACAAACCGCTTAACTGCATGAGACTTTCCGTCAGACGCGCGGACTGAAGGATTTCCCCCGGCTCATCAGACCGTTCGCCTGCCGGCAAATACCATAGAGGCAGATCCTCAATGTGGTAAAGGAAATCGTTCAGGGTGGATGTCGAATCCTTCCACCAATGGCAAATGCCCTTCAGGTGGCTAAGCCCCAGCAACGCATGAAGGCTGGGATTATGAAGATCTCCCTCGATCAATAGGACGCGATTCTGGGAATGACGCGCCAGCGTGATGGCGAGATTAGCGGCAATCAAGGTCTTCCCTTCATCCACGATGCTGCTCGTCACCTGCAGCGACTTGATCTCCTGCTGCGAACGCAGATTGCGTAATCGCGTTACAAGCACACGAAATTTTTCCGCGGGCAAACCCTGGGGCTCGGTGACCGCGACCAGGTGGCTGCCCGGCGAAACTCGCAACTGGACCGTCTGGGTTCCTTCCAATTCGAGCGCGCCAACCCCGGCGGGCGCGAATTCCGCTGCAGGCCGGATAACCTCGGTAGCAACAGCTCCGGTCTGTCGATGTTCCAATTCCGACTTGCGCAATGCTTCGTAGAGGCGGCTCATTCTGCTTTCACTCCTGACTCAAGGCTTGTTTCATCATTCGGTTTCTCGGAACCGTTATCGAGATCCTCAATCATTCGAAACAGCGCCTTGAGAGCCCTTTTTCGTGATTCAGGATCTTCTATTCCCGCAGCCGGCACGGCGGTGGGTGCATCGAGGCGAAAATCAGCGGCGACTTCATGAACCATGTCCTCGGTAATTTGTTTCGCTTGTTTTGCGTAACCCGACACCAACGAGTTTTCACATAGAGTGTTGATCAAACGAGGAATTCCGCGCGAATACCTATGCACCGCGGCGATCGCCTCCTCCGTAAAGATTGATCCGCCATGCGAGTTGGCGCCGGCAAGCTCAAGTCTGCGCAGGATGTAGCCTTTCAACTCATCCACTCCCAG
Source organism: Candidatus Acidiferrales bacterium (assembly GCA_049787175.1). Lineage (GTDB taxonomy): Bacteria > Acidobacteriota > Terriglobia > Acidiferrales > UBA7541 > DAHUXN01. The sequence continues at coordinate 45,282 of JBAQYT010000010.1, read as the reverse complement.
AGGTTCCAAACTGCACCTTAAACCCACTCGCTGCTTCAACTGCCTTAAATGGGGCGAGTCGAGCCGGCGATCCAGTTCCGGCTGGCCCACCAGTACAATCTGGAGAAGCTTCTGTTGCGACGTTTCCAGATTGGTCAGCAGTCGAATTTCCTCGAGCAGCTCCCAACTGAGCAACTGAGCTTCATCGACAACCAGAACAGCTGTGGTCCCTCGCCGAAAGCGTGCAATCAGGTAGCTATTGAGGTATGCGAGCATTTCGCTCTTTGTCCGGCCATTCATGGGCAACCGCAAATCGGTGAGCATATACCTCAAAAAGTCAGGCACGGAGAGGCGCGGATTAAATACGTAAGCAAAAGCGATCTGATTCCGGTTCAGGGAATCCAGCAGGCAACGCACCAGTAAAGTCTTGCCGGTGCCGACCTCGCCAGTCACAACCACCACACCCTTCCGCCGCTGTACACCGTAATTGAGGTTGGCCAGCGCTTCGTTATGCCGCGGCGTCGGGTAGAAGAAATAGGGATCCGGGCTGATTTCAAACGGATTGCGAGACAGCCCGTAAAATTTCCTATACATCGATGCTATCCTCGGTAAAACGCGTAGAGATTTCCGGCTACTACCACGATAAACATTGCCACTACGACGCCGCGCTCCACCCAGTTAAGCAGCACACGGCGCCGATTCTCGATTGGCGTGCTCATCCTCGGAATTCCCACCAGCACCCGGGCGGAAACAACCCCTTCAAGATCGGTTTCCTTGCGAATCCGGACATCTGTAAACTCAAGTAGCGCGGCCAAGCCAAATCCTACGATGACGCCAACAAATAATCCCCCCAAGCTTATTAACAGGTGGTTTGGTGCGGACGGTGTCAGGGGAAGACTCGCCGGGCTAACCGTCTGGAAGTACGCGCCCTGCTGGTTCTGCTGGAGGTTTGAAGCCAGCTCTGAATCCTGCCACTTCTGCCGCAATGTATCGTAATTCTTACTCGACTCCGTGTATCCACGCGAGATCTCACTCAGCTGTTCATCCACCGAGGGCGTCTCATTCAGGCGTGCCTGATAGGCGGAGATTTGCTCGCTGATTTTCTTTTGCTCAGCCTCAAGACTCTGTATCTCCAGCTGATTCGCTTTTAGCTGGCTTTGTATCTGCATGATCGGTGTGGGCGAACCGCTCTGTAACTGCATAGCTGAACCCGGAGGCAGGACATCGGTTCCATTGTCCGACTTCTTCTGCGATGCAATTTGATCCTTGATCTGTTTTTGCAACTCCTTCGTCTTCTCGATTTGATCCTTGAGTGCAATCACATCCGGATAATTATCCGTGTACTGCGATCGCTCCTGCGCCAGTTCCATTTCAAGGTCTTTGAGTTGTTTGTCCAAAGTCGACGGTGATACTGTCGCGTCGCTGGTATTGCCCAGGTCGGATTGAACGGAGTCGTACTGCTGAACAATTGACTGCAAGTAAAGCTTCTGCTGCTGAGCTCCGCTCAACGCACGTCCATTACTTTCCAATTGCTGCTGCAGCCCGCTTAGCACCTGAAGATTGCTCTGCAGTTGATCCGGAAGCTCGCCCGAATGCTGAGCCTTGTAGGCCTTCACTTTTGCTTCCTGCGCTTCCAAGTCCGCCTGAGCGTCTGAGAGTTCGTTCTGAAGAAAGGTCGTCGCGGTTTGAGAAAGCCGCTGCTGAGTATTTATATTCTCTTGCACGAACAAATCCGTGAGTTCATGGTTCACCGACTGTGCAAGCCCAGGAGTCGGAGCAGTATAAGAAATCTCGAAAGCTATAAGCGTCGTTTGGCTGCTGCCCTTTTTCCCCGAATCGACCGGCTTGATCTGAATGTCCTTCGTTTGCATCTGCTCAACCGGATCACTGGGCTGAAACAGCGCAAGCAATCCGTGGCGCTTCGGATAGAGGTGATCTGCGTCAATTATTCCTTGCAGACGGGTGGGATTGAGGACTTGCTCTTCAATCGTCGCCAACTGGCTTTCCTCACTCTCCGTGACGTTCGGTTCCACCAGCGTTGGCGAAACCTGCTGCTGCTGCACCACAACAATGGCGTCGGACTCGTAACTCGAAGGCAGCAGCCAGCCAATTCCCCACACCACCAACCAGCAAACGAAAATCGAGCCGAGAATCAGCCAACGCTGGCGGCGTACAATTGCCCAATAGTCTTCGGTGCTTCGTGTTTTTTGATCTTGTATTTCCTCGAACATTGTCTAACCCCCGAGCGGTTTCATGAATGAATAGTCTAGCTTCACGCCAATAATGTCTCGGTTCCCGATGGAAAGGCCGTCGATCGATCCTGTCTGGTTAAATCTTTGGTAGTAGAATCCCATCCCGAAGTCTCGCCCCAATTGCCGGCGAACTCCCATTTTCCCCGTATACGACCGCAGTTCGTTGCTCCCCGTGTTCTGGCCCAAAAGCTGATCGTCGGCGCCGGAGATCGATGACGTCAAGCTCCAATTGCGCGTCATTTGCCAAGTGAGCAAAGCACTCCCGGCGGTAAGTTCTACGGCCCCAATCAATCCTCCACCATCGCTGATGCGTCGCGAAAAATCGATTGCCGCCGCAAAACGATCGCCCGTCCAGTTGTAGATGACTCCCCCAGACGCGCTCCATTGGTTGGCCTTCACGGGGATTGTGATAATCACGAACCCCAAGTTCAACGCAACTTGGTTCGATGTCAGCGAATACTCCGGCCCGCCATAGAGGGTTAGGCCCGCGTGGCTAGACAGATTCATCTGGTCGAACACCAGAAACGTATGCGTGGTCGTGCGCGCGTTTTCCTCCGGGAATTTCAGAACCTGCAGGCCATATTGAAATCCGAGCTGATTGCGCGCCGTCAGCTGATGCGAAATGTATGCCTCGCCTGACGCAACTTGCGCATAGATGAGCGCCGTCGTTGGCCCAGACTCGGGGGTGCTATCGAGGTCATGCAGTTGGAAAGCTCCTCCCACGCCCATCGTTGTGCGCGCGCTGCTCTGGTAGGAGTACAGTACATTTGACAAAGACAACTTCTGTCGCGCGTTCGGAACGTAGATTGTCTCGTTAGGCGAAATGATCGGCCCAGGCGACGTCGTAGTAAAACCCGCGAATGGGTTCGTGGTGACAAGATAGTATTGTTGCGCGGACAAAGTCCCGTGCGGAGACGTCTCCCATGTCATATGTCCTTCGAACTTCTGCACGAACTCGTTGCGAGAGAGCAGCCTCTGACTGATCTCAATCCCGGGGCTATAGGTGAGACCCCAAACGATCCGCTGGCGTGTTTCCTGCAAAGAGAATTCCGGTCTTATGGAATAATCGACGTCCCACTCACGAGGAACCACCCCTGGGACCGCATTGTCATCATAATAGCTGCCGACTATCAGGCTCCCTTGAAACACGTTCGGCGGCGCCTCTTCTTCCCCAGGCGTCACACCCGGCATTTGTCCGCCTGCCAAGACCGGGATGTTCGACGCCGTGCCACCTTGGGACCCATTCGTCTGGGCCGCCACAAACGTCGGTATCAGCAGAACGCCGATCCCCATAACCATCCTTATGCTGAATTCGCGTAAACTCATCCGTTTGCTCAAGGAACAACAATCGTATCGCCGGGCTTCAACGCTACGTTCTCTTGAAGATCATCCCCGCGAATGACTTTCTTGTAATTGAAAAGGATCCGAACTCGAATCCCACCGGGCGCCGGACGCAAGACATAGATCTTCGTCTCTTTCGCGAAATCCTTAAAACCGCCTGATTCCGCAATGGCGTCAAGCACGGTCATCGACTCCGTCAACGGATAAGCGCCGGGCCGGGCCACTTGTCCTACGATGTTGAACTGGTGACTGAGCGGATTGTCGACGATCACCGTCACTTCCGGATTGTCGATGTACGACTTCAGATCCTTCGTAATATTGTCCTGTAATTGAAGTGGCGTTAAACCCGCCGCCTGAATCTCACCGATCAATGGCAAGGAGATTTTCCCGTCGGGCCGCACCGGTATCTCTCGCGAAATCTCCTTCTCCTTCCACACATCGATATCCAGCACGTCGGCCTGGCCGATAACGTACTTCTTGTTGTCGACCCATGAATTATCCGGATGATTCGTCGGCTGAACCACCTTCACGCGCGGATCCGGATCTGTGGCCGACGTCGTTTTCTTATCCTGCGCCGCGCATAGCAGAGCAGACGCTGCCAGCGCCGGAACTATCACCGCCCACTTCGCTCTAAACGCAAAGACTCTCATCTGCCTACTCCTTTTGCGGGACCTCTCCTGTCGTCTTTCTTGCCGACACACCGGCTTCCTTAAGCTTGTAAAGCAATGCTCGGTAGCTAATGTTCAGCGCGCTCGCGGCGCGCTTGCGATTCCAGTTCTGCGCTTGCAGGATCTTCAGAATGATCTTGCTCTCGAACTCCCGCATAGCCTGCCGCGTCACTTTCTTCAGTGAAATCGAGCCGTTGATGGGAATATCCGGAATGAACGACGAACCTGCGCTGGTGGAAAGCTCCACCGAAATCGCATCTTCCGTTCCCAAAATCACATATCGCTTGATCAGGTTTTCCAACTCGCGAATGTTTCCGGGCCAGTGATAGCGCTGCATCATTTCCAGCTTTCGCGCGGAGAGCGGCCGCGTCGGCCGATTGAATTTCTCGCTGTAGATCTGGCGCAAGAAATCGCAGATCCCAGGAATGTCCATAGCCCGTTCGCGCAAGCTCGGCAGCTGAATATTCACCACGTTGATTCGGTAGAACAAATCCTGTCGGAACGTCCCCTGCTCGATTTCCTCTGCGAGGTTGCGATTCGTCGCACAAATGACGCGTACATCAACTTTCTTGTCCTCTTGCCCTCCGACCGGGCAGAACTGGCCATCCTGGAGTAATTGCAGCAGCTTTGCTTGCAGCCCTAACTCAAGTTCTGCGATTTCATCGAGGAATAGAGTCCCATTTTGCGCCGATTCCACCCGACCGGGCTTGGTACCGTTTGCCCCGGTGAATGCGCCCTTCTCATAGCCAAAGAGCTCACTCTCAACCAGCGTGCCGGGAATCGCCGGACAATTAACCTTCACGAATGGTCCGGATTCCCACGGGGATCGGGCATGAATGAGCTTGGCAATGATCTCCTTTCCGGTTCCACTCTCCCCCTGGATGAGAATAGGTATATTCGCGGCAGCCACTTTTTCTAGCTTTTGCCGCACAACTGACATCACCTCCGAAAGGCCAAAAATCACCTGGTCCGGGGGAATGCTTAAGTTAACCTCACCGTTTGAACGAATTGAGGAGGGTCGAGCCATGGTTCCCAAAGCTGCACCATCCCTACAGGGCCGTCACTTCCACCCTGTGAATGCCATTTACTTGCACACTGAAAGCCAATGCACTTCTTTCGATCAGCTCTTTTTTATAGAGCGTTTTGATAAATGTAAGCATTTATAAACAAAAGACTTATTGATTTATCGCCCCGCAACGCATAGAGACATATGACGCACGGTGACGGGTTGGCAAGTATACAATAATCATAGCAAACCGGAAATTTATTTCACATTGCGGAACCGTTTTTCCCCCAATGCCTGTGGCAACCAGTATTTTGCAGGGGTAACGATTCAGGCGAGCGATTGCCCTTGAGGAGAACAAACAGCGAAAATAAAAAAGCCGAACCCGATTCTGTCAGACCCGGCCTGATTGGCCACGGATAATGTCATAGCGCTCGATCACGGCAGCGACGCCGACGTTGGCGGCCGTACTCTCAGGCTGCTTGTCTCTGTCTATGCGTACCACCCGGCCGTGCGCTCTCACGAATACTTCCGTACCCTGTGTGATCTCGGCGGGCAGCGTGAGAGTGAAGTCCAACTCTGCTCCAGGTATCAACTCCTCCCGCAAAGTGAAATAAACACCGCGAGTAGATATGTCGCGAGTTTGGCCATTGTGTGGAGTCTCTTTGTTAATAGCCAAATGCACCACGACAGGAAGGGCAAGGTCATAGCGGCGAGCCAAACGACGCTCCGTCATCCCCAAGTTGCTCCTCTCAGACTACAGCCCTGCGCTCTAACTACACCCCATCATATGGAAGACAGCAATCCTGCTTCCAAACTGACCCGGGATCGCAACAAAGGGCTGTTTGGCCCTACAAATTTTTAACGTGACGTCTCGGAAACAGGCTCAAACCCGCCACCCCTACCAAGGCAAACCCTTTACTAGCAGCAAACGCAGGTGCTACCAATTCATTCCGCCGATAGCTTTTGCCAAAATTCTCGACAGGAAACAAGCAAAATCGTTAACCGCCTATTCATCCGCGTTCCAAAAGTAAGTACCCAACTACCTGCACTGAATGTGCAAGCACTTGCAACGGCATAGGACTACGAGCCCCTTATGACCGGCATGCCGGGCGCGGCCGTTCGAGCGTTTCGTCCCGCATCCAGGTTGAACTGCCTCATCTTATAAAGCAATGCTTTATAGCTGATGCCGAGCATTTTTGCCGCATCTTTGCGGCACCAGTTCGTCTTCGCGAGCGCGTCGGCAATGGCTTCCATTTCCGCTTCATCTTTAAGCCCGCGAACCATCGCTTTCAATCCCTGTTCGCGCGGTGCCGCGGCCTCCTCGCCCGGGTTCATCCGCTGCTGTGCCTCGGTCATTTCCAGCAGTTCTCGGAAACTGCCTTCGCTGTCCTCCAGGATCACATACCGCTTCACAAAATTCTCCAGCTCTCGCAGATTGCCTGGCCATGCGTACCGCAGCGCGGCTTCAATCATGTGCGGCGCTGGCTCGGGCACCGTTTTTTGGAATTTCTCGCTGTATTTCAGCAAGAAATGCCGGAACAACATGGGAATTTCATCGGTGCGCTCGCGCAACGGCGGAACGTGTAGCGACAGCACGCTCAGGCGATAATAAAGATCCTCACGGAACCGTCCCGAACGCATCGCCTCCTGCACATGCACGTTCGTCGCAGCCAGTACTCGAACATCCACCTGGATGCCGCCGCGCGCTCCCAACCGCGAAAATTGATTATCTTGCAGTACGTGCAGAAGCTTGGCCTGAAGATGCGGGCTGATTTCCGCAATCTCGTCCAGAAATATCGTACCTTTGTTTGCTATTTCGAATTTTCCCGGTTTCGCGCGTACCGCGCCCGTGAACGCTCCAGGTTCATAACCAAAAAGTTCCGACTCGAGCAATTCACCGGGAAGCGCGGCGCAGTTTACTTTTACAAACGCTTGCTGGCGCCGGCTCGAACGCAAATGAATCATTCGCGCCACCACTTCCTTACCCACTCCGCTCTCGCCACTGATGAAAACAGGCACGTCCACCGGCGCAATCTGCAGGATTTGCTGGCGGATCTTCAGCATTTGCGGGCTGGCGGCGAGGAAAGAAAGGTCTTCAGTAAGCTGGTCGCAGTATTCGCGAAGCGCCTGGTTTTCGGCCTTGAGCTCTTTTTTCTGCTGGCATTTCAACAGCGCCGCGTCCAGCTCAGGCTTCTCGAACGGTTTCGTCAGGTAGTCATGCGCGCCCAGCCGTATCGCTTCCACCACCGTGCTCACTTCGTTCGAGCACGAAAGCATAATGATGTTCAGCCCGCGATCTATGGCCATTAGCCGCCGTAGTGTCTCCAGTCCGTCCATCTCCGGCATCAGTACATCCAGAATAATAAAGTCGGGCCTCGCGCCATTGCCGATGAATTCCAGCGCGTCGCTGCCGCTCACCGTCGTCGAAACTTCGAAGCCATCCACTTCCAGCAACGTTTGCAGATACTTACGAATGCTCGGCTCGTCGTCAACCACGAGAATTGTTTCCTTTTCCGCAACTTCCTGGACTCCGGCTTTTTTCCCATCACGCATAGGTATACGCCTCGACTTTCGTTGGCAGCAAAAACTTGAATGAGCTCCCGCGCCCCGGCTCGCTGTCTACCCAGATCTTGCCGTGATGTGCTTGGATCAGCCGCTTAGTGATGGCGAGTCCAAGGCCCATGCCGGAGGACGATGGGTCTACACGCATGAAATCCTCAAAGATTTCCTGATGATACTCGGCGCTGATTCCCGCGCCGGTATCCGATACGGAAACCATAACGCTGTTCGAATGGGGGCGTCGTGTGCCGCGTCGTTCTTTCGACGGAGTCACCGGAGAGACGCGCCGCTCCCAGAAGTGCGTTTGCACCCCAAGGGTCACTCGCCCTCCGCTGGGCGTATGTTTCAGCGCATTGTCTACCAAATTCGTGACGCACTGCTGGATTTTTGGATAGTCGAATTTGAAGATTGGCAAACCCTCACCAAAGTGCGCTTCCAGATGGACATTGGCGCGCTGGAACGCCTCCTTCCAGCGAACCACCACGTCGTTGAGGCAATCGCGAATATCATTATCCTGAAATTGCAAGACCAGCTTGCCGCTCTCCAGCGCCGTGTAATTCAAGAAAGTCGAAACGAGACGCACCAAGCGGTCGCAACTCTGCTTCGACTCCTGCAGAATATCGCGTTGCTTTTCGGTCAGGTGGCCGAGCGAACCGGAAAGCATCAGATCATAATATCCCTTCATCACCGCCAGCGGCGTTTTCAATTCGTGCGCGGCCGATCCAAGAAAAACAGTCTTTTGCCGGTTAACCTCCTGAAGCCGCAAATATGCGGCCAGAAGGTTGCGATAGGTAATCTCTCTTTCCTGCAAGAGATCATGGACGGTTTGGCGCATCTGATCCTGGTCAACGGGAACCTCGACCGGTGCAGGTTCGGCAAAAATCACGAGCCAGTCCGGCTCCGGCAGCCAGCGAATTCGCGCTCGCACAGGACCGTCAACCAGTTCCATCGGCAGATTCACTTCCTGCTCGCCACCCTCGAGCTGCCCGAACAGGCCTTTGGCGTCGACATGCAACACATCCCGAAATAAATTCGGTTTTACATCGTCTGGCTCATCCTTCCAGCGCAGTGCGTCCTGTGCATGCAGATTGGCAAACAAAACCCTTCCGGCCCGATCGGCCACAAGCAAGGGCTTATCGAGGGCGTCAAGCAAGCTGGACATCAACCCAAAGAGCGTGCTGCCCGTTGCATGAGTTTCTACAGAGGAAGCTTTATTGGGTGCCATTTTTTCCTTTGGCCACCTGGAACTTGCAAATGCTTAATGGCTCGTGGGCGAAGCGGGAACTTCGACGAAAGACGAGAGTCGATGGTTACAAGCTCCGCTCTACCTGTCAATGGTAAAGGCGTTTGCTTTGCACTTAAGATGAAAAGAAATGCGCTGTTTTTAGCCTGACAACAGCGGGCTTGAAAAGCCCTCTTTCTCTAGCCCATTTGCTGCACATTCTAATGCATTTATAAAAGGATAAAAATGTGGAGATAGCCATCTGAATTGCTAGTAATTTTAGTACTAAAACTGGGGTTTTGAAGAATGGCGACGCAGCTTTACGAAGGCCAAGCAAGCAATATCAACGAAAGGGCGGTTGAACGAAGGCGGTCACCGCGAATCCGCTTGCAAGTCCCGCTTTTTATTCGCGGTACCGACGTGCAAGGCAACGAATTCCTAGAGCTGGCAAAGACTTTGGATATTAGCTGCCTCGGGGCGCGTTTGGTCTGCCCTAGGCCCCTGCAACCCCAAGAAATCATCTCACTTACCGTGCCCGCGCCGCTGCCTCGATCACCAGAATTCGGGGAGTGTGGAACCCCTCCGATTTCCGCTCGTGTCCGCAGGTTGGAATCCATTGGGGAGATGGAATTGACTGCGGTTGAGTTCCTAAAACCACTACGTTGACCTGTGGCGTGTACACCGGGACTGCAAGGAAGAGACAGAATTGGGAAATCCTTTTCCCTTCGCGCTGCACTCCGATATCAAGAATTCTCGCCTTGGGCAGAATCGGGCGCTTGTTCACTTCTTTTCAATAAGATACGCCGTCGCCTGCGCCAACAAATTTGTTGAGCGTTGGCCCTGCCGTTGCTAAACTCAAGACGTCCCCGCAGGAGTAGTCCGTAGTGCATCGCGTGTCACGTTTCCGAAAAGAGACAAACTGAGACTCTAATGCCCCAGCCATCGGAGTCGCAAGTGCCGGCTTCGGCCGACGATTCACTTTTTGATCTGGTTGTCGAGACTCTCGACAACACGGAGGAGAACGTCCGCGCTGCATTCCTCCAGCAATTCTTCAAGTCGATAGCGCGGATCGACCTCACCTACTCGCAGAGCCTCGACTACTGGAAACAGATCCTGGATCGTCGCAAAGAATTATCCGATCTGCTGGGCAAGCGTGTGTCGCTGAAGACCGCTATAGTGGATGTGCTGGCGTCGACCACTTTTCTGCGTGTGCCCATATTGATGGAGTATGAAGAATTCAAGAAGCTGCAACTCAACGCGGCCACCGATGCTCTTACCGGACTGTACAATCGCAGGCTGTTCGACGAATACTGCGATAAAGAGTTCAATCGCGCTCAGCGTTACGGCCAGCATTTGGCACTGGTGCTGCTGGATCTCCACCGACTAAAAGAAGTGAACGACCGCTATGGGCATCTCCACGGCGATCAAATACTGCAGCTTGCAGCGACGACGCTTCGCAAGAATTTGCGCGCCTCCGACTTCGCGTTTCGCATTGGCGGGGACGAATTCGCACTGCTGCTTCCCCAGGCAGATCCGGAGCAGGCGTCGATCCTTTGCGATCGTCTACGCACACATTTCGAAGGCGAGACGGCGCCGCTGAAACTGGATGTGCCGGTCACCATCGATTATGGAATCGCGGTGCATCCTCAGGATGGCGATACGAAGGACGGTCTGCTGCGGCTGGCAGACAAGAGGCTGTACGAGCATAAGAGCGAATCGCGCGCCCGGCCGGAACAGCCTCCGCAGGCAACCAACAAAGAGCGCGCCGGTGATGTGGCGCGCGCGGAAAGCAGTCCTGCCGCGACGCTGCTCAGTCCGGCGGCCGCAATGCCCAAGCCAACGCCTGAGGTGCCTGCGACTGCGCCTACGAAAGGGCCACAGCCTGGACCCTCAGTCGTGCCGATCGGAGAAGCAAAAGCGCAAGGTCAGCGTCGCAAGTGGGAACGCATATCGCTTGCCGGTACGCGCGCGTATGCGGTTTTTGCGGGGAATGAAAAGAAAACAGCGCCAGTCATCGATCTGTGCACCGGAGGTCTGTCCCTTACTGTCGAACACGCGGAAGAATTAGGAGCGTCTTTTTTCGCCGTCTTGCATGTTCCGATTTTGCCGCCGCTGCGCGTTAATCTTCGCAAAGTTTATGTGCTCCCTGCCCAGGGCGGCCTCAGCCGCGTCGGCTGCGCGTTCGTGTCTTGAGTAATCGCACGGCAGCTTAGTGTCGTTCCAACTTATTCCTTCGAGTAGTTCACCGGTAGCCCGGCTCATTTGAGCGAAAGTGGGAACCGCATTAATCATATTTCTCGAATCGAATCTGTCTTCGATCCAAGCCAAACTCTTCCTTCAGAATAAATCGCGCTTCATCCACCATGGCCTTCAGACCGCAGATGTAGGTTTTGAAGTCCTTCCGGCCAGCGAAGATTTTCCGCAGATGCTCCTGCACGTAACCAGTCTTGCCTCGCCAGTCGGCGGATGGCCGGCTGAGCGTGGGGAGAAAATGAAAACGGGGATGATGCGCGGTCCAGTTTTCAAATTCACTGCGATAGAGAATCGTGCCCGAATGCCTGACGCCGAAAATCAGCCATACGTCGTGCGGAGGCTCCTCGCGCGCGTTGAAAATTTCCGCGAGCATGCCGCGAATGGGCGCGATGCCTGTGCCGGTTGCGATGAACACGAGATCTTGTTCGATGGGCGGCGAAACGACAAACGAACCGTGCGGCCCATTAAGATCCACTGTCGCGCCGGCCGCGAGATCGCAGAGATAATTCGAAACGTAGCCGCCTTCGACGCGATTCAGACACAGATCGAAACTCTTTCTGTCGTGAGGCGCGGAAGCGATGGAATAGGGCCGCGCTTCCTGGCCGCCGTCGCCCGGCACTTCCAAAGAGACAAACTGGCCAGCATAAAATTCAAGAGCGCCACCGTCGACAACCTCCCACTCGAAATGTTTGGTGGATGGCGTGAGCTCGGTAACACGCCGAAGAGTGGCGCGGAATTGTCGCGGCGGAATGAATGGTCGTGCCGGCATTTTGCGAGCAGAGGATGCGGCGCTGCTCGACTTCCATGGTATCGCAACCGCAGAGAAAGTTCTCGCTGACTGGGCTGCTGGAAAGTGTGAAAGCGAAACGGATCGAGCGTTTGTTTTGACGCGCTTGCGAATCGTGCAAACCGACAGGGCAAACTGGGGCCGCGTCCGGAGGGCAGGAACGCTGAACCGTGGATACCGGCTTCCCTGTGGTTTCATGCGACGATATGATGGAAGAGAGATTGGGCGCGGTTGCCCATCCAGGAAAAGGGGAAAACGAACGATGAAGAAGGGCACAGTTTATATCCTAAGCGCGGTGAGGACGCCCATCGGGAAATTCGGCGGCGGCTTGGCGGCGTTCACTAGCCCGGACTTGGGCGTGATTGCGGTGCGCGCGGCGCTCGAACGCGCCTTTGGGGCGCCGTTGCCGGCGGAACGCGAGCCGGGAATCGGCGGCGCGATTGAAGAGAGTATTAAACGCGCCCAGGGCGGAAGCAGCAGTCCGAAACGAGAAGAATTTCGCTGGCATGTGGATGAGTTGATCTTTGGCAATGCGCGGCCCGCCGGCGTGGGACCGAATCCGGCGAGGCAAATCGCGTGGCGCTCCGGATTGGGCGATGACGTGCCTGCGTATACGGTGAACGCGGCCTGCGCTTCTGGGCTGCGCGCGATTCTGCTGGGCTGGCAGCAGATTCTGCTGGGCGAAGCGGGAATCGTTGTTGCGGGCGGGGCGGAATCGATGTCCAAAGTGCCGTACCTGGTGGAAGCGCGGTGGGGCGTGAAGATGGGCAATCAGCCGCTGGTTGACGCAATGTATCGCGACGGATTTTTGTGTCCCATATCGAAAATGATCATGGGCGAGACGGCGGAGACGCTTGCCGAGCAATATAAAATTTCGCGCGTGGAGCAGGACGAATTTTCCTTGGAAAGCCATCGGCGCGCGGCCAGAGCGCAGCAGGAGTGCCGCTTCCGCGGCGAGGTCGTGCCCGTCGAAGTGAAGGATAAAAAAGGCAATGTGACACGCATGGAGAAAGACGAGCACGTGCGCCCGGACGTCACGCTGGAAAAGCTTGCGAAGCTCCCTCCGGTTTTCAGCAAGACCGGAACCGTCACTGCGGGAAACGCAAGCGGAATCACGGACGGGGCTTCAGCTGTGGCGCTCGCCAGCGAAGAAAAAGTGCGTGAGCTCAATTTGAAACCCATCGCGCGGATTGTGGACGCGACGATTGCGGCAGTCGACCCGCGCGTGATGGGGATCGGGCCCGTGCCGGCCGTGCGCAAGTTGCTCTCGCGCACCGGAACGAAGCTCGAAGATTATGGCGCGATCGAATTGAATGAAGCGTTCGCCGCGCAAGTGCTCGCGTGCGACCGCGATTTGCATTTTCCGCGCGAACGGCTGAATCCCAATGGCGGTGCTATCGCGCTGGGGCATCCGATCGCATGCACCGGCGCGCGCATTGCCACCACGCTGCTGCACGAATTGCGCCGCGAAACAAACTCGCCCGCAGGCAAACGCGGGCTGGCAACGCTGTGCGTCTCCGGCGGACTCGGCGTTGCTCTCGAAATCGAAACGGTCTAAAGCACGACAAGCGAAGGGGAAAAAAACGGGCGGCCCATGGAAATGGCCGCCCGCTGCGTTTGTGGAAAATGGAAGTCAGGATTCGCGGTCGACGGTGAGCGTGACCGTGGCGGTGACATCGCGATAAAGCTTGATGGTGATGGGATATTCGCCGACAAGCTTGATCGAATCGGTGAGCTGGATTTTGCGTTTGTCGATTTCGTAGCCTTGCGTCGCGAGCGCCTCGGCAATGTCGCCAGAAGTGACCGAGCCGAAAAGCTGGTCGTTTTCGCCGGCCTTGCGCGACAGCTTGAGCGTGACGGACGCGAGCTGCGCGGCTTGCTGCTGCGCGCTTTCGCGCTCGGTGGCTTCTTTTTTCGCGAATGCCGCGCGCATTTTTTCCAGACGCTTCATATTGGAAGCGTTGGCGGGAATGGCCAGCTTCTGCGGAAGCAAATAATTTCGCGCGTAGCCTTCCTTGACGGTTACTACCTGGCCGCGAGTGCCAAGCTTTTCGATGTCTTCCTGCAAAATGATTTCCATGGCTTCGCCCTCACAAATTTTTTGGCGTTCTCACGTCATTTTAAAGCGATCCCATCGCGCGGACAAAACGCGCGAAAAGGAAAAATATTATCGAACCTTCTTGCGCCTCTGCGCGACCAAAGCGTCAGAACACTACACGCCGTAACAATCCGATCCCTCACATCTCCGATGAAAACGGCAGCAGAGCGATGTTCTGCGCGCGCTTAATGGCGACGGTGAGCCAGCGCTGGTGGCGCGCACACGTGCCGGTGATGCGCCGCGGAAGGATCTTTCCGCGCTCCTGCACGAAGGACTGGAGTATTTCCGGCTTCTTGTAGTCGATGAGGTCGACCTTGTCGACGCAGAAGCGGCAGACTTTCTTCTTGCGCACGTAATTGCGCTTGCCGCGCCGATGCGGGCCAGGGGGCCTGCCACCCGGTCCGGACGGACCTCCCGAGGGCCTGCCGCCGGACGAAGATGACGAATGCTGCGATGGCGGACGCGAAGATGGCGAATGCGATGGCGGTGGTGCTGGTGCGGATGTTTCTTCTGGCATCGATTTTCTCCCTATCCGTTTGCCGCGGCCTGCTCAGGAGCAGGAGACGCGGGAGCCGCAGCCACTGGAGCGGCCGGCGCAGCGGGCGCGGTCTTGCGCGGACGGCGCGCGGCGCGGCGTTCACGGCGCTTGGTGAATTTCTGCTGACGCTTGACTTCTTCGTCGAGGCGAACCGCTAAATACTTCACCACGGCGTCGGAGACGCGCAAGCGGCGTTCGAGTTCCTTGAGCAATTCGCCGTGGCTGGAGCGCAGCACCATATAAACGAAAAAGCCTTCGCGCAATCTTTTCACACGATAGGCGAGACGGCGCGTGCCCCACTTTTCCACCTTTTCCAGCTTGGCCTGTTTTTCCTCGACGGCGTGCTGGAGCGTGGCAATCAATTTGTCGATCTCCGGTTCCGGCGTGTCGGGCCGGCAAATGAAGATCAGATCGTAAAGTCTTTCTTCCATGTTTCCTCTTTTCCTTCGTTCCCTTTGCAATTCATGTGCGGCTTCAGGCCCGCCGCCGAAGAGGCTCTTCCCATCGATGCCGCGAAGACAAAAAACTGGCGGCGTAAAGCCGCCGCTACATCTACGTTTCGGCCGGCTCGCCGGGCGTGTTCTCGGGCGGCGTGTCGCGGCGGTTGAAGCGCGACATCGCGCGGCTGACGCCTTCGGCGAGAACGGCCTCGACGGCATCGGCCGCCATCTCAACTGTTTCCGCCGCCATTTCCCGAACGCCCTTGCCCATTGGAGCGAGGACGTAAGCCGCCAAATCCCTCGGCGAAAATTCCGGACCGACGCCCAGCCGAACCCGCAAAAATTCATCGGTGGCCAGCGCGCCGATAATCGACTTCAGGCCGTTGTGGCCGCCGGCGCTGCCACGCTCGCGAATGCGAATCACGCCCCACGGCAAGGCCACGTCGTCGCTGATAACGATGGTCTCAGCCGAACTGGCGTCGTGTCTGGCGATCAAATCGCCGACGGCATAGCCGCTGGCATTCATAAACGTCTGCGGCTTCGCGAGCACGACATCGTGGCCGGCAATCTGGCCGAGCCCAACGTAAGACTGCGCTTCCGGCCGGGTGACATGAATGCCAAAGCGTTCCGCCAGCAAATCAATCACATGAAAGCCGAGGTTATGCGGCGTCCACGTATATTCGCGACCGGGATTGCCAAGACCCACGATGATTCGCATCCAAGCGTCCCCGAGGCGCGAGCGTTCCAGGCGCGTCCGTTATTTTTCCTTGCCCTTCTTTTCCTTTTCGGGCTTCTCGGCCTCGGCGCCTTCTTCGCCTTCCTCGACTTCCTTCTTGCCCTTCTTGATGACTTCGGGCTCGGCCGGGGCCGCTTCCGTAGCCACCGCGGCGGCTTCCGGCGCAGCGACTTCCTCTTCCTTCTTGAGAATAACGACGTGAGCCAAAACGCGCTGCGGATCGGTGACCAGCTTTACCTTGTTCGGATCAAGAGGCAGATCCGAGGCGCGCAACTGCTTGCCAATGGTCAGGCCGCTGACATCAACTTTGAATTCCTCGGGAATATCCGCCGGGAGGCATTCGACCTCGACTTCGCGAGTAACCGTTTCAAAAATTCCGCCCTGCAGCTTCACCCCTTCGGGTTCGCCAAAGGTGTGCACCGGCACTTTGACGCGCATGCGAACGTCCATGGCGATGCGGAGAAGATCCGCATGGAGGAGCGCGCCGCTGACCGGATCGACTTGCCAATCTTTCAGCATAGCCCTTTCGTCTTTGTGGCCGGAAACTTGAACCGTGAAAATGGTGTTGTGGCCGGTTTCCGAACGAAGAATGCGCGCAATCTGGCGCGCGTTGACGGTCATGGCGACGGGCTCAAGCTTGCCGCCGTAGAGCACCGCAGGGACTTGGCCGGCGCGGCGCGTGCGCCGGGCGGCATGTTTGCCGCGTTCCTCACGTGGCGCGGCTTCCACGACAAAAGTCTCCATACTTCCTTCCTTTTGCTGCTTCAGAATTAAAGCCCAACTTCCTAAAACTCAAAAAAGACCGGCGGCGTAGAACTGCTACAACAATCACCTAAATGAACAATTCGCTAATCGAAGTCTCTTCGTGAATCGAACGGATGCCGCGCGCGAGAAGTTGAGCGACGCTGAGCACCTTAATCTTGGGAACGCGTTTGGCCGCATCGGAGAGCGGCACAGAATCGGTGACGATGACTTCCTTGATCGGCGACTTGCAAATGCGCTCGACGGCTGGGCCGGAAAGAATCGCATGTGTGCATCCGGCGTAGACTTCCGTGGCGCCTTCTTTCAAGAGAGCTTCCGCGGTTTTCACCAGCGTGCCCGCCGTGTCGATGATGTCGTCGATAACCAGCGCCGGGCGGCCCTTCACGTCGCCGATGAGATGCATGACTTCGCTCACGTTTACGTCGATGCGGCGCTTGTCGACGATAGCCAGCGGGGCATCCATTCTTTTCGCGAAGAAGCGGGCGCGTTCGACGCCGCCGGCATCGGGCGAGACCACCGTGGCATTGCGAATTCCGTTATTCTGAAAATACTCGACCAGCACAGGAGCGGCGAACAAGTGGTCGACAGGGACGTTGAAATAACCCTGAATTTGCGGCGCGTGCAAATCGAGAGTGAGCGCGCGGCTGGCTCCGGCGGTCTCCAGCAAGTCGGCCACGAGCTTCGCGGAAATCGGAACGCGCGGGCGATCTTTGCGATCCTGGCGGGCGTACGCATAATACGGAATCACCGCGGTGACGCGCCAGGCGGAAGCGCGCTTGAAAGCGTCGACCATGAGCAGCAATTCCATCAGATGGAAATCGACGGGTTGGCTGCAGGCCTGGACGACAAAAACGTCGGCGCCGCGCACGTTTTCGAGGATCTGAAAGCGCGATTCACCGTCGCTGAATTGGCCGCGCTCCGCATGGCCACGCGGCACTCCGAGGTATTTGCAAATAGCCTCGCAGAGCGCGGGGTTCGCACTTCCGCTGAAGATTTTCAGCTTATCGTCCGCCAAAAGAGTCCTCGTTTGCGATTTACCGCGCGAGCACAGCCCCGCGGTAAGAGTTTCGTGAGAGAGTCCGCGCTACAAAAACCTGGTCGTCCGGAAACGCTCGAGCGGCTCGGCGCGCCTGCGCTGGGTTTCGGAAGAATCCGAACACCGCCGACCCGCTACCCGCCAGCGCGGCTTCCGCGGCTCCTTCCTGAAGCAATCGCCGCTTGATTTGACCCAAGCGAGGATGGCGGCGAAAGACGGCAGCCTCGAAATCATTGGAAAGGCCGCCGCTCTGCCGGCTCCAGCACAGAGCGCAGAAACTCCACATTCTAGAGGTTGCTGAGGAGGTTGTCAATCGGCGATCGAGCCAGGAATAGCCGTCGCGCGTGCTGACGCCGATGCTGCGAGAAGAAACGACGAGGAGGGTTCGAGCGGGAACGTCGGGAAGCGGATAAATCTCGTCCCCGCGGCGGACGCCCAGGGCGCGGCCTCCAAAAAGAAAAAAGGGAACGTCAGCGCCGAGCGAGGAGGCGATTTCGAGCAAGCGAGGCAGAGGCAACTCGCGGCGCGCGAGGCGCAGGACGCCCCAGAGGGCCGCGGCTGCGTCACTGGAGCCGCCGCCGAGGCCACGCGCCACTGGGATGCGCTTGGTGAGGCGCGCGCGAAATCCGTGGCGCAGGCGAAGTTCATGTTTGAGGGCATCAATGGCGCGCCAAACGAGGTTCGTGGAATCGGCAGGAAGAGGGAGACCGGCATTTTCGAGATTGATTTCGAGGGTAATTTCACGCGAGGAGGAAAGCTCCAGCTCAAGCGAATCGTGGAGCGAAATGGACTGGAAGACCGTGCGCAGCTCATGGTAACCGCCCGGAAGCTTGCCGAGGACGTGCAGGCACAGATTGACTTTGGCAAACGCCGAGAGGCGAACGGTTTTGCTCATGCGGGGGCAGCTAGAACTGGCTGTCGCTGCCGGTAGAGCGCTGCGCGACGCGACGCTTCAGATTCTTCAATTTGTTCTGCAGGTCCGCAACTTGGTTCGGCTCGTAATCAGCAGGCAGGGCCTTTTGCCAGCAGGAAAGGGCTTTCTCCCAGATTTGCTCGGCGCGATTGGGTTGGCCCATCTTGGCATAGACGTCGCCGAGATGGCCGAGGATCGTGGGGTCGCTTGAGTCGTGAGAAATGGCTTGCTGCAAGTACTGCTGAGCAGCGGGAAGATTGCCCTGCTTGAAATAGGCCCACCCGAGACTGTCGAGATAGGAGCCGTTCGTGGGTTCTTGGTCCACGGCGTTGTGAATCATGGAAATGGCTTCGTCCAGGCGAACGCCGCGGTCAACAAGCATGTAGCCGTAATCATTCAATACCATGGCGTCGTGCGGGTTGACGGCCAGCGATTTGCGGAACATGTTCTCGGCTTGATCGTAGTGTTTCTGGTCGTTGTAAATCGCGCCGAGAAGGAACCAGGCGCTTTCTTTATCCGAAGGATCGCTCGAGAGGCCGAGAGCGGCATTGGCGTCGCGTTCAGCGTCGGTGTAGCGCTTGCCGCGCTCCTCGACTTGCGCGAGGTCGATATAAGTATCGCGGTCGAGCTGGCCATTGTTGCCGACGAGGCCGCGAAGAACTTTGGTGGCGTCGTCGACTTGGCTGTTATCGCCGAGAAGCATGGCGTAGGTGACGGCGAGGGTGGGGTCGCCGGCGTTGGCGGCGCGAGCCTTCTGGGCTTCCGCGAGGGCCCGCTTGATGTCGCCGCTGGCACGGTAGGTGTCAATAAGCAAGAGTTCACCGCGCTTTTGACTGGCGGGACCGAGCTGCTGCATATCCTCGAAAGCGCGCTCCGCGGAATCGTAATCTCCGGCGTCGCGATGAGCCATTCCGAGCTGCTCGTAAAGAATCGCGAGCGCGCTGGGAGCAGGCTGGCCATTCTGCTGCTGCGCTTTGACTCCGGCGATGGCGTCGGAGAGGACTTCTATAGCGTCCTTGTAGCGCGCCTGGGCCTCATATAGCAGCGCTTCGTTGTACAGAACTTCAAGATCTCCGGGGGCATATTTCTTGGCCTGCATGAGAGCGGTTTCGGACTTATCGAGCTCGTTCATGTGGCGATAGATCTGGGAAATGCGCAGATAGTTTTGGGGATTTTCAGGCTCCATCTGAGCGAGGTGCTGGAACTGCTGGAGAGCGCCCGGATAGTCATCGTTGGAAAGCATCGCCTGCGCGAGGCCGTGGCGGTGGCTGGGCTCGTCGGGATCGAGGGCGACGGCGCGGGTGTAGGCCGCCTGCGCTTTGGCATTATCGTTGGTCTTGGCGTAAGCGTTGCCGAGAAGATCGTAAAGCGCGGGATCCTCGGAGGAACCAGCGGCGTCACGAAGCAAGGCGATGGCGTCTTGCGGGCGGCCTTCCTCGATATAAAGCTGGCTCAACTGTTCGAGGGCGCCTTCGTTTTCCGGCGAGTGATTGAGCACGCTGCGCAATTGCTCTTCGGCACGCTGCGGCTGATTTTGGAAACCGTAGAGGCGCGCCAGCCAGAGCTGCGATTCGACGTCGGAAGGATCGAGGCGTTGAACGGCCTGCAATTGTTCGACGGCAGAGGCAATGGTTTGCTTTTGGGCGTAGTTCTCGGAGGTGTCGGCGAGTTGGCGAATGTAAATGCGCGCGAGCAGGCGGTGCGCGGCAAGATTATCCGGATCTTGCTGCAAAGCAGAATTCGCGAGGCGCATCGCTTCGGGGGTGCGTTGGGACTCGGCGTATACTTCGGCGAGGCGCTCGGTGATGGCAGGATCGGAATCGAGGGCGAGAGCCTTCTGGTAGTAGCCAATGGCTTGGTCGGCGTCTTCGGCTTTGCCGGAAGTTTCGAATTGGCGCTCGGCCAAAGCGCCCATCATGAAATCGGAATAGGCTTCGCCGCGCTTGGCTTGGTCGTCCTGCGAGTAGAGCGAAGAGCCGCTGGAAGCGCTGGCTGAAGCGGATGGCTGCGGGACGGTCTGCGCCGCAGCTCCGCCGGCGCATAATGCGACGGCCAAGATTGTCTCTGTGAGATGAGTCTTCATGCGCGCTCCAAAGTACAGTTCATTATTGTATAGGCGGCGAGGCGCGTCAAAGTGTTCCTGGCCGGCGATTGCGTTTCGCTCAATCTTGTTTGGCCCAATCCATTAGATGCGTGAAGTCGCACGACGGGATGGGTTAGTGGCGAAAATGGCGGACTCCCGTGAAAACCATGGCCAGGCCGAGGCGATTGGCGGCAGCAATGACTTCATTGTCACGAACCGAGCCGCCGGGCTGAATGACGGCGACGGCTCCAGCTTTCGCGGCTTCTTCAACTCCGTCGGGAAATGGAAAAAATGCGTCGGAAGCGACGACCGTGCCCGCGAGAGGCATTTGCGCCTTCATCACGGCGAGTTTCACGGAGTCGACGCGGGACATTTGACCTGCGCCGATGCCGATGGCTTGGCCTTCGCGCGCAAAGACAATGGCATTGGACTTGACGTGCTTGCAGACGATCCAGGCGAAGCGCATCGCGTGGCGCTCGGCCGGCGTGGGCTGGCGATCGGTGACAATCTTCCATTCCGATTCGGCGACGGAGCGATGGTCCAGCTCCTGCACGAGCACCGCGCCGCTGATGCGTTTGAGTTCCAGAGCAGATTCAGCCGCGGCGGCGGGCATTTCCAGCAAGCGCAAATTCTTTTTTGCCGACAATATTTCGAGAGCTGCTTTTTCAAAGCCAGGAGCGGCGATGCATTCGACGAAGAGCTTTTCGAGTTCGGTGGCAGTGGCGGCGTCGATCGGGCGATTAAGCGCGATGACGCTGCCGAAAGCGGAAACGGGGTCGCTGGCAAGGGCCTGGCGATACGCTTCAGCGAGCGAGGAGTGTTCGGCGGCGCCGCAGGGGTTGTTGTGTTTGATGATGGCCACGGCAGGAGAGGAGAATTCGGAAGCGAGAGACCAAGCAGCGTCGAGGTCGACAAGATTATTGTAGGAGAGCTCTTTGCCTTGGAGCTGGCGGGCGGCGGCGAACCCCGCGCGCGGTTTGCCCGCAGGCACGTAGAGCGCGGCTCGCTGGTGAGGATTTTCGCCATAGCGCATGGCTTGCTGACGCTCGAAATCGAAATGCAGGCGAAGCGGGAGGGCTTCGAGCGCGGGCGCGAGTTGCAAATGATGATCGGCGGAGAGGCGTTCAAGCTGCGTGGCGATAAGGCCGTCATAGCGCGCGGTGAGCGCAAATGCCTTACGCGCCAGGTCGAGGCGCGTCGCGAGGCGAAATTCGCGCGCGACGGCGAGCTCGGCGAGCAGTGCGGGATAATCGGCCGGATCGGTGACGACGGCGACACTTTCGAAATTTTTGGCGGCGGAGCGCAGCATGGTGGGGCCGCCGATGTCGATGTTTTCAATCAGTTCCTCGGCGGTGACGCCGGATTTGCCGGCGGTTGCGGAGAAAGGATAGAGATTGACGACCACCATGTCGATCGGCGCGATGCCGTGCGCGGCGGTTTGCTTGCGGTCGTCGGCATTGCCGCGGCGAAAAAGAATTCCGCCATGCACCTTGGGGTGCAGCGTTTTGACCCGGCCGCCCAGCATTTCGGGAGAACCGGTGAGTTCGGCGACGTCGCGAACCGAGATGCCGGCCTCGCGCAGGAAGCGCGCCGTGCCGCCGGTGGAGACGATTTCGATACCCAGTTTCGAGAGCTGGCTCGCAAAATCGGCGAGCCCTGCTTTGTTGTAGACACTGATGAGCGCGCGTTCAACCGCCACAGCCACCTCCGCGATAAAAAAGGCACACCAGTGTATGCGCTTGCGCAGCAATGGGAAAGAGAAAGAACAGGAAAAATTTAGAGCGGCCACGCTTCGCGAACCTCGAACAATACTTCAAGGGGAGTGGGGTTCTTGACGACGGTTGCGGGACGAGCAACGAACTAGTTGTCGGAGTAGTAGCCGTCGCGCACTTGGACGATCAGGTCCTTGTTTTTCGTGGTGAGAGTGATTTTGTGATAGCCGGGCCCGGAACTTGCGTGGTCAGGCGTGTAGCCCAAGCTGTACTGGCTCCTCAGGCTTTCTTCGACCTGTTTAAATATCGCGTCGAGGGGCAGTTTTTTCGAAACTTGAAATAGCTGGCCGCCTGTCTCGGTGGAAATCCGCTTGAGTATTTCCTTGCCGTCTGTGCGCGCTTGCTGCGGATAGCGGCGCCCTCCACCTCCGGGCCAGCCTCCGCCTCCTCCTGGCCAGCCACCGCCAGGGTGGCCCATTCCCCAGCCTCCGTGACGACCGTAACCATCGCCGTTCGATTCATTATCCGTGAAGAGGATGGAGTAGACGGATGTATCGGCGCGCTGCGCTGCTTCGATGGCCGCCGTGAGGGTTTCCTTGCTGCCGCGGTCCACACCGTCGGATAGAACGAAAATGGCTTTGCGGCCCGGCTGCTTCTTCATCTCGTCATTCGATGCAAGGTAGATGGCGTCGTAGAGTAGTGTGCCGCCGCCGCTATCGCGCGTGCGGTCGCGACCGTTGCTGCTGCCGGTGCTGGTCGGGACGTTTTCGTCGGGATCGGTGGTGTTGCCGCCGTCGCTGCCGCCGTCGTTTCCGTTATTCCCATTGTTGCCGTTGTTGAATTGCGGCTGAGGCGTCTGCAGCTGCTGCAGTGCGGCGTTGAGCTTGGGACGGGAAGACGTTAAATCCTGCAGCAGCTCGACCTGACGGTCGAAATGAATCACGAACGCCGAATCTTTGTCGGGGCGCAGCATCTGGTCGAGGAATCGATAGCTGGCGTCGCGCTCGTCGTCGAGAACATTGCGCTGGCTGAGGCTGGTGTCGACGAGCAGGCCAAGCGTGAGCGGAAGATCGCTTTGGCGGATGAAATGAGTGATGGTCTGCGGATGGCTGTCCTGGGCCAGCACGAAGTCTTCCTGATTCAGCGTCGGGACGATTTTGCCATGCTTGTCGCGCACGGTGACGTAGAGATACACCAATTTCACTTCGACGGATATTTTGGGCGTGGGCGAGGTTTGCGCCGGTTGCTGGGTTTGCTGCACTTTCTGCGGCGGCGGGATTATTGGACCTTGGGATTGCGCCTGGGCGAGACCACTTGCGAAGAGCGCGCAGAGGAAGATGCCAATCAGAGCGGACACGAACGATCGGACGCATCGCCCTGCCCGCGGCCTGCGGCCATTCTTGCAAAGCGCAGTGTTGTGCCGCGGCATGGATGCCATTAAAGGATTCGTACGACACTGCGGAGGTTGCCCGGTCGACTGACGAGAAGCGATGCGCGTGCGCTGTCACCCGAACCGAGCGAACCACGGATTACTCGGAAGCAGCCAGTTAACTCCCGAGTGGCTGGCGATTCGCCCAGAACATCCTGATCAGTGCGAAGCCATCGGTGCGTGACGCTGGCGTCGCACCAGGAACGCCAAAAGGCCTAGCAGTCCGGTGCCCAGCAGCACGATAGAGGACGGCTCGGGCGTTGACGAGGGAATGGAGTTTCCGGAGATGCAGGCTTGCGGGTCGCTGCAGTAAGCCACCGTGTGGTTGTCCGACTCGTAACTGCCGACGTCGGGATCCTCAAAGACTTCTATTTCGTTGAAGTAACCGGTGGTATCGACAAAATTGACGAAGGCGTAGGGCTGCGCGGAGTCCTGCCCCAGGAAGGCTGCGTTCGGATTGCCGCAATACGGATTGCTCCCGGTGCACGGACCAAGCGCGGCGATCAGATCCGCTGGCGTAAACGTGCCGACCTGGGTGCCATTTTCCAAGAACACAAGCTCGTTGCCTGCGTCGAGCGCAGAGAGCCAATAGCCGAAGTAGTTGACCCCTGGCGTGCCACTGCTGGTCGTGAGCGTAATCGTGTAGCCGGAGGTGCCGCCAATGGCATCGACGAATTGCCCGGTCCCGCCTGCTCCGCCGTATTGACTGGGTTCATGTATGTAAGCGCCCGAGGAGTATGTACCGGTAATTGCACCACCCGTGCCATAAGTCGTGGTGAAGCCGCCGTAACCTGGCGTCTGCGTGCTGAATGTCTCCGTGCCGAGGACCGTGGCGCCCGACATGATCGCGCTGTCCGGCGTTTGCACGCCGGGAGCCCCGTAGGTAACGACAATGTTGTCGGCCCTGGCCGCGGTGCCGAGAAGCGATAATGCTGCAAGCGCCGTCACTGCAAAAGTCGCGATTCTCATAGACCACCACCCCTTCGGCCGCACATAGGCCGTAGCTCTCACAGGGAACCTATAACATCTCATGGCACGATAGTTGCCAATGCCACTACGTTGAAATGACACGACATACCTCCCGGCGCGCTCGACGCACTGCAAGTAATTGCAGCATGTGAGACCGTATTTTGCATTTTCGTGCACAGATACGGTATCGGGCGCGGAGCGCACCAACGGACCTGATACCTCCGATCGCTGGAAACGCGCGCGGATATGCGATGAACGTAGTGCGGTTAAGAGCTGATGCGGGCTTTGAGCTTGACGCGCCCGCCTTCGACGCTGACGGTGTATTCGACTTGCGAGGTGGATTTTCTGGATTTGAGCTGCTGGGTCTTTTCGCGTACGAATTTGCTGAATTCATCAAAGTTTGGCGTGCCGCCTTTTTCGTCCGTGGCCGTGCGGGCTTCGACAAGCTTTCGATAAAGCTGCTCGATTTTATCGGCTTCGCGATCAGGATCTGAAAAGGTCATGGCAAAAGTAGAAGCGCGGGGCGTGGCATGGACTGCCGTTTCCGATTCCGCTTTGGCGCGCTCGGCCTCAATGGCTTTGGCGGCAGCGCCGAAATGGCGCTGCGTAAGCCCCTCCTCGCGCTCTTTGATCTTTTTGCGCCAGATTTCACAATACTTGGCGAAGGTCTGTGCCAGATTGGTATAGCGGAAACGCTGCGCATAGCTCATGTCCGCGCCGCGGTCGCCGTAGCGCTTCATCAGCGATTCAACGCGCCACTGCGTGTCGGCCGGCGGACGCTTGCGGCCACCGCCGAAATACTGCTCGTATTCGATTTTCAGGGTGCGAATGTCTTTTTCGATCTGTAAGAGATCTTCTTCGATTGTCGCCATAGTCTCCGCAATAGCGGGAAAGGGAATCTTGATTATCGTAGGGTGCCGGTGCGGTGAGCGTCAACGGGGGCGTGGAAAATGCGTGTCTGAATGGTATTCGCCAGCGCGAAGTTGCGTGCGCTGGTGGCGTGTGCTGAAATAGCAGCCCTTGTGGCCGCTCCTGTGCAAAGAAAACTGAAGACACAAACCGAGCGAACCGCGCTCCTGCGGCAGATTCCTTCCGTCGACGAAGTTCTGCACCAATTTGCGAACGCGCCGGAAACGGCGAAGCTGATGCAAAGCGCGGGGCGAGCGATGGCCGCGGGAACGGTTCGCGAAGTGCTGGCGGAGGTGCGGAAAAAGGCGCGCCATGGAGCGGTGGTCCTGAACGCGGCGGACATTTATGCAGCGATCGCTCGGAAGATCGAGGAAAAACTGACGCCGTCGCTGCGCGCGGTCATCAACGCGACCGGCGTGGTGCTCCACACGAACCTGGGGCGTGCGCCATTGGCAAGGCAGGCGGCGGAACGGATCGCCGCGACGGCCACGCGATATTCCAATCTGGAATATGACATCGCCACCGGCGAGCGCGGCAAACGTGACGCGCACACCAACCGCGCTCTCGCGGAATTGTCCGGCGCCGAAGCCGCCATCGTGGTGAACAATAATGCCGCCGCGGTGTTCCTAGTGTTGAACACGCTGGCGAAGGGCGCGGAAGTGATTGTGTCGCGCGGCGAGCTGATTGAAATCGGAGACGGATTCCGCATTCCGGAGATCATGGCGGAGAGCGGCGCGCGCCTCCGCGAAGTCGGCACCACCAACCGCACCAGAATCGCGGACTACCACCGCGCGATTGGCCAAGAGACGCGGCTGCTTTTGCGGGTGCATCCATCAAATTTCAAGATTGTGGGATTCACGAAGCGGCCGGAGTTGGAGGAATTGACGGCGCTGGGGCGGAAGAAACACATTCCCGTGTTCGAAGACTTGGGCTCGGGATGCTTGACGAACCTGGCGGACGCAGGAGCCGGCGAGCCGGTGGTGCGCGCCAGCTTTGCCGCGGGAGTGGACGTGGCCACGTTCAGCGGAGACAAATTGCTGGGCGGCCCGCAGGCAGGAATCATCGCGGGAAAGAGAAAGTTGGTCGAGCAAATCCGGCGTAATCCGCTGTTTCGCGCCTTGCGCGTGGATAAGCTGACCATTGCAGCATTGGAAACGACGCTGGATGCGTACCGGCGCGGCGCGCTGGAGGAAATTCCGGCCCTGCGAATGATTCGCATGAGCGCGGAAGAAATTGAGCGGCGCGCGCGGGCGTTCGTGGAGAAATGGCGCGGCAAATTGCCGCAGGGCGCGAGCATTGAACTGTGTCGCGGATTTTCCGTGATTGGCGGCGGCTCGACGCCGGAGCAAAAGCTGCCGACGGCGCTCGTCGCCGTGCGCAGCGGACGATACTCCGCTGCGGAGATGGAAGAGCGGCTGCAGAAAGCGCCGGCCGGAGCGCCATGGCCGGTCATCGCGCGAATTGAAAAGAAAACATTGATAATCGATTTGCGCACGGTGTTTGAAGAAGAAGAGTCCGCATTGGGCGCGGCGCTGGCCGCTGCGCTCGCGTAATTCCCACGCAAAATTCAGAGATGGTTGATGCAGCTTGCGACGCAGGCGGCCCCGAAGCCGTTGTCGATGTTGACCACGCAGATGTTCGAGGCGCAACTGTTGAGCATGGCGAGCAGCGCGGCCAATCCCGAAAAACTCGCGCCATATCCCGTGCTCGTGGGAACGGCGATCACCGGAACGCTGGCCAGCCCTGCGACCACGCTGGGCAGCGCGCCTTCCATTCCGGCGGCGCAGATGATGACGCGCGCGGCAGTGATTTTGTCGCGATGCGCGAGCAGGCGGTGCAGCCCCGCGACGCCGACGTCATAGAGCGCTTCGGCGCGATTGCCGAGCATTTCGGCGGTAATGAGGGCTTCTTCGGCGACGGGAATGTCGCTGGTGCCCGCGGTGACGACGAGTATCAGCCCCTTGCCTGTGTTTTTTCTGCCGCGGCGGATGGCGATTGTGCCGGAAAGCTCGTGGAATTTTGCCTCGCGCGTGAGCCGGCGAACGAGGGCATAGGCTTTGGCGTCGGCGCGCGTGATCAAAATGTTGTGAGACGATTTTGTGCGAAGCATTCCGCGAGCGATTTCCGCAACCTGTTTTGGTGTTTTGCCGCGCGCGAAAATCACTTCCGGGTAGCCTTGGCGCAAACCGCGGTGATGGTCGATCTTCGCGAAGCCCAAATCCTCGAACGGCAAATTTTTCAACCGTTCAATGGCCTGCTCGGAGGACAGGCGCCCTTTTTGCAAAGCCTCAACCAATTCGCGTATATCGCTGGCGTTCACGGATGCGTGTGACCCTCAAAATCTGAACGAGCATTCTAGCATTGGGTGGCGAATTTAGCCGGACGTACCGGTCCGGTGTTGCCGGTCCATCTTGACGATGACGCCATAACGGTGTGTTTTCGCCACGCTATTCTCCTCTCGAAGGAGTCTAGCGCAACAATTCCTCGAATCCATGAGCAAACGGCCGAATCAGGAAGCAGCTAGCGTTCAGCGGCTTGACTTTGCGCAAACCCGCTGCCTAGACTCGAAGATTCGACCCAATCCGATGGCCCCTGCCGAAGGCAAGATCATCACCGTGGGAGTGACCGGCGCAAGCGGCGCGGTTTACGCGCAAGTATTGTTGCGCGCGCTCGACGCCGACGCGCGTGTGGCGCGCGTGTATCTGGTGGCCAGCGACGCGGGGCTGCGCCTGCTCGCCACTGAACTGGGCATCGTCGCGCAAGAACCGAAGAAGCTTGCCTCGCTGCTCACCGGGACGCCCGCGAAAAAATTCGAGTGCGTGCCGAACAAAGATATCGGCGCGGCGATTGCCTCGGGCAGCGCCGCAGTGAACGCCATGGTCGTCATTCCGTGCTCAGCGGGCGCGCTGGGCGCGATTGCCTCGGGCACCAGCGACGATTTGCTCGCGCGCGCGGCCGACGTTTGCTTGAAAGAGCGCCGCAAACTCGTCCTTTGCCTCCGCGAAACGCCGCTCAACCGCATTCATTTGGAAAATATGCTGCGGGTACACGATGCAGGCGCGGTGGTGATGCCGGCGATGCCCGCGTTTTATTATGCGCCGAAGTCCATCGACCAAATCGTTGAGCAATTCGTCTATCGCGTGCTGGCGCAGCTTGGCTTGCCGCAGGATGAGCAGTATCGCTGGCCAGGCGGAACGGGGAAAGCGGGCAACAAACCATGACGCGCGGGCGCATTCCCACCGTGCTGGAAATGATCAAGTTCGAGCACTCCGTGTTCGCGCTGCCGTTCGCGTTGGTAGGAGCGCTGCTGGCGGAACGCGCGGGGCGCGCCGGCTGGCCCGCGGGGCGAACCATCGCCTGGCAAGTCTGCTGGATCATCGTCGCCATGGTGGGCGCGCGTTCGGCGGCGATGACCATAAATCGCATCGCGGATGTGCGTTATGACGCCGCGAATCCGCGCACCCAGAACCGTGCGTTGCCCAAGGGCGAGCTTTCGCTGCGATTTGCCTGGGCGTTCACGCTGATTTCCGCGGCAGTGCTGGTGATTGCCGCGTGGCAACTGAACCGCCTGGCGCTGGAGCTTTCACCGGTGGCGCTGGCGATTCTGTTCCTCTATTCCTACACCAAGCGTTTCACCGCTTGGTCGCATATCGTCCTGGGATTCTGCCTCGGCATCTCTCCCGCCGCCGCATGGATCGCGGTGCGCGGTTCGCTCGACGCGCGCATGCTCATCCTCTGCGCTGCGGTGACGTTGTGGGTGGGCGGATTCGACGTGCTCTACGCGTGCCAGGACATCGAGTTCGACAAGCAGGCGGGACTCTACTCGATTCCGAAGAGATTTGGCGTGGCGGGCGCCATGGGAATCGCGCGCATCATGCACGTGGTGATGGTGTTGCTGCTCGCGTGGCTGGCGTGGAGCTTCGGACTGGCATGGCCGGCGTGGGCTGGAATCGTGGTGGTGGCGATGCTGCTCGCCTACGAGCATTCTCTTGTCAAACCCAACGACCTTACCAAAATCAATGCTGCGTTTTTCACCATCAACGGCTATATTAGTCTGTTGTTCCTGATTTTCTGGGGCGCGGCCACTTTCGTCACGTTTTAGATTCCCGCGATATCGTATGGACACACAACTGCACATCTCGGACAGCCGCCTCGAGCCCATCGCGAAGAGAGTCCTCGCCGGTGAGCGCCTTTCCGCCGAGGACGGCCTCGCGCTCTACGCCTCGCCCGATCTGCTCACCATCGGCTGGCTCGCCAACCACGTCCGCGAAAAGCGCCACGGCAACATCTGCTACTTCAACGTCAACCGCCACATCAATCCCACCAACGTCTGCGGCGCGCACTGCAAGCTCTGCGCCTTTGGACGCGACAAGGAAGCCAGCGGCGCTTACACCTATTCGCTCGACGAAATCTGGCATCGCGCCGCGCAGGGCGTCTCCGAAGGCGCCACGGAATTTCACATCGTCGGCGGCCTGCATCCCGATCTGCCCTTCGACTTCTATCTCGACATGATTCGCGGCCTCAAGCAGCGCTTCCCGCAAGTCCATCTCAAAGCCTTCACCATGGTCGAAGTGGGCTTCTATTCGCGAATTTCAAAACTTTCCATTCGCGACACGCTCCTCGCCATGAAAAATGCTGGCGTCGATTCGCTCCCCGGTGGAGGCGCGGAAATTTTCAATCCGCGCGTGCGCAAAATTATTTGCGACCACAAAACCAGCGGTCGCATGTGGCTGGACATCGCTCGCACCGCGCATCAAATCGGCCTGCGCTCGAATGCGACGATGCTTTACGGCCACATCGAAACCGCCGAAGAACGCGTCGAACATCTGCTCCTTCTGCGCGAACTGCAGGACGAAACCAAGGGCTTCCAGACGTTCATTCCGCTGGCATTTCATCCCGACAACACAGGCCTCGATTTCTGCCCCAAGCCGACTGGCTTCGATGATTTGAAGACCATCGCCGTTTCGCGCCTGCTGCTCGACAATTTCGAGCACATCAAAGCCTACTGGATCATGCTCACTCCGCGCATCGCGCAGATTGCGCTGCGGTTCGGCGCGGACGACATCGACGGCACGGTAATCGAAGAAAAAATTTACCACGATGCAGGCGCCACCACGCCGCAACACATGACCCTCGCCGAACTTGAGCGACTCATTCGCGCCGCCGGCCGCGTCCCCGTCGAGCGCGACACGCTCTATAATCCCGTCGACCGCTCCAAAATGCCGCCCGCCCCCAACGCCAACCGCACCTCCGACTTCATTCCGCAAACGTCACTTTCTCTAAACGTCTAGTTTTTTACCGACGAGCGAACTTCTTCGGCACTATTTGACCCATGAGAGTTCAGTGATGGCTAAGTCTGTTGTGCGAAATGATTGGCTCTGCCAGAACGGGTTTGGCATCAGGATCGAGGAAGATTTGGGACGCAGGATTGCGCCAGACGCGGCAAAACGGTTCCGCAGAGCGTTTCAGATTTTCGCCGTGAAGGTCGGGGGCGGTGGAATAGATGTGCGAGCCGTCGGCAGTGTTCGTGTATTCGTAAAGCGGCACAATGGCCGGCGACTCTGCCTGGCGAGGACTTAGGGCGCGCTCACAACTCCAGGTGCCGTGGTCGGCTGCACCGCGGATATGCCAAGCCCCTCCCAGGTTGCCTTGCTTCAGCCCGCCATCCAGATCGAAGGTTTCGTCTGGCGCTTTCAGTACAAGTCGAAGTGCGTCGTTCCTGAACGTTCCTTGAATGCCTCCCATATCGTCTATGACGGGCGAACGCACCGTCTCGCCGTCGAGTTGTAGATCGAGCGAAAAAGACGTGAAGTCACTTCCATCGGCGAGATAGGCCATGCACGACCATTTTCCAGACGGGCCTTGCGGAAGCTCAACTGGCGCAGGCGACGCTGGCAGGGCGTAGAAAAGCGGTTGTGTGTCAGCCGACGAAGCACGAGTGCTGAGAACTGCGCTGTGCTGATCGTTTGCTGCAAAAATGGGAATCAAGCGATCGTGCGCCGCGCCGGGAGGGATCGCGAAGAATGGAACGCTCTCAATCGAGTTCCATGCGCCTTCGGCCTCCAATCCCTCACGGAGCAAGTAATGCGGCGGGGAGTTCGGGGTCCGCACAAGATAGACGGGCACAGGCAGCGCGAGCCGTGGGTCGCCGAGATCGAGCCGGTACATGATCTGGTTGTAATCGTAGCGCGGCGTGGGCACATCCCCGGCTGCGAAGTTGAGTGTATAGGTACCCTCGAAATAGATGAGGCGCCCGCCATCCTGATCAAAGAATGAGTGCTGCACAGGATTATAGAAGTTGTACTCCTCATGACGCAGCACCTGTTTGGCATAAACCCACGGGCCCAGCGGCGTGTCCGCCTCAGCGAACCAGATGATGCCGTGACCGGCAGGACCCTCATGTTCCTGTCCGATCAGGATCCAGCGTTTGCGGAAAGAGTTCCACTCAATCGTACCCCCAAGGTTGACCGCTTGTCGGTGTCCACGCTTCGCAGTTGGAAAAATGCCTCGCTCGGTTTCATTTTTCTCGCGGCGATCAGTTCCTGCTCCTCGCTGGGACTAAGCGGAGGAGTGTTGTGCTTCCAGGCGTAGCGCAAGCGTCCGTCGGGAGCGCGATCGAGCTTGGCTCCCTTCTGGTAGCGCGTCCCCGCCACCAAAGGCGAAAACCCCTCCCAAGAAGCCGTATCTTTCAGATCGGCGACATCCGCCCTCAAGCGGCAGGAACCTTGGTAGTAATACTCTGTCGTCAAAACGTCGACTTTCACAGGCGCCGTGGAACCGCAATAGAACATAGCGTCGTGCAAATCAAACTGAACTAGGCGCTCGAAGTCTTGGGTTTTGTCATTGAAGATCGCGACACCATGTTCATAATCCACGCCCAGCATCTTGATGCGCGAGTAGAACGCAAATAAGCGCTCGCGGCCGGTTTGATCCGGCATGACCATTGGTTCCCAAATCCATTTCGGTCCCGGCCCGGGAAAATTGGCGGACGGTAGCATTGGCCGCGAGAAGCCGGATGCATTGGTGAAATAGGAAAGGTTAACGCCAACACTTGGATCGAGTCCTCCCTTGCCCGGCCATTCCGACGTGGCTCCCGAGCTGCCGAAGTTTCCGAGGGGGTAAGACGGCTTGGCGGTATCACCCCAGAACCAATAGATCTTGCCGCGATAAGGAATGGCAAGCGCGCTGTCCTGGCCCATCACCTGAGCGTCAAGTAGTGGATGCTGGATGGGCACCGGAGCACCCACGAGAACGCTATCGCGGTAGATGCCTTCGCCGGTGATGCGATACAGGCGTTCGGCAATGCTCGTGCGCGTAATCTTGATCTCGGCGTGGCCGCCCGGTATTACGTTGAGTGCGACACCAAGATTGCCGAACGTGTCCTCCGGAAACGTATAACCGTCGCTCTTAATGTTGAAGTAGACGATTTGATTCATGAGGCCCGGCTCGTAGAAAGCGACGATGCCGTTGCTGTCTGTGTAGTACGAGATTTCGTTTGTGGTACTCAATTCAACCAGGGGAACGCCTCTGCCCGTCTGGTCGTCCACGACTTTTATAGTGAAGTAATCACGCGATTGAGGAATTGCCAACTCGATGAAAACAAGTCCGAGAACTAGAGCGGAGAGCGTTCGCACGAACATTCTCCCAATTTGGCCACATATGGTAACGTGCCAGAAAACCTTGCCCATCGGCATCTCTCCCTATCGAGACAAGATTCCGCCGTCCGACGCGGAAAATCGCGCGGATTGCGCCCGAAACATTTGCCACCCCAGCCACCCATAAAATGGCGCGTACTCCAGCCAAATCATCAGCGGACTCCAGTGCCACGTCCCCAAAATCCCATACCCAATCAGCACGCTGTAGGACAAAAACTGCAAAATCGTCAGCAGCAGCCACGCGGGATTGGGAAAAAAGCACAACAACGGAATGATCCAGGTGAAATACCATGGATAAGCATTGGGCGAGAGCAGCAGAATCGCCCCGAAAATAAGATACGCAGCGCGTTCCGGCTCGACGCGCCGCGCTGCCGCCCACAACGCCAGTCCAACCACGATTCCCTCGCCGATTCCCGCCGCCCAACTGGCATGTCCACTGAATCGCCGCAAAATCGTAAACAAGCTGGCGTTGTTGTCCCGCCAGTGCGCCGTGAAATACGCGAGCGTCGCCGGAATGTGCGGCAACGCCGCGCGAAACGGCCAAAAGCACGCCACTCCCAGCGCAACGGAAGCAAATCCCGCGGCCCATGAACGCAGCGATCGTGGCCATCCTGCGTGCCGCAGCCACAGCGGGAAGAGCATCACAGGAAAGACTTTAAGCAGCGCCGCCACGGCGAGCAGAATCGTTGACACTCCTGTCCGCGACCGTATAATTAGAACGGCCGCCAGGAGCGCGGCAATGGCCAGCGCGTCGCTGTGGCCGGTGCCCGCGAACTCCACAATCACCAGCGGGTTCCACGCGTAAATGGCCAGCCGGAAGTCCCGCTGAGGGGAGTGCCGCAAGCAAGCAGCGAGCAGCAGGACCGCCAGCAGGTCCGCAAGAAAAAACGGCAACTTGAACGCGATAGTGCCCGGCAAGTAGCGCGCCGCGGCTCGGAACAGCAGCTCGGCGAGCGGCGGATAAATATTGGGCATATCGTGTGCAGGGAGCAGGTGTCCCGTGGGCGTCACGCGCGAGCCCCGTGCCAAACTATCTGGGCTGGCGATATAGGGATTGTGCCCCGCGAGCTGAATTTGGCCGTCCCAGTGGTAGCGGTAGGGATCGTCGGAGAGCGTCGGCGTCAGCGGCAGTAGCGTTAGACGAAAAAGAATCGCGCCCGCCAGCACGATCCACAGCATGGTGCGGTTTGCGTGTGAGTGGCCCGGCGCGTGCTCCAGGCCGTAGAGAGCCGCGAAGTAGACGATGCCCGCGCCCAGCCCGACAATGATTGTGCCGATGACGTGCAGTTCCAAGTTTCCAAATCGGTACAGCACGGCGAACAGGCCCTCAAGAATCAGCAGGCCGATGAGCGCAACAACAATTTGACTCCGACTGGCACGGGACGAATGAATCTTCATAAGAGGACAGGCGCGAAGTGAATTGTCAATGGATGCTGGCGATGCTGTTCGCAGCTGCGACCAATCCACTGACGTCGTATCTGCGCAAGCTCCGCGACCATACTTTTAGCGGGATTTATCAAGCCAATGCTTTCGATATGGCCATGATGATTCCGTATTTCGTGGTGCTGGTGATCCTCGCGGCCTACGGAATTTATCGCTATGTCTTGGTTTACAACTTCTACCGCTACCGCGACAACGTTCCCGGGCCGCCGCCAGCGGTCGCGGAATGGCCCAAGGTTACCATACAGCTTCCCATCTTCAACGAGCGCTACGTGGTGGAGCGGCTGGTGGAATGCGTGGCGCAGTTCGATTATCCGCAGGACAAACTGGAAATCCAGTTGCTGGATGACTCGACCGATGAAACTCAGGCGGTGGCGCGCGGTTGCGTGGACCGGCTGCAGACGCTGGGGGTGCCCATTCACTACATCCATCGCGAGAATCGCGAAGGGTACAAGGCCGGCGCGCTGCAGGAGGGATTGAAGACCGCCACCGGCGAACTCATCGCCATTTTCGACGCGGATTTTTTGCCGGCGGCGGATTTTCTGCGCCGCACCGTGCCGTATTTCGTCGACCCCAAGCTCGCCATGGCGCAGACGCGCTGGAGTTACATCAACCGGAATTATTCCGCGCTCACGGAGGCGGAAGCCATTCTGCTCGACGGCCATTTCGTCATCGAGCATGGCGCGCGCTTTCGTCGCGGCTCGTTTTTCAACTTTAACGGCACGGGCGGCGTTTGGCGCCGAACCGCCATCGACGACGCCGGCGGCTGGCAGCACGACACGCTGACCGAGGATACGGATTTGTCGTACCGCGCGCAGCTGCGCGGTTGGAAATTCATTTATTTGCCCGACGTCGATTGCCCTTCAGAGCTCCCCGTCGAAATGAACGCTTTCAAATCGCAACAAGCGCGCTGGGCCAAGGGCTTGATGCAAACCGCCATCAAAATTCTTCCGCGCGTGCTGCGGTCGGACGTGCCGGGATACGTAAAGACGGAGGCGGTTTTCCATCTGACGGCCAACATCAGTTATCCGCTGATGGTGGTGCTGTCCGTGATTCTATTGCCTGCGATGATCGTCCGTTTCTACCAGGGCTGGTTTCAGATGCTGCTGATCGATTTGCCGCTGTTCCTCGCTTCTACCTGCTCCATCTCGAGTTTTTATCTCGCTTCGGAGCGCGTGCTGTATCCGAAAACGTGGTGGCGCGCGATTGCCTATCTGCCGTTCGTGATGGCCCTGGGCATTGGGATTTCCGTGCGCAACGCGGTGGCGGTGATCGAGGCGCTGATCGGAAAGCAATCGGAGTTCGTACGCACGCCGAAGTATCGCATCGAAGGGCAAGAGCACGGCGCGTGGCTCAAGCGCAAATATCGCAAGCGCGCCGGCTGGATTCCCTACGCCGAAGTGCTCCTCGGACTTTATTTCGCCGCCACGGTGCTCTACGCCATTCAAAACGAAAATTACATCACCATCCCGTTCCTGCTTCTGTTCGTGTGGGGCTATTTGTATACCGGCCTGATGTCGCTGGGCCAAGGATTGATCGAGCGCCTGCGCTTTGGCCGCGCCGCTGAAGCTCCCGAAATTCGCCCCGCAGCCACCGGCGTCCCCGGCTTCTGATTGGCGCCAGCTAACTCGCGCGAGCCACATTCAATCGCAAAGCGAGGAAGTCGTCATGCCCGTTACCCTCGATCTCACCGACCTGATGGATTACACCATGGGAACGCCAGAAGTGTCATTCCTGGCTCAAACAGCACGGCGACGACGCCCTAAAAATCAGCGCCGACCCTTACGGTGACGGTCGCTTTTCCGCTCGTGCAGCCCACTAATCTGTTTTCCCCAGCCTCCCGCTTCGAGCCTCGCGTCGGGGAGTGGGTCAGTTCGAAGTTTTGGGCGAGTTCAGAATCTCCAAAACCGTGTTAGTTTGACAACCTAATTTACCGAACGAAGCAGGTGAGCGCGATGCGCGGCGTGCCAATGAGCCGCGACACACCACCCGATTCGGAGGCTTGAATGGACATCCAAGAGGCTCAACGCGAATCGCGATCTGTCTTCATTGGTGGTTTTTGGGGACAGCTTGTCTCGTCCATAATTTGGCTTGCATCCGCTGCGTTAGGCACGTGGGTCACTCCCAAAGCGTCCATCCTGACCGTGGTCATCGGAGGATTTTTCATTTTTCCGCTCACGCAATCGATGCTGCGTTTGTCGGGCCGCCGGGCGTCTTTGAGCAAAGAGAACAAGTTCAATAGCCTGGGGTGGCAGGTGGCCTTCGTGCTGCCGTTTTCGATGCTGCTTCTCATCCCCGTGGGGCACTACTACTTGAATTGGTTTTTCCCGGCTCTGATGATCCTTTTGGGCGCGCACTATTTGCCGTTCGCCACTCTCTACGGGATGCGCATGTTCCTGTTCCTCGCGGGAATTCTGATGGCCGCGGGCGTCGTGATCGCGCATTATTTTTCGGGAACATTCAGTCTGGGCGCATGGGTCGCCGGGCTGGCTTTATTCGTTTTCGCCTGGATTGGCCGCTCCATCGCGACCGCCGAAGCAAGAACATAGGTGGCGACCGGCGTCGAACGCGCGATATGAACCCCGCAAACTGGGTGCTTGATCTCTTCCTGGGGACGAGCCGAAAATTCAAACTGACTCCCTACCTCCGGTCGCCAAACATTGACCATCTACGCCGGTGCCCGCTATAATTAAGCCTCAAACACTCGATTCGCGGGACAAGCTTCCACACGCTTCGACAAGCAGGAAGTTCCCAAACAGAATCAGGAGCCTCCGATGGTAAAAGCGACACAACTGCGCCCAGGCATGATCATCCAGCATGAGGGAGACCTCTACACCGTCTTCAGCGTCGAGCACCGCACGCCGGGAAACAAGCGCGGCTCGATGCAGACGAAGATGCGCAGTTTGCGCACCGGGTCGATCGTCGACTACCGGTTCCGCGCCGAGGACTCCGTCGAGCGGGCCATCATGGATGAAATGGAATTCGAGTTTCTCTATAACGACGCGGGAAGTTTCCATTTCATGAATTCCCTGACCTACGAGCAGATTGCTCTCGACAAGGACTCGCTCGGCGACACCACCGACTATTTGATTCCCAACCTGCCGGTGAAGATCGAATTTTATGAAGGCAAGCCCATGGGCGTGTTGCTGCCGGACACGGTGGATTTGACGGTCACGGGAACGGAGCCTACGTTGCAGAAAGCGACGGCCAGCGCCGTCATGAAACCCGCCACTCTCGAAACCGGCCTGGTCATCAACGTCCCGCCTTTCGTCAACAACGGCGACAAAGT
Organism: Candidatus Acidiferrales bacterium; assembly: GCA_049787175.1. Classification (GTDB taxonomy): domain Bacteria; phylum Acidobacteriota; class Terriglobia; order Acidiferrales; family UBA7541; genus DAHUXN01. The sequence continues at coordinate 7,206 of JBAQYT010000010.1, read as the reverse complement.
CAAAGTCGACACCTCCGAAGGCCGCTACATCCAGCGCGTCTAACCCTCGCGTCGCCCCAACATCGTTCGCGCGCATGCGGCCCAGTTGCCATCCGGTCCCTGCCGCCTCCAAGCGCAGGATGCGCGAGCACTCGTAAATCGATTGGCCGATTCCAAATCCCTCCGCTAGAGTTTTCGGTGACTATTGCAGGGCGGCTGAGGACTTGCGTGCGAAGATGCGCGCGAAGATTGCGTCCACGGATTTCAGTTGGCGCTGCAAATCGAAAGTGTGTTCCAGCTGTTTTGCGTCGAGAAAGTTTTTGATGTTCGGATCGTTTGCAACACGCTCGTGGAAACTGGACTCGGATTCCCAAGCGGCCATGGCGTGCGCCTGCACCCATTTGTAAGCGTCTTCGCGCGCGGCGCCGTGCTCGACCAAATCCTGTAAAAACTGTCCGGAAAAAACCAAACCTTGCGTGGAATCCAAGTTTCTGCGCATGCGCTCAGGAAAAACCTTCATTTTGTCGACGATAGCGGCCATGCGATCGAGCATGTAGTCGATCAGCGTGGTGGAATCGGGCAAGATCACGCGCTCGACGGAGCTGTGAGAAATGTCACGCTCGTGCCACAGCGCGACATTTTCCAGCGCGGCGAGAGAATTGGAACGCACCACGCGCGCGAGTCCGCAAATCTGTTCGCAGCCGACGGGATTGCGTTTGTGCGGCATCGCGGAACTTCCGCGCTGGCCACCGCCAAAGGGTTCTTCCGCTTCGCGAACTTCCGTACGCTGCAAATGGCGAATTTCAAGCGCGATGCGTTCGAGCGATGCGGCGATGATGGCGAGAGCGGTCAGATAGTGAGCGTGGCGGTCGCGTTCGATGACTTGCGAGGAAATGGGAGCGACTGTTAGTCCGAGACGCTGGCAAATTTTCTGTTCGGTTTCCGGACCAAGATGCGCGCACGTGCCCACGGCGCCGGCAATTTTTCCAACAGCCATTCCTTTTGCCGCATCGCGAAAGCGCGCGATGTCGCGGCGATTTTCATCGAACCAATTTGCAATTTTCAAACCAAAAGTGATGGGCTCCGCGTGCACTCCGTGCGTGCGGCCGATTTGCGGGGTGTCTTTGAATTCCCAGGCGCGGCGCTCGAGAATGCCGGCGAATTTCTCCAGGCCGGCGGCGATGTGTTCGGAAGCTTCGCGAATGAGAAGGGCTTGCGCGGTGTCGACGACGTCGTTGGACGTAAGACCGTAGTGCAGCCAGCGCGCCGCTTCGGGATCACCGACCGTCTCCCCGACCGCGACGGTGAAGGCAATCACGTCGTGGCGCACGCGCGATTCGATTTCCAGAATGTGCGCGACGTCGATGCGAGAACGCTCGCGCAGGCGAGCGGCAGCTTCACGCGGGACAACGCCAGCTTCCGCGAGAACATCCGCAGCAGCCAGCTCGACATCCAGCCATTTCTGGAATCTGTTTTCGTCGCTCCAGATGCGGCGCATCTCAGGACGCGTGTAGCGATTTATCAAAGATAGTCTCCCGGCCTCGGCGTTTCGCCGAGCGCGCAAAGTTGCTCAACGCAAAAATGTTCAGGGAAATTCCCTACGCCATGATAACCGAAATCGCGCCCTCGCCGAATAGAAAGCGAGAGCGCAATCGATTGCAGGAGATTTAAGTTCAGGCTGGGCGCAACTGTCCTCGAAATGGAACTACGCGAGAGTCCGCGCGTTGTTGCTTGCGGTCTTTCGGCGGCGGTTGCGCGGGATTCGGCTGCGCCGTATCAGTTTGAACGAGAGAAGTTGGGACTTGCAGAGTGCCGAAGCCCTCGGAAAGCTGCTTGCTGTTCAGCATGGGTTGAGCCTTTTGAATCAAATCCCAGCGGCTGCCCACGGAGAACTTGGCAAGCAAAGAAGAAACATGAAACTTAACCGTGCGAACAGAAATGCTCAGGCAATCGGCAATTTCCTTATTCAGCTTGTGGTGCAACAATTCTTTGAGGACTTCGCCTTCGCGCGGACTGAGGTTAACTGAGCAAGAAAGGCTTCGTCCCAAGTGAAGAAGTTCATCGGCATGCTTCTTGATACGCTCGATCATCGCGCTGTCGGCAGGAACCCATACCACATAGTCGGCAGGCGAGTCTCCACGAACCATGCAGCCCAACGCGAGCAGGCTTGCCGCGCGACTGAAGGCCGCCTCACGGTCACCGTCTATTTCCACCTGGAACCGCGGAGCTCCAGTGCTTTTCTCACAGAAAACCAGCGCTTCTGCGTGCGGCGGTGTTTTTTCTTGTTTGACTTCCGCAGTCCCAAAAAACTGCTGGAACTTCTTGGTTTTTCTGAGAATGGCGCACCCCTCTTAGTTAAGTGTGGAACCGGGCGGCTCAGCAGGAAGTCGAAGACAGAATAGCAACTCCCCCCGCAGGTCATGGCACCCTTGAATCCAAGGCCAATCAATCCACGCCAATCCACGCCAGACGAGCGCCCCCTCCGTCTCAAAGTGCAAACCTCTGGCCTTTCCCTGACTAACATTTTAAGGGTACTAGTATCAGGGTTTTACCCAGCGGGGCATACAGGGAATTCAAGTGTGGGATCGGAGTAATTTTCACTCTGCGAGTAATTTTTTCGATACGACAGGAGGTTCTGATAATACTAAGTCTATAGAAACTACAGAGTTAGTGGCCCAAGAGGAATCCGTTGCGAGGCAACCAGTAGCTGACCCTGAAACGGGACTTCGGACGGGCGGCGCTGGAGAGCCTCTACGGCGGAAAGGTGTACCAAGTCGGGATTGTTATTGGTCTCCGACACGTGAGCAAGTACCAGAAATCGGGCGCGACCGTCGAAAGCGTCGCCATCGGCTAAATATTCGCTGACGATGTGATTCGAGAGATGGCCGGTGCGGCTCATGACTCTCTGTTTAACGTACCAGGGATAAGGGCCGACTTTGAGCATTTCCAGGTCGTGATTGGACTCGAGAATGAGGCAGTCCGCATCGCGGAGATGAAATTTCACCAGTTCGGTCAGATAACCGAGATCAGTAACAATGGCAACCTTTGCGCCGTTAGCGCGAAAGGTGTACCCGACGGGGTCGGCGGCATCGTGCGGAACAGCAAAGGGAGAAACCTCGATGTCTCCCACGGTGAAAGGCTTGCCGGCGTGAATGTGCTCGACGCGATCGAGCTTCTTGCTGGAGCCTTCGGGCAGAATGCGAGAAAGTTCAATGCCAGTCGGCTCGGTGAGATAAGCGGTCGCGCGCCAGTGAGTTAGAAGCTGCGGAAGGCCGCTGGCGTGGTCGGTGTGTTCGTGAGAAATGAGAATACCATCGACGCGTTCCGGGGCTTTCTCGAGGGCGGCGAGGCGACGAAAAGTTTCTTTGCGGCCGAGGCCTGCGTCGACCAAGAGGCAGGTGCGCTCGGTTTCAAGCAATGTGGCATTGCCCGAACTGCCGGACGCCAAAATGGAGATTCGAAAACTGATAGGCCCTCGCGAGCCGCGCCTTGCGATCGGTGACTGCGCGGCTTGCGATGCATGATGACAAAGGGGAGAAAGTTCGTCAACGGAATAGGTCAGAAAAATGCGAGAAAGTGACGACCAGGCACAAAAAAGCGCTGGGTCAGCAGGCGAGCTGGGCGGGCTGAAGCTGGAAGCCGTTCAGGTTGCCGAGGATGGCAGCGGCGGCGTGGGAGGACTGGAACATTTCGCGTGCGAGTTGCTGAATTTCTTCCGCAGTGGCGGCCTCCATGACGGCGATGCGATCCTCCGGCGAAGTATAGCGGCCGAAATAGAGAAATTGGCGCGCGAGATCGGACATGCGCGAGCCGGTGGATTCGAGAGAGAGCAGCGTGCCGCCTTTCAGGTTGGCTTTGCAGCGGCGAAGCTCTTCCGCGGTGACTCCGTTTTCCTTCAGGTCGCGCAATTCTTTGGTGACGGAAGTAATGAGGCGCTCGGTGGTTTCGAGGCTGGTGCCGGCGTAAATCGTGAGCATGCCGGCATCGCGATAGTGATTTGTTTCGCTGAAAATGGCGTAAGCGAGGCCCTGCTTTTCGCGGATGTTTTGGAACAGGCGCGAGGACATGCCGCTGCCAAGGAGATTATTCAGAACCGAAACGGCGTAGCGGCGCGGATCGGTCATGGAGCAGGCAGGCACGCCAATGCAGATGTGGACCTGCTCGAGTTCGCGCTTGGAACGTGAGGCGAGTTCGGCGATCGGCGCAGGCGGCGCGTCGGCGTGAGCGGGCGCGGCGGGCACGCGACTGCCGAATCGTGGAACAACGAGATCGAGAATTTGTTGGTGAGAAATGTTGCCGGCCGCAGTGATGACGATGTTGTTTGGCGCGTACCAACGGCTAAAGGCGGAGTGGATGGCGTCGCGATCGAAGCTTCCCACGGTTTCGGATGTTCCGAGGATGGGGCGGCCGAGGGGATGATGGCCCCAGAGATTCTTGGAAAACATCTCGTGGACAAGATCCTCAGGATTGTCTTCGACCATGCGAATCTCTTCGAGAATGACGGAGCGCTCGCGATTGATTTCGTCTTCGGGGAATAGCGGGTCGAGAACCATGTCGGCCAAGATGTCAAAGACAGCTTCGAGATGCTCATCGAGCACGCGAGTATTGAAGCAGACCATCTCTTTGGCGGTGAAAGCATCGACCATGCCGCCGACGGAATCGACTTCGCGGGCAATGTCTTCCGCTTTGCGGCGAGTGGTGCCCTTGAAAACCATGTGCTCGATGAAATGGGAAATGCCGCTGAGCTCGGGCGTTTCGCTGCGCGAGCCGGTTCTTATCCAGATGCCCGCGGAAACGGAACGGACATGCTGCATCGGCTCAGTGACGACGATGAGACCGTTGGGCAGCGTGGTTTGCTCGACGCGGCGATTGTCAAAAGCCATGAGCCTTCCTTGGTGGGCGCCTTATTGGGCGCAGCTTAAGCGCACGGTTCAAAATGAATCAGTGAAATGACGAGTGAAATCAATGCGAATTCGAAAGCCGCATCGCGGGTGTTAAAAAAGTTTCTCGTCAGGATCGAGTTTGCCGTATTCGCTGGAGTAATACAAGGGAACGTCGGAGTAGGTTCCTTTGTCGATGGAGTAAACCTCGCAACTGGAATAGGGATGAGAATAGACGTGGACGCTGGTGGCGCGCTGGTTGAACTCGGCGAGATTCAGAACCTGGTGCACAGGCTCTTCGCGCTGCACTGTTCCCGGGTGGTCATAATCCATAACGTACGAAATGCTGGGCGAAAGGCGGCAAGTGCCGCGAGAGTGGTCTTGGTTTTCGACGCGAAAGTTTTGCACGCGCAATTTGCCGATGGGAACGGCCATCCAGCAGTTCTGTCCACGATGGTTATGAATGCGGCTGGCCTGTCCCGCTTCCCAGCAAATGGCCATGACTTCGAAGAGATCGCATTTGAAGATGAGATTCCGCGTGTAGTGGCTCTTGGCGTAAAACAGATAAGGCTGCAAGGTATCGACGCGGAGCTGATGCTGCTGGAGATATTTTTCAATCTTCGGAAGCGTGAAGTCCTCGCGATGAATTGTGGAAAGGCCGCTTACCCAGTCGTCGATCGCCATTTGCGCCATAAGGGCCTCCTTCCAAACGCTAGCGATGTTGCAAAGCCGCAGTATAGCGCCAGCGGCGCAGTTCGGGCTGAAAAAAATGTTTCGTTCGCGTGCTATGATGAATGAAATGGCGAACCGGTGGTAATTAAATTGCAAATCGCGAATGAGTGCGCGCCTTTGATCGGCAAAAATATTGATGAATTGCGAGAGCTCGCGGCGCGCTTGGGCGAGCCGACCTATCGCGGCGCGCAAATCTATCGAGAATTGTACGCGCGGCGGCAGACGCGGATTGAAGGAATGACGGCGCTCCCGGCGGAGATGCGGCGGCGGATCGCGGAGACGGCGCGCGCTGGGCTGCCGGAAATTGCGAGGCGGCATCGATCCGCCGACGGAACAGTACGATATGTGTTGCGATGCACCGGGACGATGACAGAAATGCGCGAGGAGAAGACGGCGGCGATTGAAACGGTGTTCATGCCGGAGGAGAAACGGCAAACGATTTGCATATCGACGCAGGAAGGCTGCGCGGTGAACTGTCAATTTTGCCTGACGGCGACTCTGGGCTTGGTGCGGAATTTGACGGCGGGCGAAATTGTGGGGCAGATTTTAGTGGCGCTGGAAGACAATCGCGACGCGCTCAAGCCGCAAACGAATGTGGTGCTGATGGGGCAGGGCGAGCCGCTGCTGAATTATGACGCGGTGATGAGGGCGCTGACGATCATCTTGGACTCCAAAGGATTGGGAATTTCGCCGAAGCACGCGACGCTTTCGACGAGCGGGATCGTTCCAGGAATTGAGCGGCTGGCAACAGAAAAGGCGCGGCCGAAGCTGGCGGTCTCGCTGAATGCTTCAACGGATGAACAGCGCGACGCGATCATGCCGATCAATCGAAAATATCCGATTGCAAAGCTGCTGGAAGCCTGCCGGAATTATCCGTTGCGTCCGTGGGAGCATCTGACGTTCGAATATGTGCTGCTGGGCGGATTCAACGACAGCGTGGAAGATGCGCGCAGAGTGGCAAAGCTGATCGCGAATCTGCGCGCCAAGGTGAACCTGATTCCGTGGAATCCGGGTGAATTGCCGTACCGGCCGCCCGAGCCAGCGAGGATCGAAGCGTTTCGCAAATGTTTGGTCGACAAGGGGCAGCGGGCGTTCGTCCGCTATTCGCGAGGACAGGATGTGATGGCTGCGTGCGGCCAATTGGCGCTGGTGGAAACGGCCCACAAGAGCTTGAACGTGGCTGGGCCAGCGAACGGTTAGACAATTCCGATCGCGGCCATCATCCGGCCAGTACGCTGCTCGCGACGATAACTGAAAAATAGATCCGGGCGGCACGCGGTGCAGAGATCCGAGACGAAAATATTCTTCGGTGAAACACCTGTTTCGATGAGCAGCGCTGCGTTCGCCGCTTTCAAATCCAAACGGCAGCGAAGCGGAGGCGGTTCGTGTCCTGGAGGCATCATGGTAAGCCAAGGAAGCGGATTGGGATCTTCGCCAGAGGCAAGCGCATCGAACGGGCCATCGAACCAGGATTTCGCTTGTGGAAACTGCGCGGCAAATTCCTTCACCACGTCCGGTCCGACCTCATAACAGCATTGACTGATGCCCGGGCCGATCGCGGCAAGAACGTCCGCAGGCCGTGTCGAAAATTCCATTTGCATGCGGCCGAGCATTT
>JBAQYT010000263.1:0-17459 GCA_049787175.1 Candidatus Acidiferrales bacterium | reverse complement strand
CCTACAAGCAAAGCCCCCTCGAAGATACATCGTGTAGCTGATTGCCCGGTCAGGTGCCGCTGCGGGACACTATTTCCGTGAAAGCAATCGCTCCAGGAGGAAACAATGAAACGTTTCACTTTGAGCTTGGCTGTGGCTCTGTTTTTCGCCATCACAGTCGCCCAAGCTGCTACGCCGAGGGCACAAGATCAGAATGACCAAAACATGGCAGCACGATCATTCAGCGGGGAAATTATGGACAGCGCCTGTGCTCAGATGGGCGGCCACAAAGAAATGGAAGCGAAAGAGGGCTTGAAGACCGCCCGGGCGTGTACCTTGGCATGCGTTAAGAACGGTAGCACCCTGGTCCTCTACAGCCCATCCAAGAAGATGACGTATCAACTGAGCGATCAGGACAAGGCGAAGACGTATGCCGGCGAGTGGGTCAAGGTGAAGGGCACATATGATGATTCAAGCAAGACCATCACCGTCGACACAATAACCAGATCTCATTCCATGTCACATTCAGAGTCGAATAGCGGCCGCTAGCCATCTACCAGGACAGGGGCCGTGGCTGCTGCCCTGCCCCTCCCCAATTCTGCCAAGGTATGGATATTGTTCCAGTAGCAGAAAAGAAATTAAATAGCTCTTCAGCGTATACCGACGCCACGCACGACCGGTTGTTCCTCAAACCTGTAGAGGGCTGCGAAGGTTCTCGGTCTCGGCGGTTTTTCGTATGGGTTCCATTTATTTACTCGGTAAGAAGCTCGTGAGGATGTCTTTCATGCGCTCCGCAAAATGGGCCGTAAGGGACCATGGGCTCGGTTGGCGAACAATGTGGAGCTTGCCTTCTTGTTGCTGAACCTCGTAATCGCTTGAGCCGTTCTCTTTGCGGAAAAAGCGAATCGTCAACACGGCGTCCGCCACGCGCAAATTCGATAAAGTGATTTCCGGAAGCCACTCCGGCAGATGAGGATCGACGAAGAGCATTTTCAAGGGAGCATAAGGATATACACCCACCATGCTCTGCAAAAGCGAGAAGACAGTTGATGCCGACCATGCTTGCGGGGAGTTTGCGTTCGGGTAAATCGCTGGAAACGGATGCTCGTTGTCACGAGGATGTCCGCTGAAAAGTTCAGGAAGACGGTAGAACTCAAACAACTCGGCGGCTTCAAATTGCGCGCGGCAAATACGCTCGACGTGATCGTACAAACCGTAGCGTGCGAATCCCAACGCGAACGGTCCGTGCTCGACGGGCCACACCGAGCCTCGATGGTAGCTAAACGGATCGTAGGCCGGATGTTCTGCGGAAAGCGTCCGGATTCCCCACCCTGTAAAAAGATCGGGAGCGAACATACGCTCCGCGGTTTGCTTTACAAGCGCGTCGTCCACAATCCCGGCGCCTATGCAATGCCCGGGATCGGAGCCGATCGAACGGATGGGCCGTGATTTCGCGTCGAGACCCATTGCAAAGTAGCCTTCCTTGTCCATCCAAAAGGCATCGTTGAAGCGTTTCTTAAGATTTTTTGCCTCGCGAAACAGTTGCTTCGCCTCGTCCTTGCGGTCAAACCACCAGAGGACTTCCGAAAAAAACGTCTTGGCGAAGTAGACGAATGCCTGCTCTTCGCAGGTAGCTATGGCGGGCGAAACCTGCTTGCCGTCAGGGTAGACAATGGCATCGCTCGAGTCCTTCCATCCTTGATTCCGTACGCCCATCTTGGAGCGAGTTTTGTAATCGTAGAAACCATCGCCATTGGAATCGCCGTAGTCATTCAGCCATTGGAGGGCTTTGAGCGCAGGGTCCAGGTACGGGCTCACCAGCGTCTTGTCGCCTGTCCAATGCCAGAGAAGAGCAACGGCCACCGAATAAAACGCGGATGTAGTTGTGGCGCCGTAATAGCGACCCCGAGGGATGAAGTTCAAAGCAGACAAAGGATCGGTGTGCGACTCGTGAATCATTCGGCCGGGCTGTTCGTCGCGCCAGTCGTTCACCTCAGTGCCTTGCCAGCGAGCCAATTGCGGAAGCGTGCCTTGCAGGATAGCCGTACTGAGTATCGCCGATTGCCACGAGACGGTTAACGTGTCGCGGCCATACAGCGCGACGTATATGGGCTGTCCCGCCGCGACTGTCCAGGCATTCTCGTTTGTGTCGAGGTCATAGAGCCGCAGCGCCGTAAGATCTCGCGCAGCTTGTTTGACACAACCCGTTACGACGGAAGTGAGATCTTTTTCCGTCGGGCAGCTGAAATGTGTTGCGGACTCCAAAAATCGCAGCCGGAGAGAATCGTATTTGTTGTGAGTGTCGAAAAACGAGTGGCACGAATATCCAGGCGTTAACGCGCGGCCATCGATGGAGGGCATAAAATCCAGGCAAAAATGACACTTCGCGTGCGGCACCAATTGCACGCGGTAAGTGATTCTGCCTTTGTGATACTTCGGCGGCGGGCCGGGGACGGAGATGCGAATGCGAAGTCCGCGATCAATCTTGGCGATCCCTTTTTCGTGTGAGTGGCTGTATGCGTGAGTCTCCACATGTCGAAAGTACAGCTCAGCGCCCTCCGACGGCGTACTCCACTGAACCGTTTTCCTACGTTTTCTCATTCTGCGTTTGTCCTCGGCCTCGGTCACCGATGCAAAATCAGAGTCAAAGCAGAAGTTCATATCGAATGAGGTGGGATGGAGGGAATAGTTGACGAGATCGATGTCCTCGTGAAGCCCTTCGCCTACAAATCGCGAGACTTTAACCTCCAGAGTTTTCTCCGCATACGGCGGAACCTCGCCGCTTCCCTGATCAGGCGGCCCAGGATCTGCGCCCGGAGGCAACAGAATGTAGTAGCCCATCCAGCTGTGCTGGCTGACGTTCGACGACGCTGCGGGAATCAATTCCTTGCCGTCTATGCGGATCTCGTATCTGGAAAGCAGCCGGGTCTCATATGCGAAAAGGCCATACGGAGAATCCGGCGGAACGAAACCATCTCTTGCCGTACGCAAGACCGTGCGTCCCTGTCCGATAAACCATGAATCATTGTGGGGTTGGAGGCGGATCAGCGAGCCGTGGAAACGCCGTGGATGTGTATAGTCTTTCGTGCTGATTTTGACCTTCCTGTCAAATCCCGCCAAGCCGCGGATTTCGCTCCAAAATCAGAAAAGCAACCAAATAGTTCTTCAGCGTATGCGTGATGAGAAAATTCTCTTTTACGTGATCGTGAGCCGCCTCGCCGAGTTTCTTCGCCAGCTCGGGATTCGAAAGCAAGTAACGTATTTGATAGGCGCATCCTTCGACGGAATGGACCAGCATTCCGGTGATTTTGTGAAGCACCTGGCGAAGAATCCCTCCCACGGCGGATGCTACGACTGGTTTTCTCTTCCACAAAGCTTCGGTAACCGTCAGACCAAATCCTTCGCGGAGGGACTTCTGAACGACGATGGTCGAAGCGCGTTGCAGAGCATTGATCTCCAAATGGCTCCAGGGGGGGAGATTCAGCAAGAAAATGTCGCTGTCTCCTTTGGCGGCTTCCTGCACCTCCGCGAACACGACTGAACCTTCCGGATCATCCGTTGCGCCTCCGCCGGCGAGAACCAATTGGCAGTCGCTGTACCTTTTCACCAATTTGTAGGCCTGAATGACGCCAAGTGGATCCTTCAAACGGTCGAAGCGCGAGACTTGCGTCACAATCGGGCGATTCTTGTCGATGCCAAACTTGTCCAGCACCGACTGAATGAATTCCGGCTCAAGTTCGCGATTTTTGTCCGCCAGCGGATCGATCGTCGGCGCCACCAGAAACTGAGGAATCGCCAGCCGGTGGGTAAACGCTGCGGATGAGATGAACAACCCGTCATACTTCTCCACGAACGGCCGCAAGAAATTCCAGATGCGCTCGTTGGGCTGCGACAAATCAATGTGGCACCGCCAGAGCCAGTGATTCTGCTTTCCTTCGCGAGCGGCGATTAGCGGAAGCGGTTGCGGGTCATGAATCACGATGAAATTCTCATCAAACTTCATGCGTTGGCGATTCTCTTCATTTGTGGCGAGGAATATATCGAACCACTCGGGACGGTCTTCGTAGGCCATGCCATGAAGCGCATTGTGAAATGCCTTGGTCACGGAAAAAAAAGCCTCACCGCCTGTGATGACGTCCCATTGGGTCGCCACCCCGACTTCTCTGAATAGAGGGACGACGCGATTGAGGATCTCCGCAACTCCGCCGCCGACCGCAGTAGAATTGACCATCTTTACCGAGCGGTTAGGCAGCGCTCGCGCGAGCATCCACAGTTCATCAATCTCCGGCTGGCCCACGATGGACGCATAGTCGTTGAGCGGGCGCGCGGAAGACTGTGCCGGCGTCGCTTGGGAGCTCAACGGCTGATCCACGGATCGATGTAGCCGAGAATGCCTTCACGCACCTCCGGCAGAGTGTTGGTATAGAAATCGACGCGGTTGACCTGAGCCGCAAGCTGAGAAAATCCCAGTTCCTTCTCAATCCAGTGCGAAAAATCGTTCGTTCGCAGGTGCAGCCTTAACCGCGAATTCACGAAGTGATAATGCAGCGAATGCAGGCTCATGTGGTGGATCCCTTCGGCCAGCTCTGCAAGATTCGATGCCCGCATGTCGGTGGGGAGTGCGATTTGACGGGTTTGTGAAAAATAGAATGGCTCGAATGCCGGCCGATCCGCGGACACAGGATTCGTGCGCAAATGATTGTCAACCGCGTGGACCAGCGCCGAACGAAGGTCTTCCAGCTCGACGAACTGCCTCACGTCGATTGCGCCAAGTTGTTCGGCCAACTCGCTCTCGTTACACGCGGCCATTGCCCATTGTGCAAAATCGCTGGAATAGGATGCGTAGTGATGCGTGACCAGCGAATGAAAGGTGTGACAAAAAATCGAATCGGGCGAAACCGTGCCTAGCTGTTTCCCGAGTTCCCGCAGCGTATGGGCGGACTCGAGTCCCACAATCACAAGGTAAAACGCGCTCACGAATTGGAATGGTTCTCGGGCTTGTTTCATTCGCCTGTATTACTCGAGTTGCGTGGTACGACCGTTCCACCCCTGCAGACTCAGCGACCCTGCAAAGCTGGCCGCTGAGTTTGGTCAGAGTCCTCAGTGCGGCAGGTTCGAACTAACGCTCTGCTCGCTCCTGCGGAGAAGCCTTCTCCAGTATGGAAATAAGTTGATTGGCCGCCTCGGGTGGAGTCGTAGAGCCTCTAAACACGATGTCCTCGGCGGTAACTCCGTGCCCGTATAGTGCTTCATTGCCTTCATTGTCCGGGTGCAAAGTAGCACCCTCCAATGAAATGCCGGCGAAAAGGCCGCGGGCTCGGGAATACGTCAGTATTTCCGCCCGCATATAGGCATCCGTGTCCGCTTCGGCCGAACGTCCCACTGGGCCGGCCGCCGCTGATACATCACCGCCTAGTTTCACCTTGCTGTGAAGAAGACTGTGCGCTCCGCGGTCGTTCATCACGAGCAATACGAAATCGGTCGCTTGCCCGCCGATCTGAAAACCAAAGCTGCCGCCCTCGAGTACCATCATTGATGGTGCACCCCAGGGCCCTCTGAAGTCATGGCCTGTCCGGCAGACCATGGCGCCTCTTCCGTAGCTTCCGCCAATTCCGAAAGCAGCTTTCAGAACTGAAGGTATCACGACAACGCACCGGGTTTTGTCGAGCAGGTCTCGCGGAATGTTGTCGGGAATGTTCATAATTTCACTGAGTACTCGACCCGAGTTTCTCAGACGCTTGTCTTCCGTGTCTTTTGTATCTGCCATGCACACGCGAACTGTCGATCCAATCAGTACTATCGCGACTATCGCGATAAGCATCCTAGACATTGTTTTCATAGATTTTCTGCCTCCTCCATCAAACTCCACGAACTCCATACAGACTGGTTAATGTTGTTCACTCGGCTTTCTTCTTTAAGACCAGATTGTTAACCGGGATGCGACATCATTCTGGCTGGGCCGTTTTCTGGACACATGACTTGAGCAGGATAGAGTCCTCCTCACCGCGGGGCAATCGGATGTTCCATGTACATTCCTGGGGTGAAGTATGGGCCATAGACCGTAAAATACAGGACAAGTGACGTGGGTAAAATGCCTTCCGGGATACAGCAACCCCCAAAAAAACGTACAGCATGCCTCGGATAGACCATTCCTTTTGCGTCGATTAGGGTAATCGTGGCTTCCGGAGCCCGGTTAAGACATTAGAGATGACTCGATTCATGCCAGTTGCTGCTTCGACCGTCGGTTCCCCGCCTTCGCGATTCATCATCGGATTCATAGGCGTGGCGGGGAACCGTCCATTCGGGAAGTTTCAAACATATTCCGTCCTGACTCATACATGCGCCTGCGGCGATTCTGTTTGGTCGCGGGTTCAGTTCCAATTGGAGAAGCATATTATCCAGCGGCCTCCCGTACAAAAATCCAGACGTGCCCACATTCAAGAGACGAGGTGAGTTTGTGCAAACTGAGAGAAAAGATGCTGGAATGACCAAGCCCCGGCCCGCACTCGAGACACACGCTGAACTACAGCCCGAAGACGAGTTGCTTCTGGTAATGCAGGCGCGCAGTGGGGATAGCGCCGCTTTTTCGAAGCTCGTCCGCCCTTACATGCGGAAGGCCTATCACGTCGCATTGAAGATTACGAGCAACCGAGAGGATGCCGAAGATGCAACCCAGCAAACCTTGCTTAAAGCTTACGCGCACATTGATCAGTTCCACGGAGACGCGCGTTTTTCGAGCTGGCTGATCCGTATTGCGATCAACGAAGCAAGAATGAAGGTCCGCAAGCGCCGCTCTGAGGATTTTTACTTGTCGTACGATGTCGCTCCTGACCGCGGCGTGAGTCCCCTCGAAATGCTGTGTGCTGGCGAGTCTTCGCATCCAGAAGCTCTCTATTCGAGGCGTGAAACGCAGCGCGTGTTAAGAGAAGCCATCGACGGACTCCGAAGCTCATCCCGGGTAGTTGTCTGGCTGCTCGGGTTGCAGGAGCGTCAGACCAAGGAAGCCGCCAAGATTCTAAACCTCTCAGAATCGGCCGTGAAAACGCGGTTCTTGCGCGCGCGCCAGCAATTGCGCGAGTGTCTTGCTGATCGAATGAATTAGTAAGCTGACTGTCAGCCGCGCCACACGGACGAAAGCAGGGTTGAACGTGAGAGCCGCGGTTAAGCGAGCGATGGGTGCCAACGAACACGCTGCGCACATCTATCGCACCAGAACAACGTCTTGCTTAGCCGCATGCCGATGTCACGATGTGGATCAATTGGCTGAGCGCGAGCCGCCGGAAGGACCGATCGTACAGTTCGGAAAAAGTAAAAACAGTTCGGTTTTTTCGTTCTGCACGACGACGCGTTCCTGCCTGCAGGCTGCTCAGGCCAAGCTCTAGCACTGGATGCCGAGGCGCTCCCGGCAGCAGCTCCAGTGGCAATTTCATCAGGACAAATTCCGGCGCACAGGGACCTTGATGGTTGGTCCGACGATTCGATTTTGAAGCCGGGGTTTCTGAGAGCGATCGAAATGGACGGGACTATTTTTCGTTACTTTGACGGCCAACGCAACAGGATGCTATCCTTGCGTTGCCCAAACCGAGTGACCTTGAAACTGGGGAATGTGTATTTCACCGCTCGCAGCGATTTGGTTTCTTTAGCAGCTTTGTTATCGAAGTAAATCATCAAGCATCATCCGTACAGCGCTGCCTGCGGGCGAATGAAGGAAGTCGCAGATTTTTATTGCAGGCGCTCAGCCCAGGACTTTGGAGCAGATTACCCTGAAGACCTTGAATGTATCGTTCAAGAATAGAAAATGAAAAATCTTCGCATCTTGATTGCCGACGATCACGACCTGATGAGGCGTGGCGTAAGATCTTTACTGCTGTCGCATCAAGGGTGGGAGGTTTGCGGAGAGGCACACACGGGCCGCGAGGCTGTTTCGAAAGCCGAGGAAATGAAGCCGGACATCGTGATTATGGATATCAGCATGCCCGAGTTGAACGGAGTCGAGGCCGCGCGTCGTATTCGCAAAGTGGCGCCAAACGCCGAGGTGCTGATATTGTCGGTGCATTATTCCGACCAGCTCATTCGAGAGATCCTCGATGCCGGCGTTCGCGGCTACATGATTAAGTCCGACTCCGATCGCGATTTGGTCGCTGCTGTCGAAACTCTGGCACAGCACAAACCGTTTTTCACGCCGCGCGCCACCGAAGTAATCTTGAGCAATTTCAGCTCGGCCGCAGTCCACTCCGAACCTTTGGAGTTGATCGGCGATCGGCTAACTTCTCGTGAGCGTGAAATCGTGCAACTTCTCGCCGAGGGCAAGAGCAGCAAGGAGGTCGCGTCCTCATTGTGCATAAGCGTGAAGACCGCCGAGACCCATCGCGCCAATATCATGCGGAAGTTGCAGCTGCACACAGTCAGCGAGCTCGTCCGATACGCCGTCCGTAATCAGATCATCGAACCCTAAGGGAAGCGCCTCTCTGTGGTTTCGTTCCGGCCTCAAATTCTGCGAATGAGAGATTTGGAAAACACCGGAGTTCGCCTACAGCATATTCCCAGTCGCTGCTAACGAATCGACCTTATTGTTCCCGGACGCGTCCACATAGATTATATGCCTGCGGAATGTTTATTCCGTTTGATGGAAGAAGAGGAAGGGGAGTCGAGGCGCCTTGAGAGATCAAGGCCAGAAGGGCTGGGCCGGCTCCTCTCTTCTTCTCCATGACGACTCTGAAAGGTCTCGACCCAATGAACAGTATGGCGGCAACTGGCGTGGGATCCGTTCTCTCGGGGCGGTATGTTACGTCCCAGATTTCTGAGGACAACGAAGCACCGACTGTATTAATTGTCGCCCTCAACTCGGAGGTACGCGACGCTCTTGCCGAGATTCTTGACGGTCGCGGGGTCAACATAGAGTGTGCGCGAGGTATTGAAGCCGCCAGCCGGCTTCTTGCTGCGGGCGGCGTTGCGGCCTGTCTTTGCGGCTTTGGCCTGGAAGATGGCAGCTACAAGGATTTGGTCAAGCAGGCAAAGCGGCAAGTGCCAGAAGTACCTGTGATTATTGTTTCTACCCCCTCGTGCCCGAATGAATACCGCGAATACCTTGCGGCGATGAATACGGGGGCCTTCGATTTCCTTTGCCATCCTTACCAGAAGCGGGAAGTGGAACGAATTCTCCGACTTGCAGTTACCTCGTCACGGCGGACTGATCGCTAGGGTCCTGTGCTTGCTCTTCGGGCTCAAAAGTCCTGAGCCGTATACGCACTTCTCGGCATGTTGCCGTCGCCTTGTCCGCGACTTACTGGGAAGACCGGCCGAAGGAGGGCAAATCATAATGCCTGAAGAAGAAGTGCCGGAACGTGCTCGTGAGGAGGATGCTGAGGGCAAGTTTCCTCCCCCGCAAGCTTAGAATTCGTTTGCGAAGAAGTCGAATACGTCAGAAAAGGAAACGCGGGCCCTGGAATGCGAAGCAAGCAATCCCCAGCAGGCTCTCCAAGGCGCACGGATCGAGTGCTCCGTCTGGGGGCTCCTGTAGGTTATTGCTTTCATTTATTCAAAAAGTAAAGGGTTCTAAGGGGCGAAAGGATGATGGAGTCTTCACCATCTGAATTAGCACTCGGCGCAAACGTCGTGGCGGATGGTTCCTGCTCGTTCCTGGTCTGGGCTCCGCGGGCTAAGGATGTCACTCTTCAAATCGAGGGACCTCGCCCGTGCCAGATTCAAATGAAGGTTATGGAAAAGGGCTATTTTCATTGTTTAACTCGGGCAGCGCCAGCTCAGACGCGGTATTTCTATCTTCTCGACGGCCCCAAAAAGCGTCCCGACCCTGCTTCTAGATATCAGCCGGAAGGTGTACATGGTCCGTCGCAAGTATGCTGCAATTCTTTTGAATGGAAGGATTTAAGCTGGAGCGGGCTTCCTCTGACTGACGCCGTCTTCTATGAACTCCACGTGGGAACTTTCACGCCAGAGGGAACTTTCGACGCCATCATTGACCGCCTGCCGAGCCTCAAGTCACTCGGCATAACTCTTATCGAGTTGATGCCCATTGCGCAATTCCCCGGAAACCGGAATTGGGGATATGACGGCGTATATCCCTATGCCGTTCAAAACTCTTATGGCGGCCCAGACGCGTTGAAGCGACTGGTCAATGCTTGTCACCAGGCAGGAATCGGCGTGGCCCTTGACGTTATCTATAACCATCTTGGCCCCGAAGGGAATTACTTGAGCGACTTCGGACCATACTTCACCGATCGCTACAAAACACCCTGGGGAGATGCAGTAAATTTCGATGATGCTTATAGCGATGAGGTTCGCCGATTCTTTATTGAGAACGCCCTATATTGGATCACCGAATTTCACGTCGACGCTCTGCGTCTCGACGCCATTCACGCAATCGTGGACCTCTCCGCCAAGCTTTTCCTCGAAGACTTGACTGAGCGCGTCGCTGAACTTTCGCTACGACTTGGACGAAAGGTCCACATCATTGCCGAGAACGACCGCAACGACGCACGGTCGCTGGCTCCACGGGAAGCTGGCGGCTACGGTCTCGATTCACAGTGGAATGATGACTTTCACCATGCGGTTCATGCGCTAGTTACCGGTGAGCGCCGCGGTTACTACCAGGATTTCGGCACTATCGACCAACTGGCGAAGGCCTGCCGTGAGGGATTCTTGTACTCGGGCCAGTATTCCGCGTTCCGTCGACGGCATCATGGAAGTTCCTCAGCCGATACCCCGTGTTATCAGTTTGTCGTCTTCAGTCAGAACCACGACCAGGTGGGAAACCGTGCGCACGGTGAACGCCTTTCTCAGATCGTCTCCTTTGAAACATTGAAGCTCGTTGCCGGTGTTGTACTCCTCTCCCCGTTTATTCCGTTGCTTTTCATGGGCGAGGAGTATGGAGAGCTTTCGCCCTTCCAGTATTTTGTCAGCCACGAGGATACCGGCCTGATCGAGAAAGTACGCCAAGGCAGGCGCAAAGAATTCGAGCATTTCACTTGGCGAGACGATATTCCTGACCCTGCTTCGCCGGACACGTTCATGCATTCCAAATTGCATTGGGGAGAAAGAGAACACGGCGAGCACCGCACTCTTCTTTTGTTCTATACGGAGCTCCTCAGACTCCGAAAGGCCATCCCGGCTCTTTCAAATCCCAGCAAGACCACGAGCAGAGTTGCCGTATTCGAACCGAACACGCTGATTGTTGAGCGCTGGCACGAACAGGATCGCATTGTGATTTTTTACAATTTTGAAGCGAGTCCAATCTCAGTCCACCATTCTTTCCCACCCGGGATGTGGGAAAAGCAACTCGAGTCCAGCGATGAAAAATGGGCCGGCCCGCGCATTTCGGCTCCCGCCACATTGCAGGCCAGTAATCAAGTGTCACTCGATGTACAAGGTCTCTCGTTCGTGCTATTCCGGCTCACTCGAGGAGGCGCTGATTGACAAAATGCGCTTCGCATTTTAACGCAAATACCGTTGCTTCAGTTTGCCTGGCGCGGGGAAACTTACTTACACGAACCGAATAAACACAATGCGAATTCCTTCGTCAACATATCGTGTCCAATTCAACCTCAATTTCCGGTTCGTCGATGCCGAAGCCCTCGTACCTTATCTCCATGATCTGGGGATTTCAGATTTGTACGCTTCACCTCGTTTCAAGGCCCGCAAAGGGAGTTCCCACGGATATGACGTAGCCGACCCCATGCGTATCAACTCCGAACTCGGCACGGAAGAAGAATTTGATCGTCTGGCTGCGCGTCTTCGTCAGTACGGTATGGGTCTCTTGCTCGATATCGTTCCGAACCACATGGCAGCTAGTTCCGAGAACCCCTGGTGGATGGACGTCTTGGAAAACGGACGCGAATCTCGCTACGCGATTTTTTTTGATATTGACTGGGAGCCGCAAGGAATAAAAATCGCCGCGCTCGAAAACAATCGCGTCATTCTGCCAATTCTCACCGGCCCATATGCCGACATCCTCTTAAGGCAAGGTATTCGTCTGCATTTTGACGACCGCGGTTTCTTTTTTCAGTATGAAGATCATCGGCTCCCGCTCAATCCGCCGACCTACCGCGATGTCCTGCAGCTCTGCATAGAAAACCTGCAGAACATAGATGAATCGGCTGCCGCTAGTCTTGGGGATCTCTATGCGCTCTCGGGGGGCTTATCGAAATCGGAAAATGACGGCGGTATTCCTCTAGATGACCGCGGCAGAGCTTTCTCCGAACTCAAAGCGAAACTTTGGCGCCTGGGCCAGAGCGATGAAACGATTCGCCGTGGCATTGACGAAGCTGTGCGCATTTTCAATGGCGTCCAGGGTCAACTCTCGTCCTTTGATCTCTTGAACTCGCTCTTGTCACGGCAGGCCTATCGCTTAGCATCTTGGCGGCTGGCACCTTATGAAATAAATTACCGAAGATTCTTTGACATCAACGACCTCGTCGGGTTGCGCGTGGAAGATCCCCTCGTTTTTTCTGCCAGACATTCATCGATCATGCGTCTGATTCAGGAAGGCAAAGTCTCCGGGCTGCGCGTCGACCACATCGACGGTTTGCTAGACCCCTTGGAATACCTCGAACGCCTGAAAGCGATCCCTATTCCTTGCGCGGGCGGGGGCAAGGATCAAGACGGCTTACGCATTTACACGATCGTCGAAAAGATTACCTGCGGCGACGAAAGGCTCCCGTCCGGGTGGCCTGTTATGGGCACCACGGGATATGATTTTCTCAACGCGCTTAACGCTCTCTTCATCGATCCCGAAGGCTACCGGAATCTCGAAGAAAGCTACCGGAGATTCACTGAAATCAAGGAGTCATTCGCCGACACATGGTATCAGCGCAAGAAGCAGGTCATCGACGAGCTTTTCGCCACAGATCTGGACTTGCTGAGCTATCGACTTGGTCGCATGGCCGCTCTTGACGTGCAGGGGAGAGATATTCCGGTCCGTGAGCTCATCAGTGGACTCAGGGAAGTCACCGCGTGTCTCCCCGTGTACCGCACGTACTATCGGAATGCAACTCTTGGTGAGCAAGACAGGGTTTTCCTGGAGGCGGCTTTTGCTGACGCGCGTCGGCGCACTTCTCCCCTCTTGGTCAGCGGAGCAACTTTCGATTTTCTCCGTAACCTGTTTCTCGCCGAGTTGCCTTTGGAAGCAGAGGAAAAGCAGAAAGCGTGGCTAAACTTTATCGCTCGTTGGCAGCAGTTTACTGGTGCGGTCATGGCCAAGGGCCTCGAGGACACGGCGCTCTTCGCGCACCACGGCCTGATTTCCGTCAATGAAGTGGGCAACAACCCCTTTCACGAGCGAATTCGATTCGGAATGAATGCCTTCCATGAATTTAACCACGTTGCGCTCCATAACCACCCGCACACAATGAATGCAAGCTCCACCCACGATACCAAGTGGAGCGAAGACGTGCGTGCGCGCATCAATGTTCTCTCGGAGATGCCGCGCGAATGGGCCAAGTGCCTTCGACGCTGGTCGCGAATGAATAAGCGTAAGAAAACACTGATCGACGGGCGAATCGTCCCGACTCCGAATGAGGAGGTAATTCTTTACCAGGCAATGCTCGGCATCTGGCCTTTGGAGCCCTTTGCAAACATAGACAAGAAGGTCTTGCAGTCGAGACTCGAGGAATTCTTTGTAAAGGCCACCAAGGAAGCGAAAACAGAAACCAGCTGGCTATCACCAAATGAAAGGCACGAGTCTGCTCTGCGCCAGTTTGTTTCGTCGCTTCTTGCCGTTCCCGTTAGCGATCCATTCATTTCTGATTTCCTGCGCCTGCACAGAGACCTTGCGTTCCTTGGTGCTTGCAACTCATGTTCGCAGCTACTTCTCAAGATGACAGCTCCTGGAATTCCTGACCTCTATCAAGGGAATGAGCTATGGAATCTATGCCTAACGGATCCCGACAACCGGCAGCCGGTCGATTTTCGAACTCGCCTAACGGTCTTGGAGAACCTGAAGTCGCAAGGAGCGAACTCACCGGGTGATTGCATTGCTGAGCTGGTTGAGAATTGGTCCGACGGAACCCTGAAGCTTTATCTAACCTTGCGCGTGCTGAATTTCCGTCGATCGCATCCCGATCTCTTTTCCAATGGTTCTTACATGCCGCTTTCTACCCAGGGCAGCTACCGGCGATCTGTCTTCGCGTTTGCCCGGCATTTTGAGGATGAGTGGCTCATTGTAGCGGTTCCGCGGTTGCTGAAGAATATCGTCAAGGCCGGTACGCTCCCCCTAGGAAAAACCTGGGGTACAACCACCCTGGAGATTCCCAGCAGAATGCCTGAGATGTGGACCGACGTTCTGACCCAGGAACAAATCAGTCTGTCTAAGGGCCCAGAAGGCTTAACCGTGCCGGTGGCGCATTTATTCCATCATCTCCCATTCGCCGTGTTGGCGGCGAGCATACCGAAAACATAGCACACCCTGCTGGCAAAGAGGCTTACGGTCGGTTTTTGCCGCCGGCCACTATCAGGATTATGCCTCCCACGAGCAGAATCCCGCCGAATACAGGAGGGAGCGGAATCGTTTTGTGCTGGGTCCTCGACGCCTGAATCGGACCTAAGTCCACTACCTTCCTGCGTGTCGTATACGTGATTCCTTGATAGGCGAACGAAATCAGTGCAAGAACAATCAACGCAATTCCCACGGCCGTCGCAGTTTTCATCATGCCCTCCGTGAGAGAGGGACGTCGTCAACCATGCCGCGACGCCCCCTGGCTGCGTTCTCTTTTACGTTCTTCGCATCAACCCGCCGACCAGCGAGATCAGGAACAAAATTATGAAAATGAAGAAAAGAATCTTAGCGATCCCCGCGGCTGCAGCAGCAATTCCGAAAAAGCCAAATATCGCTGCGATGATCGCGACGACCAGGAATACCACTGCCCATCCCAACATGGTGCCTCCTAGGGGCAAGTACGTTCCTGCCCTGTGAGGCTCTGTTCTAAGGTCTTTCGCTCGAACCGGCAATACGTACGATTCAGTATGGCAAGCAGGGCTTTGTTGTAGGCTCGAATATGTACCCGGAATGTACAGCTTCTCCCTCCGTATATCAGCCCGCTGCTACGGCGATTCCCTCGCTAGGCTCAGGCTTAGCCAGTATTCTTCGCGGTCGAGAGATGTTGTCTCCTTGGTTCTGTTAACAACATCAGTCGTTCCAGCTATGTGGGGCTTAGGTTTTGAGAGGAGGCAACCCATGAATTGGGATCAAGTGCAGGGTAAGTGGAAGCAGTATAAAGGTCAGGCAAGGGCTAAATGGGGCAAGCTAACCGATAACGATCTGGATGTCATTGAGGGAAACCGCCAGCAGCTTGTCGGAAAAGTTCAAGAATATTATGGTCTGACCAAAGAGAACGCCGAGAAGCAAGTGGACGAGTTTGCCCGCAACCTCCAACTCGACCAAGCCACCGAACAGGCCCGCCGCGCCGGACAAAGTTAGAAAACGCCATATAACAAAATCAACGCGACGTGGCAAAGCATTCTTGCCGCTTCGCAGCCTGGTAAAGGATGTCACATGTCTACTTCGAATAAGCCAGCAACGCAGAAGGGTGTCTCTCGGGGTGATCTCGTCGAGCTGCTCAATAAGGACTTGGCCCGCGAATATCAAGCAATCATAGCATACGTAGTCTATTCGCAAGTACTCAAGGGCGCTGAGTATATGAATATCGCAGCCGAACTCGAGAAACACGCGCTTGAGGAACTGAATCACGCATTAATTATCGCCAAGCAGATTGACTATCTCGGTGGTATGCCGGCCGTCAAGCCTCTCCCAGTTCGTACCTCCGAAAAAGCGGAAGACATGCTTCGTTACGATTTGGAACAGGAGACGCAAACAATCGCTGCCTACCGTCAGCGTGTCCGCCAATGTGAAGCGCTCAGTGAATACGCAATGGCCGAAGAAATTCGGGGGATTCTGGTAAATGAACAGGAACATCAGATTGATTTGGCCACGGCCCTTGGCGAAGATGTGCCGGAAGTGCCCAGCAAATGACCGTACGAGAGCTCATCGTACCTCACGTGACCCTACGGAAAATCTCTCGCAGAACTAAAGTTCTCAGTGGATGGAATGCGCAAGAGCTGCAGAGTATCCTTCTCCCGTGATGATTACTTCTTATACTCCACGTTGGTTCTCCTGCGCACAACCCTCCGAGTGGGGCCGTGGCGTCATTTACCTGAAGTGAACGGCCCCTCCTACCTCTACTCTTCTACTACATAAATGTCCGTTGTTCGATTAAGGCGTGTCCTCTATGGAAGCACTTCGATTCGGCGTAGACAATTGATCCGTCCCGCTTGCAGTTTGTCGCGGAACGGCGCGCAAGGGCAGCAAGCGAGAGGAGACCACGATGTCCACTCAGCATCTCCCACAGATGAAACTCCGGGTCGAAGAGCCCCCAAATCCCAAGAAACCAGACCCCGAGCGGCCTCGAAAGGGGCGCTCTGGCGAGACGGAGAATCCGGATCCGGGACCGCGGCGTGACAAGCAGAGCCCGGAGATTCCCCACGACCCCCAAGATGTCCCGGAGCAAGAACTCCGCAATCCTGCTTAGCAGCGAACCGTCGGGTGTCGGCGAAAAGCTTGAGGTCCGCTTTGAGCAGATCGTCGATTCAAACTCCTGAAGTCTGATGGTGATTGTATGGCTGCGGAAGAACGAAAGCGAATGAGTAAACGGTGGGCATCAAAAGTCAAGACTGATTCGACTCATCCTCCTCCAGGGCTCTTCACCAAGAGCACCGCGACGAATAAGTCCATCCTAAAGTCGCGATTCTCACGATTCCAAAGCCGCGCGTTGTGACATAATGCCTTTACAGTCTGTTTCCAAAACGAAAGTGCCTGAAATCCTCTATTTCCGGCCAAGTCGGTTGTCCCCCCGCGAGACCTTCCGTTCACTCCTATGTAAATAAACTGTAACGATCTTTCCGTTGCCTTGAAGCCACGAATCCATTCCGTTATGCTCTTCTTCCAAGATGACTCTGCGCGCACGCATACTTGTCGTCGAAGACGACAAAGACATCGTCGAACTGGTTCGTTACAATCTCGAGAAAGACGGTTATCAAATAACCGCGTGCAGCGACGGCGCAACCGGCCTCGCGCAAATAAGGAGATCGCCGCCGGATTTGCTGCTCTTGGACCTTATGCTGCCCAAACTTTCAGGTCTTGAGATATGCAAGGAAATTCGCCGCGATGACCGGCTTGGTCGTCTGCCCATTCTGATGCTCACAGCGCGCGGCGAAGAGGCGGATCGCGTAGTTGGCCTTGAACTCGGCGCCGATGATTACGTCACCAAGCCGTTTAGCCCCCGCGAGCTCGTTGCTCGTGTGAAAGCGCTTCTCAGGCGCGTTCAGCAGCCTGGCGAAGAGGCCAAGCTCCTTGAGATTGGAGCGCTCCGCGTCGACCCAATTTCTTATCGCGCACAGCGCGAAGGCAGGACGCTGCCGCTCAGCACCCTCGAATTTCGCCTCCTCTATTATCTTGCGTCTCGACCCAATCG
>JBAQYT010000250.1:0-1994 GCA_049787175.1 Candidatus Acidiferrales bacterium | reverse complement strand
TCGGCTCAGCCGATTCCTTGGTTGGGTCCATGAAGGGCGTCATTCTCAGCATCCAGCCGGATGCGGAGATCATCGACATCACGCACAACGTGCTGCCTTACGATCTGCTCGATGGCGCGCTCGCCATTGGACAAGCGTACAAATTTTTTCCGCCACGCACCGTCCACGTCGTCGTTGTCGATCCGGGAGTCGGCACCGAACGCCGCCCGCTGCTCGTCACCGCCGGCCAGCATTATTTTGTCGCGCCCGATAACGGAGTGCTCTCGATGGTCTATCAGAACGAAGAATCGCTCACCGTCCGCTACATCACCGCCGAACACTATTTCCTGCAACCAGTCAGCAACACTTTTCACGGCCGCGACATTTTCTCTCCCGTCGCCGCATGGCTCTCGAAAAACGGCCAGAGCAATTCCTTCGGTGAAGAAATCACCGATTTCGTCCGCTTCACGCTGCCCAAGCCCAAAGCCTCGGGCAATGGCGTCAAAGGCATCGTGTTGCGCGCGGACAATTTCGGAAACTTGCTGACGAATTTCACGCCGGAGGACTTGCCGCAGGTGCTTGCTGGCTCGAATTTCAAAATGCGCGTTGGCACTGCGGAAATTTCGCGCCTCGCGCAAACGTTCGGCAACGGCGCGCCCAACGAACCCATCCTGATTTTCGGCTCCAGTGGATTTTTTGAAGTCGCCGTCA
Source organism: Candidatus Acidiferrales bacterium (assembly GCA_049787175.1). GTDB lineage: Bacteria > Acidobacteriota > Terriglobia > Acidiferrales > UBA7541 > DAHUXN01. The sequence goes on along the minus strand of JBAQYT010000250.1, from coordinate 1,304 downwards.
ATCGCGGCAGCGCCGCCAAAGCCGTCGGCGCGAATCGCGGCGCCGAAGTCTCCGTCGAATTCGCATAGGCCCCCCAACTTAGTGATTTGACGCCGCATTGCGCATATCCGTACTATGCAGCGATGAGTTATGACCTAGAACATTTCCACCGTGACATTCCGAACGATGATCTGCTAGCGGACCTGCGTCGCGTCGCGAAGGAGATCGGCAAGAATCGAGTAACCTTTCGCGAATACAACGAGAGGGGAAGGTTTACGGCCAGTACACTAGCAGAGCGTTTCGGCTCGTGGAACGCTGCTATCGACAAGGCCGATCTTCAGCGCACAATCAATCGGAATATTTCGGACGAAGAGCTCTTTGAGAACCTGGTCGAAGTGTGGACCACCCTTGGACGGCAACCCCGATGTCGTGATTTGAGACCCGGCCCGTCTCGATTCTCTTGGAACACTTATGCGTGCCGATTTCGTACATGGCGCAATGCGCTCGCACAGTTTGTCGAATGGGCTAATCAAGGTAAATCGCTGCCCGAATCCAACATTCGTAAAGAGAAAGCCGAGAGGAGAACATCCCGAAACATCAACTGGCGGCTGCGTGCCCTGGTTTTAATGCGAGACGGGGCACGTTGCCGACTATGCGGCGCAACACCGAACGACGGCGTCCGCCTCCACGTAGATCATGTGAGGCCATGGAGCAAAGGTGGAGAGACAATCCTCGAAAATCTCCAGGTCCTTTGCAACGTGTGTAACATCGGGAAAAGTGACGTCGAGCCTCCGCCACGAGGTAATTTCTAGTCCACATTCCGCACTCGAGCTACCGCGCCAAATCTGTAACAATCAAATACGCTCGCGTCTTCGGGTCCATCCAGTCGCGGAGCGCGTCGCCCAGCATATTGAAGGCCAGTACTGCGCACGCCACCGCCAGCGCCGGAAACACCACCATGTGCGGCGCATCGAACAAATGCCCGCGAGCATCGTTGAGCATCGCGCCCCAGCTCGACATCGGCGCCAGCACGCCAAGGCCCAGAAAGCTCAGCGTCGACTCGGCGAGAATCGCGCCCGCCAACGCGATCGTCCCCTGCACCAGCACGGGCTGAATGATATTCGGCAGCAAATGCCGCCACAAAATTCGCCCGTGCGAAGCGCCCAGCGAACGCGCTGCCGCGATGTAGTCCATTTCTTTCGCCTGCAAGACTTGCGCGCGCGCCAAACGCGCGTAGCCCGCCCATCCTGTGATGGTAAGCGCGATGATCACGTTTCCAAGCCCCGGCCCCAGAAACGCCGCAAAGGCAATCGCCAGCAAAATCC
>JBAQYT010000240.1:0-31215 GCA_049787175.1 Candidatus Acidiferrales bacterium | reverse complement strand
GCCCCGGTGGCGGGAATGCTGAAAGAACGCGGCTACACCGTGACTGGCTCGGATGCAAACGTGTATCCGCCGGCGTCGACGCTGCTTTCGTCGCTGGGAATTCCATGGAAGGAGGGATTTCGCGCGGAGAATTTGCAGCCTACGCCGGATTTGATTGTCGTAGGAAATGCGGTTTCGCGCGGCAATCCGGAACTCGAAGCGGCGCTTGATGCGCGCATTCCGTATTGGTCGATGCCGCAGGCAATCGAAGAACTGTTTTTGCCGGGGCGCACGCCGATCGTCATTGCGGGAACGCACGGCAAGACCACGACCACGGCGATGCTGGCGTGGATTTTCCACGCGGCGGGGCGGCGGCCCAATTTCCTTGTCGGCGGCGTTGTGCCGAATTTCGGCGAACGCAGCTACGGCCTTGGCGGCGGCGAAGAATTCGTTATCGAAGGCGACGAATACGACTCCGCGTATTTTGACAAGCAGCCGAAGTTCTTGCACTACCACCCGGAGCAGCTAATTTTGACTTCGCTCGAATTCGACCATGCGGATATTTATTCAGACTTGGCGTCCATCGAATTGCAATTCCGGCGGTTGGTGAACTTGGTCCCCCGGCGCGGCAAAATTCTCGTGTGGGGCGAGGCGGAAAATCTGGTTGCTTGCACGCAGAAGGCATTCTGTCCGGTGGAAACATACGGTTTATCGCGAGAGATGGATTGGTGCGCAGGAGATATCGAATGGCGCGAGGGCATGACGCACTTTCGCATCGTTCATCGTGGCAAAGAAGCTGCCCGCATTCACATGCCGCTCGCGGGCCGGCACAACGTGATGAACGCGCTCGCTTGCGTGGCGCTGGCGCTCGGGCGAGGCGTGGAGCGAGAGGCGATTGAAGCCGCGCTTTCGAAGTTCCAAAGTGTGCGACGCCGGATGGAAATCAAAGGTGAAGTCGACGGCATCACCATAGTGGAAGACTTCGCGCACCATCCGACGGCGATTCGCGCGACAATCGAAGCGGCGCGATCCCGCTGGCCCGGAAGGAGATTGTGGGCCGCGTTCGAGCCGCGGTCGAATACCATGCGGCGCAAGGTCTTCGCGGACGCGCTGGCGGACGCGCTGGCATTGGCGGACGGAAGCCTGTTGGGTCCCGTGAATCGCGCGCAACTGTTATCCGATGAGGAGCGGCTTGATCCAAAAGAAGTGACAGCAGCGATTCGCGAGCACGGCAGGAAGGCCGAGTCGTTTGAATCCGCGGCGGAAATCGCGGAATATTTGTCAGGCAAACTCAATTCAGGAGACGTTGTGCTGGCGATGTCCAACGGCAGTTTCGACGGGCTTTCGGGGCGGCTGATTGAAGCGCTGGGGAAGCGAGCAGCAACGCACAAATCATGAATCTTGCAGCGTGGAAGTGCGGAATTTTTCCATTGCTTGTTGCCGTGGCAATGCTGGCGCCGATAAAGAGCGCCAGCGCGACCATCCGATACTCGGTTTCGCTGGCGCATCCTGACCAGCACATGTTTCACGTGACTATGCAGGTGCCGAACGCCGGACACGATCTGATCGTCGCGATGCCGGCATGGAATGCGACGTATGACATTCGCGATTTCGCCTACCGCGTAACTCAAGTCCAGGCAACTGCCGGACGCGGCGAAGCCCAAAATCCGCTCCATATCGTAAAACTCGATAAGCAAACGTGGAGAATCTCTGCCGAAAACGCCGACTCGCCCTCAAATTTAGGGGTGGTCACGATTCAATACGATGATTACTGGGATGATGTGGGGCCGTTTTCCTCGCAACTGAACGCGCATCATGCTTACTTGAATCTGGCGGAAGTGCTTTTTTATGTGCCTACGCGGCGCTCGGAAGAGTCCGAAGTTATATACGAGGATTTACCCGCCCATTGGCACATCGCGGAAGAACTACCGCCCGGCAAAGAGGCCAGCTTTCTCGCCAGCAGCTATGACACGCTCGTCGATGCGCCCGCGGAGATTGGCGCGTTTCAAGAATTTCATCTTGACGCCGGCAAGGCGCATTTACGAGTTGTTGTCGATGGGACGGATTGGAATCAAACGCAATTAAGCGACGCGCTGCAAAAGATCGTAGGATACGAAACCGGAATGATGCGCGATGTGCCGTTCAGCGAGTATATGTTCATTTTTCATTTTGGACCGTTCGGCGAAATCGGTGGCGGCGGAATGGAACACTCGAATTGCACGGCCATCACCGTACCGTCGGGCGCTGCCGCCGCGAGCGTTGCCGCGCACGAGTTTTTTCACCTCTGGAATGTGAAGCGCATTCGTCCGCAGACTTTGCAGCCGGTGGATTTCACGAAAGAAATGTGGACGCGCGCGTTGTGGTTCGCCGAAGGAGTGACCAGTACGTATGCAAGCTTCACCATGGTGCGCGCGGGCCTGTGGACGCACGACCAGTTCTATGGAGATCTTGGGCAGCAGTTTACCGCGCTCGAAGCGCGGCCAGCGCATTTGTGGCAGAGCGCGGAAGAATCCAGCCTCGACACGTGGCTCGATAAATACGATTACTATGATGCGCCGCAGGCCAGCATTTCTTATTATAACAAGGGACAGATTCTTGGCGTGATGCTTGATTTGGCGATTCGCGACGCGACCAACAACCGCAAATCGCTGGACGACGTTTTACGCGCGATGAATGAAGATTATGCGCGCCGCGGCAGATTTTACGATGACAGCGCGGGAGTCGAGCAAGAAGTGGAGAAAATTGCAGGGCGAAGTTTTAAGGAATTCTTTGCAAAATATGCCGCCGGCACGGATGAGATTCCGTACAACGATTTCCTGCGCGTCGCGGGATTGCAAGCACAGACGCAGCAGCGCGAAGTCGCCGATTTGGGGTTCCAAACTTCGCGAACAGGGGATGGAAGCGTGGCAATTTCTTCCGTCACATCGGGCAGCGGTGCGGAACAGGCGGGATTGCAAGCCGGTGACGTTCTCTTGCAACTTGATGACCGTCCGTTCGGCCGGTCCGCGATGCGGTTTCTGTTTGAGCATTCGCCGGGGGGCACGGTCAAAGTGCGTATTCAGCGAAACGGAAGCCAGCGCGACATTTCCTTTGCGCTTGGAAAGCGGGGTGTCCAAACCTATTCCGTCTCGGAGATTACGGGCGCGAGCGACCGGCAAAAACGGATTCTCGACGGCATCCTGCACGGAACAACGAACTAACTGAATAAGTTCCTGCCGGTGATTAGTCGCCGATAATCAGCCAACAATGATCAGTCAACGATGATCAGTCAACGATGATCAGTCAACAATGACCAGCCAATGATCCGCACTTTCGCAGGCGTGACGTTCCTCGCGCTGTACATCATAGTCGTTGGCCTGCCGGTGATTGCCTATTCTTTGCTCACTGGGAGGAGCGTCTTTCTGTATCGCGCGGGGAGATGGGGAATCGGCGCTGCCCTGCGCTTGACGGGCGTGCGCGTGCGCACGGAGGGCGTCGAGAATATTCCGCCGGGAGTATGCGTGTTCGCCGCGAACCACACAAGCAATTTGGACCCGCCCGCGGTACTGATTGGCGTTCCGGGGCGCATTTCGTTCTTGGCCAAACAAGAAGTATTCAAAGTCCCAGTGGTACGGACAGCGCTGCGGCTCGGGAAAATTGTTCCGGTGGACCGCTCGGACAGAGGCGCGGCGATTGCCAGCATCGATCGGGCAGTGGCTGTTATGCGGGACGGGATTTCGTTTTTTGTTTTTCCGGAAGGGACCCGCAGCAGCGACGGAACGCTGAAGGCATTCAAGAAAGGGACATTCGTCATGGCCATTCGGGCCGGCGCGCCTGTCGTGCCCGTATCGATATTAGGGAGCCGGGAACGCATGCCCAAGGGAAAGCTGGCGACTGTGCCGGGCGAGATTTTGCTGCGCTTTGGCGCGGCCATCGACAGCACGCAATATGCGGTCGACGAACGGGAAGAGCTGCTCGAGCGGGTGCGCGCCGCCGTCGCCGCCGGCTTGGGATCTCCCCGCTGACCTGAAGCCGTAGGAGACCGTTATCTTTGCCCCAGCTTCGCTTGCAAACCCTCCACTTCTTTTTGAAGGGCGCGGAGCTCGCGCTGCAATTCAGGGAGGCGATGAAACACGCCGGTGGCGCGCAGCCAGCTTTTATTTTCAAACGCGGGCGAACCGGAAAAAATCGCGCCCTCCGGCACGTCGTGCGAAACAGCGCTTTGCGCCGTAAGCACTGCACCATCGCCGATGTGAAGGTGTCCTGCCGCGGCGGATTGTCCGGCCATGATGCATCGATTGCCGATGATGGAAGAGCCGGCGAGGCCGACTTGTCCGCAGAGAAGCGTATCTTCGCCGACTTTACAAGCGTGGCCGACCTGAACGAGGTTATCGATTTTAACGCCGCGCGCGATGCGTGTTTCACCGACCGTCGCGCGGTCGATGGCGCTATTGGCTTGGATCTCGACGTCGTCTTCGATGATGGCCGGGCCCATTTGTTGCATCTTGTGCCAGCTTCCATTCTTCTCGCGCGCGAAGCCGAAGCCGTCGCTTCCGATGACCACGCCGTTCTGGAGAATCACGCGATTGCCAATTTGGCAATTCTCACGGACAACGGAATGGCTATGCGCGAAAAAATCGTCGCCTATGCGCGCGCCGCGGTAAATGCTCACAAAACTGTGCAGAACGGCTTTGCGGCCGATGACCACGTCATCGTCTACAAAGCAGAACGGGCCAACGTGCGCGTCGGGCGAAATCGTGGCCGTTTTTGACACCACGGCGGTGGGATGGACGCCGGGCTCGTAGCGAGGAGCCCTATAAAAAAGCTCGATGGCGTGCGCGAATGACAGATAGGGATCGTCGGCGCGCAGCAGGGGAAGGGAAATCCCCTCTTCTTTCTTCCCGACGATGATCGCGGCCGCTCGCGTCTTCGCAGCGGTCAAGCGATAGCGGCGATTCGAAAGGAATGTAAGCTGACCCGGTTGGGCGTCTTCGATTCCCGCAACCCCGATGATTTCGACTTCAGGGTTGCCTTCCAGGCCGCATTCCAGACGCGCGGCGATTTCTTTGAGCTTCATGATCCCTCCCAACGTTAAGGCTTCTCACATGCCGGCAACTAACCGGCAGCCCACAAGAAGACCATGGAAATGTACAACAGATTGGCGACGCGGGACGAGACGGCGTTCTCACGGCCGCAATGGATCATTCCTCAAACAGCTTAGGCTGAGACGGCAACGCCGCCGCAGCGGTAGCTTGGCGGCGAGCGATGCCCACAACTCCCAAGACTTTGATTTCGGTAAGGGCCGCAGGCGGTATGAATACCCACAGACTGTTTCCGTGGAGGTCGGGAGGAGTGAGGCGTACGCCAGTTTCGAGCATTTCGACCAGATTGTTGGGGATAATCCCTTCGATGCAGTCATCGTCCCGAAAGCGGCAGCGGACCCACAGACCATCCAGTTTTGGGCGGCTGAGGAACGTTTTGCGCTCGGGTTCATGGTTGTTCGTGAATTCCCGCACAAAATGAATGCTCTTCACTTTCGCGATGTCCAGGGTCAGATACTCACCCTCGCGCGTGAGGAGTTCGACCGCAGCAGTTTGCCCCAGGGCGCCAGGGTTCAGGTACCCCTGGGCGCGGGTCTTATCCAGCAGGATGACCATGGCCTTTTTGTGCGTTGTGGCGGTGGTGGGCTTCTTCACCGGCTGGGCGCCTCAACTTGGAAAGCAGTTGCGTAAAGAATGGCGCATATGTTATTGTCACCATCGAGCGTTGTCAAGTCATTGTTTTTTAAAGGGTTAGGAACGGAGTGCCGCCGGAGTGGCTGAAGAAGGGCAGATTCTCAAGTCTGCTTCCGCTGTTCCCCCTAGCCTGTCTGTCGGCCGAGTTCGCGGCTGTTTTCGCAACCAGCAAGTGTTCGTCAACCGGGAATGCCGCTGGCGGAAGTTGCTCCATGGTGGCATCCCGCATCCCTAATCTATTGAAGCGATTAGCTCGACTGCTGAGGGGATCGCTTGCTTCGGTGCAGGACGCATGGGGTTTCCGGTCGCACTGGGATTCGGGGTGGTTCGGTGTTGGTTTTTCGATTGCGGCGACTGGGAACGGCTGCACATCGATTTTGTCCAGCAGACCAGCGGGTTCCATGGGCCGAGCATTGTACTAGCTGACCCCAAAAGGGCACACACATGGAAGGCGTCGTCAGCGCATTCCTGAACTACCTGCGCGTGGAAAAAGGGCTGTCGCAGAACACGATGGTGGCCTATGGGCGCGATCTGCGAAAGTTTCGAGAGTTTACCGAAGGGCGCGGCCGCACCCTGGTTCAGCTCCGCCGTGACGACATTGTCGATTTTCTGACGTCTCTGTATCGCTCGGGATTGGACAGCCGGTCCGTGGCGCGCCATCTGGTTTCCGTTCGAAATTTCTTGCGATTCTGTCAAGCGGAGGGGTCCATTGCGGAAGATCCCTCCGCTTACGTGGAAACGCCAAAGTTCCGCATGCGGCTTCCGGCCCATTTGAGCGTCGATGAAGTGAACCGCTTGCTGGCGCAGCCAGACGTGACGACCCCGGTGGGAATGCGTGACCGCGCTATGATTGAGTTGTTGTATTCCGCCGGGCTGCGCATATCGGAATTGGTGAATCTGCGCTTGAGCGACCTGCAGATGGAGACTGGCTGCGTGCGCTGCATCGGGAAAGGCAATAAGGAGCGCCTGGTTCCCATGGGACGCACGGCGATTACGGCCGTGAAGTCATATCTGCATGGCTCCCGCCAAGCACTTGCTGGCAAGACAGCATCGCCTTATCTGTTTCTGAATCGATTTGGCATGCGCATCGGGCGCATCGGCTTTTGGAAAAAGCTCGCGGACTACGGCAGGCAGGCGGCGCTCCGTTTGAAGTTAAAGCCGCATATGCTGCGCCACAGTTTTGCGACGCATTTGCTTGAGCGGGGGGCTGACCTGCGTTCGGTCCAGCTCATGCTGGGCCATGCAGATATTTCTACCACCCAGATTTACACGCATGTGGTAAAGGACCGGCTAAAAGAAGTTTACAAGCAACATCATCCGCGGGCATAGAAGCAGAGTTACTGGGGACAGCGCGATTAGGAAACGTGTTTTGAGATTTGCTGGAGGCGCAATCATCCATGCCTGACTACATGTACCTATTGGAAAGCCGGCTATCACCCGAGCAGCGTGCTGTGCTGCTTCGCGTACAGGAGCTTGCCCGCGCGCAGGATTCGAATGTGTATTTGACGGGCGGGGCTGTCCGCGACCTGATCTCGGGCATGCCGCTGCGCGATTTGGACTTCACCATCGAAGGCAATCCTGTACGCATGGTGCGGGAACTCGAGAAGGGTGGCGCGCGCGTCGTCCTGGAAGATGAGCGGCTGCGGCACTATGAGCTGATCTTTGCCGGCGAGGTAGACGGCTCGATTTCCGCCGCGCGGGACGAATTCTATGCACGCCCGGGCGCCAAGTCGGAGTTGCGATGGTCGACCGTGATGGAGGACTTGCGGCGGCGTGATTTTTCGATCAATGCGGTAGCCATCTCGCTCAATCAGGCTTCGCGCGGATTGTTACTGGATCCTACCAATGGGCTTGCCGACCTGGAACGCCGCGAGGTTCGCGTGCTCTCCATTCACGCATTCACCAATCAGCCGATTCGCCTGCTGCGCGCCTTGCGATTCTGCGCTCGCATGGGTTTCAAGATGGAGACGCGAACCCAAGAGTGGTTCGATTTGGCCATCGAGCGCGGCCTGCATGAAACGATTGACAAGCGGGCGGCCGGCAAAGAATTGATGGACGTCGGCCGCGAAGATGCTGCGTCCGGCATTTTGAAGCTATGGGAATCTCACAAGCTGCTCGAGATTATTCATCCGAAGCTCCAACGCAGGCGGCCGGATTACGAGGGTCTGGCGAGATTGGCGAAGGCCAAGGAAGGGTTCGTGGCCGTTGGAATTCGCGGCCGGTACAAGCTACCAACCGTTTTTTACATTTTCCGCAGGCTGGAGCCGCGCATGGCTGCCGTGCTCAAGAGTCTGGAAATCTCCGCCGCCGAAGCAGCCAAAGTTCTTCACCTTCCCCATGAAGCCAAGAAATTATTGCAGGTTCTTCGAGGAAGCAAGACGAAGACGGCGCGGCAGGCATACGAAGTCATTTCCACGACGCCAACCGATCTTCTGGTATTCATGACCGCGGAATTTCGAAATCCGAAGGCTGCGGGCAAGATTCGGAACTATCTGCAAAAGTGGCGTCCCATGCGGCTGAGTTTGCCGTCGGCGGAGTTGGAAAGCCTGGGCGTGGCGCGGGGCCCGAAGTTCGACAAGATTTTGGAGCAGTTTTTCGACCTTCAATTGCGGGGCCGAGGCAAAACTCCGCCGGACGTGACAAAACTCCTGAAGCAGCTCGCCGGCATCAAGGATGAGCCCAAGCCGAAAGAGGAAAAAAAGAAAAAGCGCGGCAAAGCATTGGAGAGCGCCGGAGCAAGCCGCGCAGCAAAGCGCGAGTCGGACGCGGGGAAAGAGCCTCCGCCAGTCATCAAGGCAGCGGAGCCAGCCGCGGCCAAAACGATTCCTCGCGAGGTCAAGGGCGGCGCGAAGAAGCGTCCGCATGCGCTGCCAGCACGCAAAGCGGCGGGCAAATTATCTGCGCAACGAAAAAAGTCAGCGCGCCGCTGAATTCGGGGGCTTTCGGCTGCTTGCTTGTGAACGGTTTATTTTTGTGCGCATTGTTCCGTCATAGCTAAATCGGCGGCGCCGGATTAAAATACCAACGCAATGAGTTCCCCAGAATTCGTCCACTTACACGTACATACGGATTATTCGCTCTTGGACGGCGCTTGCGAAATTGGCGAGTTGACCGCGGAAGCAGCCAGGCAAAAAATGCCAGCGGTCGCTGTAACCGATCACGGCAACTTGTTCGCGGCAGCGAATTTTTTCCATCAGGCGGCGATTTGCGGCGTCAAGCCGATCATCGGCTGCGAAGTTTATGTGGCGCCGGACAGTCACAAGAACAAGAGCGCGGATGCCGAGCGCTCGAATCACCTGGTGCTGCTTTGCGAGAATGACGAGGGATACCGGAACCTCATTCGCTTAGTTTCCACAGGATTTCTGGACGGCTTCTATTACAAACCGCGCATCGATCACGAGCTCTTGGCGAAGCACAGCCGTGGGTTAATCGCTCTTTCCGCGTGCTTGCGCGGCGAGGTCACCGAACATGTGCTCGAAAACCGGCATGAGCAGGCGCGGGCGTCCGCCTACCGGCTGCAAGAGATTTTCGGAAAGCAGAATTTCTTCTTGGAAGTGCAGGACCAAGGGCTCGACGTAGACAAGCGAGTGAACCAGGGAATCGTGCATCTTGCGAAAGAAACGGGCATACCGCTTGTAGCCACAAACGACTGCCACTATTTGACGCGCTCCGACGCGCACGCTCAAGAAGTGTTGCTCTGCATTCAAACCGGCAAGACCATGAGCGAGACGAATCGCATGCGCTTCGCGACGGATCAGTTTTACTTCAAGACCGCGCAGGAGATGGCCCAGGTCTTTCATGAATTGCCGGACGCGCTTTCGCGGACCATGGCGATCGCGGAACGCTGCCATGTCAAGATCGATCGCGTGCAGAATCCATTCCCGGAATTTCAAGTACCGCCGGGCACAACCACGGATTCGTATTTCGAACGCGTGGTGCGCGAGGGCTTTAGCGAGCGCGTGCCGCAACTCGAACGGCAGGAAAAAGAAGCGCGCTTGCGGCATCCACTGGCGGTGTACGAACAGCGGCTGGGTGATGAAATCGAAATGATCAAGAAGATGAGCTTCTCCGGCTATTTCTTGATCGTATGGGACTTCATCCGCTACGCGCGCGCGCAAGGAGTGCCCGTGGGTCCGGGCCGTGGTTCGGCGGCCGGGAGTTTGGTGAGTTATGCCCTGCGGATCACCGATGTCGACCCGCTGCAATACGATTTGCTGTTCGAACGCTTCTTGAATCCGGAACGAATATCCATGCCGGATATCGATATTGATTTCTGCATGCGGCGCCGCGGCGAAGTGATCGATTACGTCCGCCAAAAATACGGCGAACAGAACGTCGCGCAAATCATTACGTTTGGCACGATGGCCGCGAAGGCGGCTCTAAAAGATGTGGGCCGCGCCTTGGACATGCCGTATGGTGAAGTCGATCGCCTCGCGAAGCTTGTGCCGAACCAGTTGAACATCACGCTAGACGATGCGCTAAAGGGTTCGTCCCCGCTCGCCGCTCAGCGCGATAAGGACGAACGAGTCAAGGAATTGATCGAGGTTGCCCTTCGGCTGGAAGGCCTCGCTCGCCACGCCTCAACGCACGCTGCCGGCGTGGTGATTTCTCCGCGGCCGTTGATGGAAATCGTCCCGTTGTACCGTTCTTCACGCGATGAAATCACGACGCAGTACGACATGAACGCGCTGGAAAGAATCGGCCTGTTGAAGATGGACTTCCTCGGTCTGACCACGTTGACGGTGCTTGACGACGCGGTCGCGCTCATCAAACAGAATCGCGGCGCGGAAATCAAGCTTTCCGAGCTGCCGCTGGACGACGCGGACACATACGCCATCTTTGCTCGAGCTGACGTGTCCGGCATTTTCCAGTTTGAGTCGCACGGCATGCGTGAGATCTTGCGGCGCTATCAGCCCACGCGACTGGAGGATTTGACGGCGCTCAACGCGCTGTACCGTCCGGGCCCGATTCAGGGCGGAATGATCGATGATTTCATTGCGAGAAAGCATGGAAAGAAGAAAGTCATTTACGATTTGCCGGAGCTTGAGGAAATTCTATCGGAAACTTACGGGGTGATTCTTTATCAGGAACAAGTCATGCAGATCGCCAATCGCCTGGCGGGGTTTTCGCTGGGCGAAGCCGACATTCTTCGCCGCGCGATGGGCAAGAAAAAAAGGGAAGAGATGGCTGCGCAGCGCGAGAAGTTCCTCGCCGGTAGCGCGGCGCGCAAGGTTCCGGCGAAGAAGGCGGAGAAGATCTTCGATTTGATGGCGGAATTCGCCGGCTACGGTTTCAACAAGTCGCACTCCTGCGCCTATGCGCTGCTGGCGTACCAAACGGCGTATCTCAAGGTGCATTTTCCAGTAGAATTCATCGCCGCGCTGCTCACGTCGGAAACCGGCAACACGGAGAAGGTTGTGAAATATATTCACGAGGCCCGCGGAATGGGTATTCGCGTCTTGCCACCGGACGTGCACCAGAGCAGCCTGTATTTCACGCCCGTCGGCGAAGATATCCGCTTCGGTTTAGCCGCGATTAAGAACGTGGGAGAGAACACGGCAAAAGCTATCTGTGAAGCTCGCGCCGAACGCGGCACGTTCCCTAATATTTACGGATTCTGCTCAGCCATTGATCCCCGATTCTTGAATCGCCGCGTCCTGGAAAGCTTGGTCAAAGCGGGCGCGATGGATTGCTTTGGCGCGCCGCGCGCTCGCCTGTGGTCAGCCATCGAGGGTGCGATGAACCATGGCCAGAAAATGGAGCACCAGCGAACCGTGGGACAACACGGGCTTTTTCTGGCCGGCGCGAATCAAACGCCTGCTGACGATGCGCAAAACCTTCTGCCGGAAGCCGAAGATTGGAGCGAGGATCAGCAACTCGCCGGTGAGCACGCGGTTCTCGGCTTCTACGTTTCAGGACATCCTTTGGCCAAGTACGCGGGACGCTTGCACGATTTGGGCGTGGTCGAGCTGGGAGCGCTTGAGCAGAAACAGAATGGGGAAGAGTTAATCATCGCGGGCATCATCGTGCAAACGCGGCCTATGCGTTCAAGGAAGGGCGCGCGGTGGGCGATTTGCAGCGTCCAGGACCAGACCGGCGGCGTCGAAGCGCTCGTATTTCCCGAGGCTTTCCAGCGCTACGAAACTATACTAAAGGGCACCATGCCGCTGGCCATCCGCGGGCGCGTCAGTATCGAAGACGCGGGAACGCGGTTCGTTGCCGCGGACATCCGTTTGTTGGAGCAGCTCCCGGACAAAAAAACGGATATTATGCGCGTGCGCGTGGACCTTCGTGCGTTAGATACGAAAACGATGGACAAGCTGCAGGCGCTCTTTGCGGAACGTCCCGGCCGCTGCCGCGTCGCGTTCGAACTGACCTCGCAGGACGGAGTCACGGCAACGCTGGAAGCAGAAAGGCGCGTTGAGCCGGCTCCGGAATTGGTCGATCGAGTGCGAGCGATCTGCGGACCAGACTCGGTCGCTCTACTTCGCGCCCAAACCGCCTAGCGAAAGATTATCGTCACAGAGGAACTCTTTTGAGTCCAAAGCGGCGCAAACAGCACGAACTGGATGAGCTCGAGCACGACGTGGACGATCTGGTGCGCCTGGCTCCCGGAAATGAAAAGGCGGCGCAGGAACTCGCGCGTTTGCGCAAGGAAGTCAGCGAGCTCAAGCGCGAGTTCTACTCCCACATGGGAGCATGGCAAAAGCTGCAGATTGCGCGTCACGCCCAGCGGCCCTACACCCTCGATTTGATTCCACGCCTCTTTGAAGGCTTCAGCGAGATTCGCGGAGATCGCGCTTTTGCGGACGATCCAGCGATTGTTTGCGGAATGGCGAAGTTCCATGGACGCGCTGTGATGGTCATCGGCCACCAAAAGGGCCACGACACTAAACAGCGCGTGGCGCGGAATTTCGGTCAAGCGAAGCCGGAGGGTTACCGCAAGGCCCTGCGTGCGATGCGGCTAGCCGCAAAATTTGGCCGGCCCATCTTGGTCTTCATCGACACTCCGGGCGCGTATCCGGGCGTGGATGCCGAAGAGCGCGGCCAGGCCGAGGCGATCGCCCGCAATCTGCGCGAAATGGTGCGCCTCCCTGTCCCCATCCTGGTTACCATAACGGGCGAAGGCGGCTCGGGCGGCGCGCTTGCCGTGGCCGTCGGTGATCGCATTCTGATGCTCGAGCACGCCGTGTACTCCGTGATTTCGCCGGAGGGTTGCGCTTCCATCACGTGGCGGGACGGCTCCAAAGCGGAACTCGCCGCCGAAGCCCTGAAAATCACGCCGAAAGACCTGCTCGAGTTGGAGCTGATTGACGAAATTATCCCGGAACCAGAAGGCGGGGCGCATACGGACCATGACGCGGCCGCAAAGATGCTTGACGAAGCGCTGACTCGGGTGCTTGATGAAGTATCGAAGCTCTCACCCCAGGAGTTGATCGACCAGCGCTACCAGAAGTTCCGCCGCATGGGTCAGTTCTTCTGAGTCGTCTCTTCCATTCAGATCGAGTGCCACCTCTGAAACTTTTCGCCCCGATTCCGCGTATCTCACGATAGAAGTAGCCCAGCAAGCAAGGAGGTAACCGTGTTTTGCGATCAATGCGGTACGGAAGCAGCCGCGGGTGCGCATTTCTGCAACAACTGTGGTCGTCCATTGCAGGGGGCGGTTGCGTATCAGCAAGTAGCCGCGGCCCAACGCGTGCCCATATATGTGGTCCCTTCGAATCGCGTCAATTCCCATATACGCATCCTGGGAATTCTCTGGATTGTTGCGGGAGCCCTTCGCGCGCTCGCCGTTGGATGGGTTTGGTTCGTTGGCCGGATGGTTCTTCCGGCTGTGCTGAACCAATTTGTTCCCCACTTCGTGTTGGGTGATCCACTCAGCCGAATCGTTCAAGGCGGTTTGGCCTTTGCGTCGGGGCTGCTGATCCTCCAAGCCGCGCTGGCGTTTTTCACGGCGTGGGGATTGCTCGAGCGTCAGAGTTGGGGCCGCATCCTCGGGATCATTGCGGGTATTCTCGCCCTCTTGCATATTCCCTTCGGCACGGCGCTGGGCGTGTACACGCTGTGGGTTTTGTTGCCAGCTTCCTCGGAAGCGGAGTATCGCAATCTCGCGCACGTCTAACGGGTGTTTGTCTCAACAGTGTGTGCCGCGACCTCGCGGGGCGTTTGCGATTTGGACACTTTTTCCACTTGCGCTAGTTGCCGACCCGTGTTCCGTGACGTACTGTGATGGCCATGGAACAAACACCGAACGAAGGCGGGTCCATGGCAACGGCGGAAATTTTTCGTCCCTACGAGCGTTTGGTCGAGATTACGGTGATGGGGAAAACCTTCCTCGTGCCGGAGCGCAACTCTCTTCTGCGATGCTTTCAGTTCATTAGTCCGGAGACGATTCCGTACGGCCGATTTTGCTGGAACCAGGAGTGTCAGTATTGCCGCGTAAGCTGTCAGCTTCCTGACGAGGACCAACCCAAGCCCATCCTCAGTTGCAAGTTCATGGTTTCAGCGGGAATGAACATCACTGAGCTTGCTCCCGAGCTTGAGTTTTGCCTGAAAAGCAAGCTCGGCGCTTGAAGCTGAATTCGGGCGCGGTCATTCGCAGTGTATTTTCTCGGACTTAACCCTCAGTAAGTCTGCGGTTGGCTGGCAGCGACTCACTTTCCGATCACCGCGTTTATCAAGGTTTTGGTCGTAACCTGCGGATTCCCGACAATCCGCCAAGGAATTACAAACTCTGCGCATCGTGAGTGTAATGGGGATTTATCGCCAACTGGAGAGTGAGTGATCGCTATTCGTTTACGAGTCGTGACGTACGAACTCCGGCTATTGAACGGCATCCAACTGCTTCAGAATGTCCTGAACGGCCTCTTTAATCTCCTCATGGATATCCGGCCCGTAGAGCTTATCGGAGGGTAAAAGCGCCAGCGCTTTCTCCGCGTCTTGCCGGGCTAGATTTTTCTGCCCTTGGGATGCGTAAGCCTGCGAGAGGAGGAAATAAGCCGCAGGCGAATTCGGATAGGCGAGAGCGTCCAGCTTGGCGATCTCCAGCGACTGCTTCACGTCTCCCGCTTCAAAATGTTCGTCCCCTATCTCATCAATCGTTTGCTGCATTCCGGTTTCCAGCGTCTTCTGATTCTTGTCCGTGGATTCAGCAACGATCTGCGGCATCACCAGAGAGGCTTTGGGGTCCTTTTGGCGGGCCTCGGAGAGAGCTTGCGTCAGCTTGGCAGGGCCTCCCGGCTGTTCGAGCAGATCCCAAGTCTTGGCTTCGGCAAGAATCGCAGGGGCATTGGTGGAGGAAGGAGCCTGTCCCGGCGTTTTGATCAATGTCACAGTGTACCAATCCACGATCGCTGTCATTAAATCAGGGTGAACAGCAAAGATTTCTGCGGCGTGGCCCCCAGTCTTGTAGTGGGCAAACTTCTTTCCCGGACTGGCGCTCGCCAGGTAGAGCCACTCCGTATCAGGAACCATTAGAGGATATGGATCAGCGTCAGAGACAGCAAGGAATGCAGGTGTTTTGGATTGGCGCAGGAACATGCGGTCTTTAACATCGGACGGGCCAGCGAGCAGAACTAGTGATTTCACTTCGGGATGGCGAATGGCCGTCTTGATTGCGTTGCTTACTCCGCAGCTCCCTCCTCCTACGCCGATGAGTCCAGGCTTCACATCGGATTGTGATTTCAAGTATTCGTAAGCGACGTCGATATCGGCAGGCCACTTCTGCATTTCCTCGGGAGGTTCAACGGGCCCGGTTTTGCCGCGATTGTGCGGTGTGCCGCCGCTGTCGCCAAAGCCGCGAAGATCCATGGTCAACACGTTGATACCTGCGGCGGCGAGCTGTTGCGCTAACCCGTCCCAAATTTTGCGATCACGGTCGCATTGGTGCAACAACAGAACTCCGGGCCCTGGTTTGCCCGCCGGAAAGTACGACGCCTTGAGCTTTACTCCGTCCGCGGCGGTCAAATCGACAATGCGTGGCGCCGGCGGGGCCGATGCTTGTCTGGCAAAGCAAGACACGGCTGCGAGGAGAAACCCAGCGAATAAAATAGAATCAACCTTGTTCATGAACTTGGTCGAGAGTGAGATGGCCATCTTTCGGCATGGGTTGCTAGCGCGCCCGGCAAGTGGACGTGTAGTTGGATTACCGGAAACTACGCCGCCAAATCAATCTGAGTCACTACCGGTTGGCTGCTTGTGTCTATAATAGCCTCCGAATTGTGGTAAACTTCGCGGTTACAAACACAAGCCTCTGGGAGTTCCAATGAGCGCTCGAACGAAATTTTCTGCTGGGGCAATTATAATTGTGGGTACTTTAGTGTGGCTTGGCTGGGTTGGCGCTTCACAAAGCAAGACGTATTACCACACCATCAGCGAACTCGGTGCACTCCAGGGGCCTGCTCTCCATCAGAGAATGCGCGTGAGCGGAAACGTGGTGGACGGATCGATTGCGCATCATCCAGGCCGCATTGATTTTACGCTTACCGAGGAAGGCAAGACGCTGCCGGTAAGCTACGTCGGAGATTCGCCGCTTCCGGACACGTTCAAAGGCGGCGCGCAAGCTCTAGCCGAAGGTAAATTGATGCCCGACGGCCGTTTTGTCGCCGATCAAGTGCAGGCAAAGTGCGCGTCGAAATATCAAGCGACGCCTGGCCAGCAACCTATGGCTGATCCGTCGAAATCGCAAACGCAAGCCCAACCCCAGCCGCAAAGCACGGCCGAGCCTCGCACCTAAAGGGAGCAAGATAAGTCAGTGGACGTCATTGGCTCCTTCGCACTAATCCTGGCGCTGCTTGCGGCGGGGTACGCCCTGGTCGCGGGAATCATCGGTATCCGCACCCGGCGGCCGCTGATCATCAAGAGCGCGCGGAACGCTGGTCTGGCCATCTTTCCGCTGGTCACGCTTGCTGTCCTCTGCCTCGTTACGCTTTTCTTCCAAAACAATTTTTCCATGGCGTATGTCGCGGAGCACAGTAACCGCGCCCTCCCGGGGTTTTATAAATTCGCGGCGCTGTGGGCGGGCCAGGAAGGCTCGCTGCTCTTTTGGAGTTGGCTGCTTTCGATCTACGCGTTCATCGCGCTTTTCTCCAATCGCAAAAAGCACCCGGAATTGATGCCGTATGTGGGCGTAATCTTGGGCGGCATCCAATTATTTTTCCTGATTTTGAATAATTTTGTCTCGAGCCCGTTCAGCCTGGTCGGGGCGATTGGCGCTGTGGGAGCGCCGCACGTGGTTGCGCTGGCCGACGGCCACGGCTTGACGCCGCTGCTCCAGTATTCGGAGATGGATATTCATCCTCCGATGCTTTATTTGGGCTATACCGGATGCACGGTGCCGTTCGCATTTGCGTTGGCCGCCTTGCTGGGCAGATATCCGGGAGAAAAATGGATTCACATCACCCGCAAGTGGACGATGGTTGGCTGGGCCTTCCTAAGCGTCGGAATTTTGCTCGGCGGCCACTGGGCCTATCAGGTCCTTGGCTGGGGCGGCTATTGGGCGTGGGACCCGGTCGAGAATGCATCGCTGCTGCCGTGGATCACTGAGACGGCGTTTTTGCATTCGGTGATGATGCAAGAAAAGCGCGGCATGATGCGCGTGTGGAATGTCTGGCTGGTCTTCATCACCTATATGCTGAGCATTCTAGGAACGTCGCTGACGCGTTCCGGCGTGGTGAGTTCGATTCACGCGTTTGCGCAATCCTCGATCGGTTCGTGGTTCTTCTCGTTCCTCGCGATTATTTTTGTGGTGTGCCTGGCGGCGTATTGGAAAAATCGTGACTATCTGCGAACGGACAATCAACTTGATTCGATCGTCTCGCGCGAATCGAGCTTCCTCTTCAACAATTTGATCCTGCTAGCCGCGTGCTTTGCGGTTTTGTGGGGCACGCTCTTTCCCGTTCTCACGGAATGGGTCGAAGGCAACAAGATCACCGTCGGCCCTCCGTTTTTTAACAAAGTCAATATCCCCATCGCCCTATTCCTATTGTTTCTTACCGGCGTCGGACCGCTTCTGGCATGGAGGCGGACTTCGCTTTCCAGCTTGAAGCGCAATTTCGCATGGCCGCTCGGCGGGGGACTCGTGGCGGGAATTGTCGCGTTTGCGCTGGGCGACCGGAATTTTTACGCGCTGATGTGCCTGATTCTTGGCGCATTTGTCACGCTAACGATTTTCTCGGAGTTTTTCCGCGGTGCGCGCGTTCTTTCCGCCCGCAGTGGCGCGAACCTTCTGTCCTCGGTCGGTCAATTGACCATGCGCAACACCCGCCGTTACGGCGGTTACATCGTTCATTTTGCTATCGTGCTGATCTTTATCGGAATATCCGGCCAGGCGTTCAATCAAAACGTGCAGAGCAAGATGGAAGTCGGCTCGCATTTGAATATCGGGCCGTACACTCTCGTTTGCCAGAACCTGGATTCCACGTCGAACGGCAACTACACCGCCGAGCGCGCGACCATCGAAGTATTCGAAGGGAAGCGCTCTTTGATGATGCTGTTTCCTGAGCGGCGCTTTTATCTCGCCAGCGAAGTGACGCAAACAGTCGTCGCGCTGCATTCCTCTCTCGCGCAGGATCTTTACGTGGTTTACGCGGGGCGCAGTCCAGAAGACAATAGTCCCGTGATCCATGCGTACCTCAATCCTCTGGTGCGTTGGATTTGGCTCGGAGGTCTGGTGCTGGTGCTCGGAACGATTCTCGCTTTGATACCAAACCGCCAGCCGCAAATCGTGCTTCACGCCGAGCGCGAAACGGCGCCGGTTGGCGCGGCAAGCTCGGGCCTCCCAGTAAGAGTGGTTCACGGAAATGACTGAAATGCTTAAGCGCGGCAAATTCGCGGCGCTCGCGTGTTCTTTTGTCCTGGCGATGGCTTGCGTGCAGCCAGCACACGCGCAGAGCGAGCGCGCAAAGGCATTGGGCACCAAGGTCATGTGCATGTGCGGCGGCTGCAGCGACGCGGCAGGGAAGTGCACGCACATGGGCGGCGCGTTCGCCGGACCCTGCGAAACGGCGCAGAAGGAACTGAAGGAAGTTGACGCGCGCATCTCGAGCGGCTCGTCGGACGACCTGATTCTGCAATCGTTTGTGCAGGAATATGGACCTACGGTGCTGATTTCTCCGCCCGCGAGAGGATTCGACCTTTGGGCTTGGTTGATGCCCATCGTCATGCTTCTTGCCGGCGCAATTCTCGTGAGTTTCGTCGTTTTGCAATGGAGGCGCCGCACGGTTGTCGCGCCGGCGCCGCGAATCTCGCCGGAGCTCATCGCGCGTGCGCGTCATCAGATGGCGGCCCACATAGATGCGGAGTCCGATGACTAGCCAGGCGATTCTCGTGGCATTGTGCTGCGCTGCAATAGGAATCGCGACGCTATGGTTCGTCTTCGGCGTAAAGCTTGAAGCCTACGACTTCGCGCCGCATCGCTCGCGCCTCGATCAATTGCTGGAACGGCGCGACACAATCTACGAGAATCTGCGCGACCTGCGCTTCGAACATCGTGCTGGCAAATTCTCGGAGGAAGATTACGAGGCAATGAAGCGCTCGCTCGAAATCGAAGCCGCGCGCGTTATCGCGGACATGGATAAGCTGACTGGTGGAGCGCCCACGGCGGCCACGCGGCAGGCAATGTCGGAGAAGACGCGCTAATCAGCCGGCTGAAATCTTAAAAAATGCTCACATCGACAAAATCGCAATTGCACAAATCAGCGTGCAGATCATGGATGGCGCGTTGCGTAGCCGCCAGCGCTGTTCTGCTGCTTCTAGGCGCAGCCTTGCCGGCGGCGGCAGGCACCGTTTCCGGCACGGTGAAAAATGGGACTACGAACCGGCCCGTTGCCGCTGCCGACGTTATCCTGCTTGCGTTGCAGGGCGGCATGCAGGCTGTCGCGACGGTGAAAACCGACGCGTCGGGCCATTTCACCATCACGAACGACGCGCTCGGGACTGCCCCCATGCTGCTGCGCGTCCCTTACAAAGGCGTTCTCTACCACGAGACCGTGCCGCCGAATACGCCTTCTGTTGAAATCAAAGTTTATGAGCCGACCCGCGATCCGCGCTCGTTTACCGTCACCACGCGCGCCATTATTCTGCAACCGAAGGGCTCGGACTTGGCCGTCGGCGAGGAATACACCATCCAAAACCAGACGAATCCGCCGGTCGCCTACTACTTGAAGGACGGAACGTTTCGCTTCCAGCTTCCCCAAGGCGCGCAGCTCAATCAGGTCTCCGCTTGGGGCGCCACCGGAATGCCCGTGATCCAGGGCACGATCGATAAAGGCAACGGCGTCGAGGCGGTGGACTGGCCGTTTCGTCCTGGCGACAACGGCGTGCGCATTTCCTACCAAATGCCGTACACGTCGAATCAGGCTACCATTCACGCTTCGTCGGTTTATGACGTGCAGCGCGTCATCCTCGCCGTGCCTCCCGGATTGCAAGTTTCCGCCGCTGGTTTCTCGCCCGCGGAAAGCGAACAGGGATTCGACATTTACACTCGCGATGCGGTCGCCGCAAACACTCCGGTGGCGATCTCGATTTCTGGCACGGCGGCCGCGCCTGCCGCCAGTGACGATCAAAACCCTTCGGTCAATTCACGCGCTGACGGCGCGGATGCCGCCGCCTCGACGACTACGCTGCCGCCACGTCTCGACAACAACGTGAAATACATTCTGGTCGCCGGATTCGCGGGATTGTTTTTGCTGGGCGTGATTTTTCTCTGGCGTCGGCCCTCGGTGCAGACCGCGCCCGCGGCTTCCTTGTCCCATGACGTAGCATCCGTCGCGCCGCTCGCGCAAATCGCGCCGTCTACCGCCGCGCAAGTCGAGCGCGAAGCCGCTCGCAGCCTCGACGAGTTGAAGGAAACTTTGTTTCGCCTGGAACTCCGCCATCAGGCCGGCACCATCAGCGAGCAGGACTATGCTCGCGAGCGTGAACGCACGCAAAAAATCTTGCGGGACCTTTTGAAGGGCTGAGCGCCGCGCCTTGCCTGCCGCGCCACCGTCCGTCTCACTCGGCGTCACCTTCGAGCAAGTCGAAAAGCGCTACGGCGCATTCGTTGCGCTGCGGAAAGTTTCCCTCGCCATCGCTCCCGGCGAATGCGTCGCGCTTCTCGGCCCCAATGGCTCCGGTAAAACCACGCTTCTGAAAATGGCGGCGTTGCTGGTCAGGCCAACTTCCGGCCGCGTGATTTTCCCCGGCGCCGGAACGGACCCAAAGGCGATCCGGCGGCAAATCGGCTTGGTTGGCCACAACATTCTCGTCTATGACGAGCTCACGGCCCGCGAAAACGTCGAGCTATTTGCGCGCCTTTACGGGCTCGAGCACCCACGCGAATGCGCCGCCCAAGCCCTGGAATCGGTGAAATTGACAACGCGCGCGGATTATCTGGTGCGCACATTCTCCCGCGGCATGCGCCAAAGACTGGCTATTGCCCGCGCGTTGCTGGCCGCCCCGGCGCTTTTGTTGCTCGACGAGCCCGCCGCTGGCCTTGACCACCAAGGGCTTCTTTGGCTTTCCGCAACGCTGCGAGCTCTGCGCGCCCAGGGCCGCACCATCATTATGAGCACGCATGCGCGAAACGAAGTGACGGACATCTTCACGCGCGCCATCGCCATTGCCGGAGGGCGCGTGGAACGCGATTCCGGCGTGGACGGCGATCCACGCCCGCTTCTGGAAGAGCTGAGGGTGGGGGCCTGATGGACGCTGCGCGCACTGCCGTCATCATATTCCGCAAGGAAATTCGCGCGGAAATGCGCACCCGTGAACTGCTGCAAACAACGGTCACGTTCGTCATCATCGTGGTCGTGCTTTTCAGTTTTGCCTTCGAGCCTTCCGCCGCCGAAGCCCGCCGTTACGGCCCCGGCTTGCTTTGGATTGCCTTGCTCTTCGCCAGCTCGCTGATGCTCAACCCCTCGTTTGCGAAAGAGCAATCCAACGACACGATTTACGCGTTGCGCATGGCTCCGGTCAGCCCGTTCTCGATTTATCTTGGCAAAATGCTCGCGAACCTGCTCTTTCTGGCCATCACGGAAGCGATACTGTTGCCGGTGTTTGCCGTGCTCTACAACGTTTCGCTATGGCCGGTGATCGGCCGCCTTATCATTGTGCTGATTTTGGGGACGTTCGGCATCGCCGTCACCGGCACTGTTTTTTCCGCCGTAGCCACGCAGGCCCGCATGCGCGAAGTTTTGTTGCCGCTCTTGCTTCTGCCGGTATTGGTTCCGTTGCTGATCGCCTCGGTGGAGGCCACGGCGGAATTGTTCGCGGAAACTCCAGTCCTCGACCGTACATGGCTCGCGGTGCTTGTAGCATTCGACGTGGTATTCTTCGCAACGGCATGGATGCTGTCTGATTATTTGCTGGAGGAGTAGAGCGAGCGCGGGTACGCCGTCGCGTCGCTTGGCAGGAAATTCATGAAGAATCGCGGTCTCGCAACCCTGATCGCCGCACTGCTGTTTGCCGCAGCCGGCTACGCCGTCTTCTTCGTCGCCCCCGACGAAGCCACCATGCATGCCATCCAGCGCATTTTTTATTTCCACGCGTCGTCTGGGTGGGCGGCAATGGAAGCCACAGGCATCGTCTTTTTCGCGAACATCGCCTATCTCTGGAAGCGCCAGCCAAAATGGGACTGGCTCGCCGTCTCAGCGGTGGAAGTCAGTCTGGCATTCTGGTCCGTGATTCTGATCACCGGGCCGATTTGGGCCCACCCTGTCTGGGGGATTTGGTGGGCTTGGGACTGGCGCCTCACGCTCACGCTGGTGCTCTGGATTCTCTACGTGTGCTACCTCATCCTCCGCACATTGGTTGCGGACCCCGAACGCCGCGCCACTGTCTCCGCCATTTTCGGAATTTTCGTTTTCCTCGGCGTTCCGCTCGATTATCTGTCGATCCGCATCTTTCGCACGCAGCATCCGCAACCCGTCTTGTTCGGTGGTCCTGATGCAAAATTGGACCCCACCATGGCCAAAGTATTTTTCTTCTGCAGCGCGCTGATGACTTTTCTCATGATTCTTCTCGTCATTCAGCGTTATCGCCTCGAACGCCTCAAATATGAAGCCGAAGAAATACGCCTCGCGGTCGAAGAACGCACCGAGACGCAATATCAGAATCGCGAAGTTGAACGCCGTACGGCATTGGGAGGATAGTCATGCAGAATTTTGGGAGCCTGTTTGCGGCCTACTTGGCCTTCTGGGCCATATTTTTCATCTATGACTTCACGGTCGCACGTCGCCTCGCCCGCGTCGAAAAAGACCTTGCCCAAATGAAGCAGCAGATTCGCGAACCGTAATACCCAAAACGCTTGATGGATCAGTTTGAATTTTCTGGATCGTGACACAAGGAGTCAAAATTCAAACCAACCCATAACCGAAGCGAACCGCGTGACTGTGCGAAAAAAAATCGGCGTAGTTCTGTTTCAGCTAGGCGGCCCCGACCGCCTCGAAGCCGTCGAACCATTTCTCTACAACTTGTTCTGCGACCCGGAGATCATCAATTTCATGGGTGCAGGCATCGCGCGAAAGCCGCTGGCCAAGCTGATCGCTTCGCGCCGTGCGCAAGTCGTTCGCGAACATTATCAGGCCATCGGCGGCGGCTCGCCCATCATCGAGCTCACCAATCGCCAGGCCCGCGCTCTCACCGCAACTCTCCAGCCCGACGTTGACGCGCGCGTGGTTGTCGCCATGCGCTACTGGCATCCGCTGACCGAAGACGCCATCGCCGAGCTTCGCGGCGAATCGCTTGAGCAATTGATTCTGCTGCCTCTGTATCCGCACTACTCCTTTGCCACCACGGGCAGCAGCTTGAAAGAGTGGCAGCGCCTTTACCGTGGCAACGGCGTCCCCGTGCGCCCGCCCGTGAGCCCTTTCGTAAAAATGATTAATGACTTTCACGACAATCCTTTGTACATTGCGGCGCTCGCCGAACGCGTGAACGAATCACTCCGCGCTCT
This sequence comes from Candidatus Acidiferrales bacterium, assembly GCA_049787175.1. GTDB lineage: Bacteria > Acidobacteriota > Terriglobia > Acidiferrales > UBA7541 > DAHUXN01. Next base: position 7,587 of record JBAQYT010000240.1, on the reverse strand, counting down.
GAGCCAACCGGAGGACGTGCACTTGTTATTCAGCGCGCACGGCCTGCCCCTTAGCCTCGTCGAGAAGGGCGATCCGTACCCTGGCCAGATCGAAGAAACCGTGAAACTCCTGCTCGCCGCCGGCGGCTGGCCCAATCCGCACACTTTGTGCTATCAAAGCCGGGTCGGCCGCCAAAAATGGCTGGAGCCGTCGCTGACCGCAACCATCGACAAATTGGCGCTCAGCGGGGTCCGGCGCCTCCTTGTTATTCCCATCTCGTTCGTCACGGAGCACATTGAGACCCTGTACGAGATCAACATCGAAGCGCGCGAGCAGGCGCGGGAGCGGGGAATTGCCGAATTTCATATGATGGCCTCCCTCAATGATTCGCCCGCTTTCATCCATGCGCTCGCCGATTTAGTAAAAGCAGCCGCTGCTGTGTGACTCGTCCGCGGATGGAACGGAGTGACCGTTTTCGCGCAAACAAGTGGCGAGAAACTCTTGACAGCGCGTGACGCTCATCATATAAAGATTCTTTGCTGCGCGCTTCATAAGCATTCATCTTTTAATATTGCGCGTAAAGCGTTTACTATTCGATGCCGGAAAAAGCTGAGTCGAAGACTGCTGAAAAACATGGCGCTCCCGCAGCGCCGCTCGCCGCAACGAACCCCAATTCTTCTGATACCCGGAAGAAGGATGTTGATCGCACCCGCCGCAGATTCATTTGGACTTTCCTGTGGGGCTATCTTGGCGTTAATTTTTTGATGTTCTTGCGCTATTTCTTCCCGCGCGCCTTGTTTGAGCCTCCCACGACTTTCAACGCCGGATACGTTGCCGATTACAGCCTCGGAGTCGACCAGCGGTTTCTCCAATCCAATCGCTGCTGGGTGGTGCGTGAGCCCGGTCGTTTGTTTGTGATCTTTGCCCAGTGCACCCATTTAGGTTGCACGCCAGACTGGGAGCAGGCCCAAAACATCTTTCACTGCCCGTGCCACGGAAGCGAATACGATAGCGAGGGGATTAACTTCGCTGGCCCGGCGCCGCGGCCGATGGACCGCTGCCACGTCGTGCTTGATCCTTCCAATCAAATTTTGGTGGATTCGAGCCAGCGGTACATCATGGACCCTGCCGCGGGCACGAACCAATTCAACGACACCGGCGCTTTCATTAGCGCCTAGTCTTCGGTTTTCTAGGAAAAGGCGGAAGAATGGCAGATCAGAAGGACGGGAGCGACCGCAAGACCGGCGTTCTCGATGAGCTAAAGGGCAAATCTCGGGAGCTTGGCGAAGTCCTCAAGGTCAAGACTCAAGAGCAGATCGAGGAGCTGAAGAAGCCTCAAGAGACTCAGCTCTACCGTTCGATCTTCCGCATCAAGCACGACGAAGAGCCGCGCAACCGCGCCCTTTCAACGCTCAATAATCTTTTCTTCCACATCCATCCGGCGAAAGTAAACCGCGACGCCACGCGCTACGGTTACACCTGGGGCCTGGGCGGAATCACTTTTTATCTGTTCATCGTCCTCGTGTTCACCGGCGTCATGCTGATGTTTTATTACCACCCAACAAAAGTGCAGGCGTTTCGCGACATTCTTTATCTTGAGAATGACGTCCCCTTCGGCCGTCTGTTGCGCAACATGCATCGCTGGGCCGCGCACCTGATGGTGATGGCCGTCTGGCTGCATATGTTCCGGGTGTTCATGTCCGGTTCATACAAGCGCCCGCGCGAATTCAACTGGTGCGTCGGCGTGTTGCTGATGGTTCTGACGTTGTTGCTTTCATTCACGGGTTATTTGCTGCCCGATGATCAGCTCGGCTTCTGGGCCGTCACCGTCGGGACAAATATGGCGCGCGCGACGCCGCTGCTTGGCCATCAGGGCCCATTCGGCCCGCAGTTAGGCATGACTCCGTACAACGACGTGCGCTTCGCGCTCTTGGGCGGCTCGATTGTCGATGCGAACGCCCTGCTCCGTGCCTACATTTGGCATTGCATTGCGATTCCGCTGATTGCTTCGGTCTTCATGGGTGTGCATTTTTGGCGCGTCCGCAAGGACGGCGGCATTTCAGGTCCGTCTCCTGTCATGCTGGAATCAGAAACCAAGGCGTGAAGCGGCTTCGGTTGCGGATTCAAGTTTCTTGAAGTGTCCGCCTGAGAAAATCGGGCGGCAGGTGAGCGCAAACAGTGGGTGTTAACAGTGAGCGGTAACAATGTTTGGTGATTGGCACCAGCTCTGGGTCATCATTTCCACGCCGGATAACATTCCCATCGTGGCCATGCTGGGCCTTGTGCCATTTTTTACCTGGTTCGCCTTCCACAACATGCTGGCGAACGACCGACTGATTGCGCAGCTTGAGGCCGATCCTCAGCTTGCTCGCACCCATCACCGCACCACCTATCCATACAGTTCGCGCTGGGAGCGCGAGCTGCACACCAATCCATTCCTGATGCGCAAGGAGCTTCTCGCCGCAATCATCATCACCATTATTTTGATGGTCTGGGCCCTGACCCTCAATGCGCCCCTGGAAGAGCCCGCCAATGCCAGCGTCACGATGAATCCCGCCAAGGCTCCCTGGTATTTCCTCGGCTTGCAGGAAATGCTCGAATACTTCGACCCGTGGATCGCCGGCGTAATCGTGCCAACGCTAATCATCGTTGGCCTGATGGCTATTCCTTTCATTGACGCCAACCCGCTTGGCAACGGCTATTACACCTATAAACAGCGCCGCCATGCGGTCTGGACGTTCCTCATCGGCTTCGAGGCAATTTGGATGGTGTTGGTCTGCATCGGAACCTTTATTCGCGGCCCCGGCTTCATGTGGTATTGGCCCACGCAAACCTGGGATCCGGATCGCGTCGAGTTCAACGTCAACCGGAACCTCGACCAGATTTTCGGCGTCAACGGCAGTTGGCTCGCCCATATTTTGCCCGCGAGTCTGCGGCCGGAGGCGGCCATCGTCGCGCGCGCGTTGTTTGGCATTATTCCATTGATCGTATACGGCATTCTCGCGGCGCTCTTCATCCACTGGATCTGTACGCGCACTTCGTACAGCCGCAAGATTTACCGGAAGATGAGCATCTTGCAGACGGCGACTATGTACATTCTCTTGATCACCATGCTGTTCGTGCCGGTGACGATTTTCCTCCGGTTGGTTTTCCGCATTAAGTACATCTGGGAGACGCCGTGGTTCAGCATTTGAGCGCCAAGCATTGTCATTTGAAGGAGATTGCGGTTGCCTGAACTTCAGCCCGACGACCCGATTAAAAGCCGGTCGTATGCCAATGTTATTCTGATCGCGATTTTCGTGCTCTTGCTATGCGTGACTTGGTCGTTTTACCAGGAATTCATTGGCCTGCGCCCGTGGCGCTCCTATCAGAGCCGTTTCGCCTCTTCCTACTCGAATTATCTGCAAAAGCAAGTACGCGACCGCCGGGCCGCGGAAAAAACTGTTGAATCGTCCGCCGAATATCAAAAGCTCAGCGCCGCCCTCGAGCAAGCCGAAGCCATCGCCACTCCGCAAGATAACCAAATCAAGCAGCAGATCGATCTCGTCGACGCCCAGCGCGCCGCGGTTCTTTCGTCATTCCAGACCGACCGCAGCCTTGTTGGATCGCTCATCTACGATTACGAAGTCGTTCCCAACACAGCCGCCAACCGCGGCGAAAAGCAAAGCCGTCTCAAAGCGGTTCAAAATGCCGAGGCAAAAACGTATTCAGTGGACTGGCCCGAAGCCGGCGGGAAAACGATAACCAGGACATTCAATTACGACCAGCTCAACGACACCTTCAACCAGTTGCTGGATCAGAAAGCGCAACTCACGGCGAAGCAGGGAACTGTCGACAAACCCGTGAAGGACGCGCAGGCCGCCATGGCTGCGCTTATTAGCGACAAGCTTCCCGGCCTCAACTCGGATCAGTTGGAAGGATTGCTGAAATCCGTGCACCAGATGGATGTGTCATTGATTCAGATCAATGTCAATCCGCCGGGCACGCAAATCAACGACATTGGCGGCGTCGGTCTCACCGACAGGTGCCAGTCGTGCCATGTGGGCATGGAGCCGAAATATGTTCCCGCGACCATGACCCTCACGCGAGCCGATCTCGGGTTGCAGAAAAGCCACGACGCTCCCTTCACCAGCCATCCCGACCAGGAGTTGTTCAAGTGGCACCCGCTCGATCAGTTTGGCTGCTCTCCATGCCACGGCGGCAATGGGCGCGCGCTCGATACCGTTGAACTGGCTCACGGCCGCTATGAACACTGGCTCTGGCCCCTCAATTATCCGGAGAATTATCAGGCCGGCTGCCAGCAGTGCCATTCCGCCGACGCCTGGACCGAACACGCTCCTGTGTTGAATGAAGCGAAAATGCTCTATCGTGATCGCGGCTGTATTGGCTGCCACAACTACGCCGGTTTCGACGACCAGGGCCAGAAGCTTCAGGACACTGTTCGCGAAATCGCCAGCCTCGAGAAAGAAAAGACTGGCGACAATCAACAGATTCCCATCCTCAATAAGCAGGGCGATCAGGCGCCCGATAACGCTACCGCGCAGCGCCTCTACGCCGAGGCCACTAATCTCACCGTCGGCGTCAGCAAGATTGACGCGCAGGTGGAACAACTCGACGAACTGAGTCACAGCCTCCAGCAAGAAGTCAAACGAGTCGGCCCGGATTTGAAGGAAGTGCGGCTGAAGCTCCATCCGGAGTGGATTCCGTATTGGCTTGGGCATACATGGAATTTCGATCCCACGGCGCAAATGCCGCAATTCCGCCTGCAGCCTGACGAAGTTCAGGCCATCTCGGCATTCATCTGGCAACAGGGGTTAAAAGGCCCCGCTCTGGATAAGCAGACGCCCGGAGATCCGGCCAAAGGGAAGGACTTGTTCCATTCGCTCGGTTGCCTGGCCTGCCATTCCATCGGCGAAGGCTCGCAGAAAATCGGCGGCGACGTCGCCGATAATCTGAGCCGCGAGGGCGAAAAAGCGAATTACGATTACGTCGTCCGCTGGATCCACAACCCGCGTGTGCGCACCGCGCCCTACTGCCCCTACGAGCACCGCGATCTCACATCTGCGGACTACGCCAAGCACGGCCTGCCTTACGTCTTCGACGAAGAGCATTCGAAATGCCCGAATGATGGCCACGAGCTTGTTGTCCAGCAGCAGACCATCATGCCGGACTTCCGTTTGAGCTGGCAGGAAGCTCGCGACATTGCCAGTTTCCTCATGACCCAGAAGGACGCCAGCGCCCATTACGATCCGGCGCCCTTTCTCAACGACACAAACCTCTACGCCAAGGGCGAAACTCTTGTTGAACATTACGGCTGCGCCGGCTGCCATGAGATTTCTGGCCTCGAAGACGCCTCACGCGTCGGCACTGATCTTACCCAAGAAGGCAGCAAGCCCATCGGGCGTTTCGATTTTGCGTTACTCTACACCAAGGCGCAGGACGGTGTTCTGCCCGACGGCCAGCGCTCGCCTCGCGGTGACTGGTACGATCCTAAGGGCTTCTTTGACCAAAAGCTCGCTGATCCTGCCGTTTTCGATGAAGGCAAGTACAAGCCGAATCCTATGGACCGGCTGCGCATGCCCAAGCCGAATGTCGATACTCAGCAGATCGATGCGCTGACTTCCTTCTTGCTCGGCAGCACGCAATCAACGCTTCCTCCGAGCTATCAATATCTTCCCACGGACCAGCGCCACGCCATTCAAGAAGGCTGGTGGATCGTCACGAAGTACAACTGCATCGGCTGCCACCAGATTGCTATCGGACAGAAGAGCGTTCTGATGGGCTTGCCGCAGTATCAGGGCGACAATGCCATCAATCTGCCGCCTGTGCTCACCAGTGAGGGCGCGCGCGTCAATCCCGAATGGCTCAAGAGCTTCCTCGCCAATCCTTCGTTGAGCGCGACGGATCAGGATCGCGACGGCGTCCGGTCTTACCTCAAAGTCCGCATGCCCACCTTTTTCCTTTCCGACGATGAAATCCGCAAGCTCGTACTGTTCTTTGGCGCGCTGTCTTCTCAGCAGCAGCCATTTATTCCCGAGAAGCTTGCTCCGCTCACTGACACGGAACGCGCTCTGGCTCGCGGTATCTTCACTAGCCCTGCGGCGCCGTGCTTGAAGTGCCATGCAACGGGCAATCCTGCGCACGACCAGAACGCCACCGCGCCCAATTTCCTGCTCGCTGGCCAGCGCCTCCGTTCCGCGTGGACCGAACGATGGATTACGGAGCCTGCCACCATCATTCCGGGCACTGCTATGCCATCGGGCCTCTTCGTTCGTCAGGACGGCCGCTGGGTGTTCAACGGAGCGTTGCCTGCCTCTGGCCAGCATTACACGGGAGACGAAGCCAATCTTCTCGTCCGCTACCTATTTGAACTTACGCCGCAGGAGCAGGCCACGCTCTCCGGCCACACTCCTTCGGCCGCAAAATCAGGTTCCTCCGGCGCCAAAAAGTAATATCCTAGTTATGTGTGGCGTTGGGCGAACCGAACAGGCGTCATCCAATTTTTCCGGCCAAGTTTAAATTCAGGAGGACTAATCGCGTTATGAATAAGAAAGTTGTTTGTTGGATCGCGGCAGTCGCATTCGCTGCTCTGGTGGGCGGCTGCAGCAAGAATCAAAATGAAACAGGACAGGAACAGCCCGCGGCGGCCAGCTCCGCCAAGAAGACTGTCGATATGTCAACCGTGGGTTCGATCAGCGGAACCGTTAAGCTCGATGGTACCGCGCCGAAGTACAAGCCCATCAACATGAGCGCAGACCCCTATTGCGTCAAAGCGAATTCAAGTCCGGTCTTTCCTCAAGAAGTCGTCACCGGCTCGGACAATACGCTCGGCAACGTCGTTGTCTACGTGAAGAGCGGCGCCGAGGACTATTCTTTTCCCACGCCGACCGATCCCGTGACCCTTGACCAAAAGAACTGCATGTACGCGCCGCACATTGTCGCCCTGATGGTCGGCCAGCAGCTTTCGGTTATCAATAGCGACGAGACCACTCACAACATTCATCCCACGCCTGCCGACAACCGCGAATGGAACAAATCGCAGCCGCCGAAGGCTCCTGCCATCACGGATAGCTTCGCCCGGCCGGAAGTCGCCATTCCGGTGAAGTGCAACGTCCATCCGTGGATGAAGGGCTACATTGCCGTCATGGCCAACCCCTTCTATGCCGTAACAGACAAAGACGGGAAGTTCGACCTGAAAAGCCTGCCTCCGGGCACCTACACGATTGAGGCCTGGCAGGAAAAGTATGGCACTCAGGATCAGACTGTGACCATTGGCAACAAGGAAGACAAGTCCGGCGTCGATTTCACGTTCAAAGCCGGCTCGTAACTATTCCCGACTGTCATCCCGAACCCGTTCGCCTGTCTTTCAGGCGAACGGTGTGAGGGATCTGCTTTCGCTGTCATCCTTGCTTTTTCGGGGCCCACCCTTCGCTGCTGTTGCGAAGGGTGGGTTACTCGCAATCTTTTGCATTTGCCGCGTTTTTCCTTATGGTCGGTCAGGTTGAATTTTCTTGATCGTGACTCTGCGTGCGCAGTTGGAGCGCAGAGATTGGCGGCCTTTGCCGAGTTCTGCGGCTTTCGCGTTCCCAGTGGCACAGGCTTTAGCC